>JAFGPF010000029.1 GCA_016926115.1 Dehalococcoidales bacterium | reverse complement strand
GGCCCGGTGGGCGGCTCCAGCGTAATCAGTATACCGATAGCTTCGTTGGCGGCGACGGTCGTAAGCTCGCGGATGTCTTTAACGCCCACATGCCCGCTCTTTACCTGCACTATCACCCGCCTGGGTTTGCTTTTGGGGTCGTCGATGAACGGGATTACCCCGTCTATCCCCTTGTCCGCCCCCTTCTTTTTATCGCCCACCGGCCGGGCTTTAACGAGGCTCAATGCCCACCACTGGAACTGGTAGCGGTCTTCCGCGGCGAGGGCTTTCGCCCCGGACAGGTCTTTAGGCTCGCCGATGACCTCCGCTTCGATATCGAAGCTGTCCTTGAGCCGGTTGCGCATGAGGGCGATTGCCAGGTGGGTGACGTCTATGCCTATCCACTTACGGTTCAGCTTCTGCGCCGCCACCACCGCCGTCCCGCACCCGCAGAACGGGTCGAGGACTATATCCCCTTCGTTGGAGCTTGCCTGAATGATGCGTTCCAGCAGGGCGAGGGGTTTCTGGGTTTCATAGCCAAGGCGTTCATTTGCCTGTGAGTTTATTGGAGGAATATCAGACCATATTGATTGGGCAGGCATACCAGGTAGATTATCAAGGTATTTTTTTAAGCGAGGCATTCCATTTCTAGTATAAATTAATAGCCCCTCTGCTTCGAGACGCTCCATATTCTCTTTAGTATATGACCACATCCTTCCTGAAGGAGGCGTTTTCCCATGCCATTCGTATTGTCCGCTGGAAGAACCATGACTTGGAGCGGTAATGTTATCTTCCATATATTTTCGACCTTGAGTATCTACATGTCTGTAATGTGACTCCTCGGATTTTATATTTCGTTGAATAAATTGAGCATTCCAAATAAAATTTTTAGATTTTGAATAAAAAAGTATAACATCGTGAATCCGTCCAAATCGACTGGGGTCATTATGTGCTGTTGTCCTCTTCCACACAATCTCATTTCTAAAGTTCACCGGCCCGAATATCTGGTCCAGCACCAGCTTTAAATAATGGGAGGCGGTGGGGTCGCAGTGCAGGTACAGCGAGCCGGTGCTCTTCAATATCCGGTGCAGCTCTATCAGCCGCGCCGTCATCATCACCAGGTACGCCATTACGTCGTTGTTCCCCAGCGCTTCGTGCAGCGCCCCTATCAGCTTACCTACCTTTTCCGGCCCGTTAATCACCACGTCCTGGTACGTGTCCTGCGCGCTCTGCGTCCAGTGCCAGCTGTCCGTGAACGCCTGTATCTGCGCTTCGCTCTCCACGCCCCCGCTTTCCTTGAAAAGAATGTTGTAGTCCTTCTTGCTGTTGAACGGCGGGTCGAGGTATATCAGGTCGACGCACTCGTCCGGGAAGTACTCGCGGTTTTTCAGTATTTCCAGGTTGTCCCCAAAATAAAGAACGTTCGTCTTCATTATCCCCATCTCCGGCACGCTTTTGCTGTCATTATACACCATTAAAGCAAGAGCTATAATATGTTCACCTAAAAGGGGAGTTTAAGAGGGGCGCAGCCCCTCTTTCTAATTTCTTCCCCCTCTCCTGCGGGACGCCTTGCCAGGAGAGGGGGACAAAGGGGGTGAGGTATAATAAATCACTCCCCACGTTTGCATCTCAAAATAAAACATGGCACAATTAATATAAGGGCTATCACGATATATCGCCTCGCCCGCAAGACCGCACCGCAGGGGAGAGAATTATGAAATATCGCAAGTTCGGCAGCCTGGACTGGGAGGTATCGCAGCTGGGCTTCGGCGCCATGCGCCTGCCCACCATCGGGGAAGACCAGGCGAAAATCGACGAGCCGGAAGCCATACGCATGATTCGCTACGCCGCCGACCACGGCGTCAACTATATAGATACCGCCTACATGTACCACATGGGCAACAGCGAGAGGCTGGTCGGCAAGGCCCTCAAGGACGGCTACCGCGACAAGATGAAGGTGGTGACCAAGCTGCCCGCGCGCATGGTGGAAAAGCCGGAGGACTTCGACCGTATTCTCGGCGAGCAGATTCAGAAGCTCGACGTCGGCATGATCGACTTCTACCTGCTGCACGGCCTGAACAGGGAAGGCTGGGAGAACGTGCGCGACCACGGCGTGCTCAAGTGGGCGGAAGGGCAAATAGCAAAGGGGCGCATCGGGCGGCTCGGCTTCTCCTTCCACGACGACTACGACGTCTTCAAGGAAATCGTGGACGCCTACGATAACTGGGTGCTGGCCCAGGTACAGTACAACTACATGGACGTCAACGAGCAGGCGGGCCGGCGCGGCGTGGAGTACGCCGCCGGCAAGGGACTGGCAATCGTCGTCATGGAGCCCCTGCGCGGGGGCAAGCTCAGCAAGGAACCGCCGAAAGTCGTCGCTAAAGTACTCGCGGAAGCGCCGAAGCAGCTTAAAGCCGTCGAGTGGGCGTGGCGCTGGATATGGGACCAGCCGGAGATATCGCTCGCTCTCAGCGGCATGAGCACCATGGAGCAGGTCGTCGAGAACGTCAAGCTCGCCGACCGCTATGAGCCGGGCAATCTAACCGCCGACGAATTGAAGCTCTACGACAAAATCCGCGAGGCGTATAACAGCCTGAGTCCCGTGCCCTGCACGAACTGCCGCTATTGCATGCCGTGCCCTAACAACTTGGATATCCCGCGCATCTTTCAGCTTTATAACGACGCCGTCATGTACGACGATGTGAAAACCGGGCAGTTCATGTACAACAGTCCCTTTTTCCCGGAGGAACAGCGCGCCGATAGCTGCGTGGAATGCGGCGAGTGCGTGGAGAAATGCCCCCAGGGCATAGACATCCCGGACTGGCTCAAGAAAGCCCACCAGGCTTTACACCTGGACACTCCTCCCGCCCCGCCCGGCTAGAGCTTACTTATAAAGCCACTTGCGGAAGACGTAACGGCTGAGCCACGGCATGACCGCCCAGGTCAGAATCCCCACCAGCAGGACGGTCGTCAGGATGTTGAGCAGGTAGAAGTTCGCCCCCTCGAATATCCATTCCAGCAGCCGCACGATGATTACGGAGAGCACGTACACCGCCAGCGAGGTGACGACGAACATCTTCCAGCGCGGGGGAGTCTCCAGTTCCGGGCATTCCGGCACGGAGAACCATGTCTCCAGGCCCGTCGCTTCCTGCCGGCTCCTCCTCGAAAACTCGTCCGCCTCGTGGGACAGTTTCTGGCGTATGTAGGAGGTCTCCCACTGGTGGACGGATTTCTCGTCCGCGAAACGCAAAACAATGTGGTACAGTCCCGCCGACCCCGGCTCCGGTATCAGCATGGTGACTCCCCGGTTGCCCGGCGCCTCCTTGGCGGCCGCCACCAGCTTGCGCACCCAGTCGTCGTACTCATGCTCGTGCCCCGGGTACACGTTCCGGCTTACCACCACCGTCACGTCCTTCCTGCCCTTGCCGCCCGGTACTATCCTGTCTTCAATAGCTTCTGCCATGGTTCACCTCCCGCGGTCTTGCCCTGGTATATCTATATTATTATAAAGCCTCGGGAGGAAAAACAAAACGTGAGTGTCTGGTTTCTTGACGAAAACTTCACATCTAAAGTACTATTACATCATGCACAAGCAAATTGGAAAATACCATGTCAAATACATCTAATAATTTTGACCGCGAAAAACACATATTCCACTCTCCGAAATATAAGAGCGTGGTCAAAGAAGCATTAGAATTTTTTACCAATACTCCTGTTCACCAATTGCCTCCTCCCGAACGCTTCATTGGAGCTGGAGTTTACGCTTTGTATTACTTGGGTAATTTTAATGTGTATTTGCGAATCAGCGAGCAAAATCGAAAGGCTTGTGTGTTGCCGATATACGTTGGGAAGGCAGTTCCACCAGGCTGGCGCACGGCACGTACTCATAACTCGGGATCTGAAGACCTTCGCAGTAGACTTAACGAACACGTAAGAAGCATACGAGATGCAAAAGGAATTCAGATATCCGATTTCCGATGTCGATTCATAATATTGGAAGAGGCTGAAGGAGATTTTTGTTGCCCCTGTTGAAGCGGAACTAATAAGGAAGTATGAGCCAGTGTGGAATACTATCATTGATGGTTTTGGTAATCATGATCCTGGTAGCGGGCGATACAACCAAGCGCCATCAGAATGGGACGTTATACACCCTGGTAGACTATGGGCTAGTCGCCTTACCGGCAAGCCTCCAGCACTCCAAGATATCATAGCTAAGCTCAATGACCACTTATCATAAGTGAGGCTTTTTTAGTTCGACAATCGCCTCATATAGTTGGTGTGAGATTTTTGTCTTTGTTACTCGAACGTCAGATTGAATAATGCTATTGCCAGTTCGGGCTTTACGTGGAACTTCAATTGCTACCAATTCAAGACCCACACTCTCAGCAATCTTCCCAAAGTATTCATCAGTTCGTATCATCATTCCTTGGAGGATACTATTTCCTATGACCACCAATGCTGTCCCTCCAGGTTTTAATACAAAGTCTAAACCGAGAGCGAATCTCCGGCAATCGTTAAAATAAGAAGCAGCATAATTTGCCCATCCATGCCCACCATACATTCCCTTCTCCGGGTTCAATTTCGCAAGCTTCTTTATTCTGTCTTCTAAATCAACATCAGGCAAAGAAAATTCTAGTTCAACTCCTTCAAGTTCGCGTACTGTTTGCCAGTATTTCCCGAAGTTCGATTTTTCTAGCATCTGGAAATCACTAGGCTTTTTAGTATAGTCCAACCAATATAGGTGTGGCCTGGTATTTCGATTATAATGATAGTTATTCAAATAGGGAGGTGACGTTATGACTAAATCAACTGATTTCTGCTTCAAATAAGATTCGTAATTAAAGAAAGAGTTATTGATAATATTTACACTTGATGATTTATCCTTTAGTTGTGTACCAAGCCAATAAATGTCCTCTTCCATTTCGCGTAACTTAAGTAGCATTGTTTCGCCAACAGTAAAATCAATGACTTCGGGCTTTCCTACACTTGAACGTCTGCCCAAACTAGGTTCGTATGAGTAGTTCGAATAACTCACTAATGTTGCTCCGAACGCCAGCCGAAATAAATCCCTAATTAGTACATCAGGTACCGAATTAATGAAATCCTTTATAATCAGGACTTTCCTCAGCACTTTAGGACTGAAGAACTCATGCCTTGTTTTGAATCCCTCAGGCGGTTTACTTATCGGTTTGTAACTCGAAGTCGTTTTTTCTTTATAAAAAATAGAAAATTGTTCAATACTATCTTCGAACTTGTCCAACGCCACATTATGAGCATTCATCTTAGTCTGGCATGCTAGTGCTGCATAAGGATTGATTTCAAAACCAATTACATCATGTCCTTGGAGAGTAGCTTCAAGCAGTGTGGTTCCAACACCAGCGAACGGATCCAACACAACACCCTTTGTACCTAAATATCTTAATAATACGTCTCTAACAAAACCACCTGAGAATCCTGCTATCCATGGCACCCAACGATGCATTGGTACTGACTTGTTTAACACGAAAGACGGATCACAAAAACTGGTCCCATTCGATTTCTTATCTGAACTCTTTTCTTTAGGGAAGAGACTTAACTGCCTATTGGCTACCAATGCCACTATAACCCCTCTACTCTCAAAATCCTTTACCTTTCTTCGCTCGAAGTTATACTACATCGCAAAACCATAAGACGTCAATAAATTATAACTATATAATCATATAGTACATCCGTTCTACTGTCAAGTCTCTCCCCCCAATCCTTTACCCCCCACTTCACCCTTATAAAACCCCAGTAGGGGCAAAAGGAGGAGGCGTCCTTTTACATCATTCACGGCACTTGCCTCTTTAAACAGAAGAAACAATAGGCGCAACTCTACTTGTAAAAATACCCCCTTCCTTTACCAAAGGAAGGGGGCTAGGGGGATAGATTGATACCCCCTTCTAGTAACTTTTCACTACCCATGCTAAAATGGATTATCATCGTTCGCAGGAAAGGAATGCCATGCCCGCGCCCGTAAGAGTCCGCTTCGCCCCCAGTCCCACCGGCAAGCCGCACGTCGGCAATATCCGCACGGCCATGTTCAACTGGCTCATGGCCCGGCACGACGGGGGCACGCTCGTCCTCCGCATCGAGGACACCGATGTCGCCCGCCGGGTGGCCGGCGCCGAGGAAGCCATCATGGACGGACTCCGCTGGCTCGGGCTAGACTGGGATGAAGGACCCGACGTCGGCGGCGACTACGGCCCCTATTACCAGTCGGAACGACTCGACCTCTATACGCAAGCCGCCGCACGACTCGTCGAGCAGGGGGACGCCTACTACTGCTACTGCTCCCCCGAGCGACTCGAAGACGTACGCAAGCAGCGGGCCGCCGCTAAGGAGGCCACCGCCTACGACCGGCACTGCCGCGACCTCACTCCCGACGAGCGAGCGCGGAAAGAAGCCGAAGGCATCGTACCCGTCGTGCGTTTCAAGGTCCCCCTGGACGGCAGGACAACCTTCAACGACCTCATTTACGGCGACGTTACCTTCGAGCACGGCACCATCGACGACTTCGTGCTTCTAAAGTCGGACGGCTATCCCACCTATCACCTCGCCAACGTCGTCGACGACAGCGCCATGAAAATCAGCCATGTCATCCGCGCCGAGGAATGGATATCCAGCACGCCGCGCCATCTCCTCATCTACCGCGCCCTCGGCCTGGAGCCGCCCCGCTACGTCCACCACCCCATGATTCTGGGGCCGGACCGCGCCAAGCTAAGCAAGCGCCACGGGGACGTGTCAATCATAGACTACCGCGAGCACGGCTACCTCCCGGAAACCATGTTCAACTTCCTCGCCCTCATCGGCTGGTCACTCGACGACAAGACCGAGATTATGACCCGCCAGGAGTTAATCGACTCTTTCTCCCTGGATAGAATCGGCAAGACGGGCGCCATCTTCAATAAAGACAAGCTCGACTGGATGAACGGGGTGTATATCCGCAGCCTTGATATCGACGAACTGGTACGGCGGGCGCTGCCGTTCCTGGAGAAGGGACTGCCGCCGGAGGTAAAGCGCCCGCTGGATGCCGACTATATCCGCCGGATGATGCCGCTCATACGGGAGAGGATAAACACCCTGCAGGAAGCCGCCACTTATGCAGAGTTTTTCTTTATAGACGACCTTAAGTATAATACTGAAATGCTCATCGGTAAGAAGATGACCGGGGAGACCTCGTTAGAGGCGTTGAAAGCCTCCGAAGCAAGGCTCTCACCGCTGGATAGCTTCGACCACGAACTGCTGGAAGATACGCTCCGTCCTCTTGCGGAGGAGATGGGACTCAAGGCGGGGCAGCTTTTCGGAGTGCTCCGTACGGCCGTCACCGGGCGCACCGCCACCCCTCCGCTCTTCGAGACGATGACGGTACTCGGTAAAGAAAGATGTCTTAAACGGATTAAGCTTGCGATTAACAAGCTGGAGAGCAAATAATACGGATAAGAAGGAAAGGAGGACAATATAACATGACTACAGAAGGTGCCAAAAACCAGAACGATTTTATCCGGGATATTGTCCGCCAGGACCTTCTGACGAACAAGTACGACGGGCGGGTACATACCCGTTTTCCGCCGGAGCCCAACGGCTACCTGCACATCGGGCACGCTAAATCCATTTGCATCAATTTCGGCATCGCCGAGGAGTTCGACGGGCTGACCAACCTGCGCTTCGACGATACCAATCCCGTCAAGGAAGAGCAGGAATATATCTACTCCATCATACGGGATATACGCTGGCTCGGGTTCGACTGGGACGACCGGCTGTACTATGCCTCGGACTACTTCGAGCAGATGTATGAATACGCCGTGCAGCTTGTCGAAGCAGGCAAGGCATACGTCGACGAGTTGAGCGCGGAGGAAATCAGGAGTTACCGCGGCACGCTGACCGAGCCGGGCAGGGTGAGTCCCCATCGGGGCCGCCCGGTCGAGGAAAATATCGATTTGTTTAAACGCATGCGCGCCGGTGAATTCCCGGACGGTTCGCGCGTGCTCAGGGCGAAGATTGACATGGCTTCTAACAATCTGAATATGCGCGACCCCGTCATGTACCGAATCCTGCACGCCAGGCACCCCCGCACGGGCGATAAATGGTGCATCTATCCCATGTACGACTGGGCTCACGGCCTGGAGGACTCCATCGAAGGGATCACACATTCCATCTGTACGCTGGAGTTCGAAGACCATCGTCCTCTGTACGACTGGTTCCTCATTGAACTGGGCGTCTACCGACCCCAGCAGATAGAGTTCGCCAGGCTCAATCTGAACTATACCGTAATGAGCAAGCGCAGGCTGCTGCAGCTGGTGCGGGAAAAGTTCGTACGGGGTTGGGACGACCCGCGTATGCCGACACTCTCCGGTTTACGCCGCCGCGGCTACACGCCGGAGGCTATCCGTATCTTCTGCCAGCGCACGGGGGTAGCCAAGACGAACAGCACCGTCGATATCGCCTTCCTGGAGCATTGCCTGCGGGAAGACTTGAACCTGCGGGCGCCGCGAGTCATGGGAGTGCTGCGACCGTTGAAGCTGGTCATCGACAACTACCCGGAAGGGCAGTTTGAGGAGTTCGATGCGGTGAACAACCCGGAGGACGCCGCCGCGGGTACGCGCAAGGTGCCTTTTTCGCGGGTACTGTATATCGAACAGGAAGATTTCATGGAAGAGCCCGCGCCCAAGTACTTCCGGTTGGCCCCGGGACGTGAAGTGAGGTTGCGGTACGCGTACCTCGTGACCTGCACGGATGTGGTCAAGGACGAAAAGACCGGCGAGGTGGTTGAAGTCCACTGCACCTACGACCCCGACACGCGCGGCGGCAATGCCCCGGACGGACGCAAGGTAAAATCGACGATACACTGGGTTTCCGCGGAGCACGCGCTGGAAGCTGAAGTGCGACTTTACGAACACCTGTTTACCGAAGAAGACCCTATGGACGTGGAAGATGGAAAAGACTTCAAGGATTATATCAATCCGAATTCTCTTGAGGTACTGACATCCTGTCGGGTAGAACCAAGTCTTTCAGGTGCCCCCCCGGAAAGTCGATGCCAGTTCGAGAGACAGGGGTATTTCTGCGTTGATCCCGATTCGTCTCCGAAAAAACTGGTATTCAATCGAATAGTGTCGCTGCGGGATACCTGGGCAAAGATACAAAAGCAGCAGCAATAACCACTCTCCGTCTGCTATCATTTATCCTCATGACAAAGAAAAACGGGCAACCGGACCTGAAACCCTGGCTTATCGTCTTCATCGCCCTTCTGGACGATGTTGCCGCACTGGCGCTGATTTTTGTTATACTCTGGTTCTTCGATGTCAAGATATCCCTGGTGGGGATAATCGTCATCGGACTGGTGCTGGGGACCATTATCTTTATCGTGCACCGTGCCATAGTACCCAGCCTGCGCCGGAGGAAGGTAGCCGGCGCCGAGGGAATGGTGGGGCTTACGGGCGAAGTGACGCAGGCGCTGACGCCGAAGGGCGTCATTAAGGTCAGGGGCGAGTACTGGAAAGCCAGGTCGGTCGAAGGGGAAATAGACGTGGATGAGGAAGTAGAAGTGACGGTAATAAAGGGTCTGGAACTGGAAGTCAGGCGGGCGAAATGACGGACGTTCAGGAGCCGGGATATATAGCCCTGTATCAATCGGGAGAGTTGGAGCGCCGCGCGGAAAGGCTGGAAGCCAGGCTGGCGAAGTGCGATATCTGCCCGCGGGAGTGCGGCGACAATCGACTCAGGGGAAAGACGGGTTCCTGCAACTCCGGTTATCTGCCGATTGTTACCACGGTCTGCGACCACCACGGAGAGGAGCCGGTGCTATCCGGCAGTCGCGGCTCGGGGACGATATTCTTCGGCAACTGCAATATGCGGTGCGTCTACTGCCAGAACCACCAGATAAGCCAGGACCCGGAAAACCAGAAACGTAACGAGGTGAGTACCCGCGTGCTGGCGGAGCGTATGCTCTATTTGCAGGACGAATTGAGGTGCCATAACATCAACCTGGTGACGCCTTCCCACTTCGTGCCCCAGATTGTCAGGGCGGTGGTGGAGGCGGTGCCGCCGGGACTGCGCCTGCCGCTGGTATATAACACCAGCAGCTACGATTCGGTGGAAACGCTGCGGGAACTCGACGGCATTATAAATATCTATCTGGCGGATTTACGCTATGCCTCCAACCAGATGGGCAGGAGATACTCGCGGGTACGCCACTACGCGGACAGCTCCCGCGCCGCTATCAGGGAGATGTTCCGGCAGGTCGGCAACCTGGAAGTGGATGACGAAGGAATCGCCGTGAGGGGACTGATAGTCCGCCACCTGATACTCCCCGAAGACATTGCCGGCAGCGAGGAATCGCTTACCTGGCTCGTCAACGAAATATCGCCGCAGGTAGCGGTCAGCATCATGTCGCAGTACCAACCGCTGTACCGCGCCTATAAATATGAGGAATTGAACCGGAGAATAACCCCGGAAGAATACGCGGCGGTGGTCAGGCTGGTGGAAAAGCTGGGGATGGAGAACGGCTGGCTGCAGAGCATGGAGTCCGCCAAGTATTATCTGCCGGATTTTGCAGCGGATGAACCGTTTACAGAGGGACAATAAAGAGTGAGATACGTTACCTGATGTTATCTCTTGCGCTTGGTGAAGGCAAAGCGGATTTTCTTGCCGTTCGGCTTGTCTTTCTTATTAACGTTTTCCAGAAAGGTCTGAAGGTCTTTCGTGGGTTTTTCTGGTTTATCAGCCATTTCGTTATCCTTGCGACGATTTACAGATTCCAAGCTCTTATTATACCATATACACAGTCACGAAGCCAAACGGGGGTTATTGATGGCAGCTGGTCCGGATAATCTCGTACGCCTGACCGGAGCGCAGTTAGAGCAGGGCGCCGAGACACTCGTGCGGGCATTTCAGGACTACCCGTTGACGGTCTATTTTAACCCGGACCCGAGCGCGCGAAAAACACAGATGACTGGCAGCTTTAAGTCGTTGCTGCGTTTCGGCGTAAAGTACGGGGAGGTCTACGCTACCTCTCCGGAAATGGAGGGAGTGGCGATGTGGCTTCCTTCCGAGAATGCCGATAAAACGTTGTGGCGGCAGATAAGGTGCGGTAATTATGCTGCTTTAATGGGAATGCTCAGGAACAAGCCGGCGGCACCAAGGGCTTATGGCGAATATTCCAATGCGGTCCGTAAACGCCGGGCTCCCGTTCCCTATATGTATTTACAGCTGCTGGGGGTCGACCCCGCTTATCAGGGCAGGGGGTATTCCAGCCGGCTGCTCAGAGGCATGTTTGCCAGAATCGACGGAGAGGGCTTGCCGTGCTTCCTGGAGACACAGGTGGAAAAGAACGTGGGTATTTACGAACACTTCGGTTTCAGGGTCGTCGAAGAAGGCCTAGTGCCGGGCAGCGAGGTAAAATCGTGGGCGATGCTGCGGGAAATTCGCCTTTATTGACGTCATCATGGTTTGCCGCTTAAAATGGCACCGGCAAGGAGAAGAAAATGAAACATATCTGGGCGCCGTGGCGCATCGAGTATATCCTCGGGGACAAACCGGAAGGGTGCATTCTCTGCGAGAAGCCTAAAGAAGATAAAGACGCCGAGAACTATATCCTCTACCGGGGCAAGAAGAACTTCATCATGCTGAACAGCTACCCGTATAATCCCGGTCACCTGCTGGTATGTCCTTACCGCCATGCCCCCGGACTGACGGAGCTTACGGACGAGGAGCGGGATGAACACTATGCGCTGGTCAGCCGGTGCATCGAAGTTCTACGGGAGGTGTTGAAGCCGGGGGGATTCAATATCGGGGCGAACATCGGGAGAGACGCGGGCGCCGGTATCGACGACCATTTTCACAGCCATATCGTGCCCCGCTGGAACGGTGACACCAACTATACGACGGTCATGAACGATGTCAGGGTCGTGCCCCAGGCTCTGGCGGGTTCATATAAAGACCTCAAAGGGAAATTCTAGAGGGCGAGCCTGTCAT
The DNA here is from genome assembly GCA_016926115.1 of Dehalococcoidales bacterium. Next base: position 15,082 of record JAFGPF010000029.1, on the reverse strand, counting down.
GCGGACAGCCCTCTGTTGATGGCATCCTTCAGCATAGTTGCGCTGAGCGGCTTGACCAGGTAGTCGACGGCGCCCATCTTGAGAGCCTGCGCCCGTTGCTGCTCGCCGAAGGACGCGGTGAATACGATTACCGGAATCGATTTAGTTTCCGGATTGCTCTTCAACTGTGCCAGTAGCAACCAGCCGTTATTATCGACCAGTCTTAAATCGAGCAGCACCAGGTTGATGTCATTCTCCTTTAAAATCCTAAACGTTTCATCGGAGGTTTCAGCCTCAAGGCAGGTATAACCCTCGAACTCGATTACCCGGCAGGTAAAAGTCCGGATATCGGCATCATCTTCAATGATAAGAACGATTTTACGAGCCGGTGGTATTGTCATGCCTGCTCTCCTTCTCCGTTATATAACGGCAGCGTAAAGAAGCATCTGGTTCCTTTTCCCTCTTCACTTTCTATCCAGATTTCCCCTCCGTGAGCCTCCACCAGTCCTCTACAGATAGACAGTCCCAGTCCCGCTCCGGCGACTCCGGGTTTCTTCGGCGAGTGGAACATGCGGTTGAATACTCGCGGCAGGTCTTGTTGAGCGATACCCGTGCCATGGTCGGATACGGTGAATAACAGATTATCGCCTTTTCGCTTGAGCGTCAGGTTGATTTCCGTGCCTTCATCGGAGAACTTAACCGAGTTATCGATGATATTATCCAGAATCTGCCGTATGCGCCTGCCGTCGGCGTTTACCCTGGGTAATTTCGCCGGTAAATCCAGCGTGAAATTGTGTGTTGCCGACCTTATACAGACTTCTTCAACAGCCTCCTCGCAAAGCTTAAGAATGTTGGTAGATTTTTTGGTGATGGACAGCATACCTGCTTCCAATCGGGACATCTCCAATAGCTGCTCGATGAGTTCTACCAGGCGGTCGGTGTTCTTATCGATGGTCTCCAGGTAATCCTTTTTTTCATGGCGTGTTAACCTGTCCTCATAATCGATAAGCATGGTAGCGAAACCCTTGATGCTGGCGAGGGGCGTGCGTAGTTCGTGGGATATGTTTGCCAGCAATTCCGTACGGAGTTTATCGAGTTCCCTCAAGTACTCGGTCTCACGGGCTTTAGCCTCCATTTTCCGGTAATCGGTGATGTCGAATGTTACGGCGAGCAGGCACGGTTCGTTACCGAGGGTAACTTGCTCGGTAGAATAGAGCATTACGCGTATATCGCCTGACTTGGTACGCATGCTGTATTCTTCGTTGCTGACCCTGCCTTTTTCCTTGAGTATCTTCAGCATACGTTCACGGTCACCCGGTTTTGCCCAGATACCCATTTCCTGGGAGCAATGACCGATTATCTCCTCACGACTGTATCCGGTGGCGCGGACAAAGCTGTCATTGACTTCCAGGAATTTACCGTCCGATAGTCTGGTAATGGTAATGACTTCAGGGCTGGAGCGGAATGCCTTGGAGAATTTCTCTTCCGATTCTCGCATCGCCTCCTCTGCCTGTTTGCGCGCGGTGACGTCCCGGCATACGCAGAAGATGAGTTTTCGTCCTGTTACCATTGCCCCGCTGATGCTGATATCAACATCGAAGACCGTGCCATCTTTGCGTCGGTGACGCGTTTCCAGGTGTAAGCCTTCCGGGCCGATACCCCTGCCCATTTTCAGCAGTTCTTCACGCTCTAATTCGGTATCCCAGTCCCACGTATGGAGATTGCGGACTTCTTCGGGGGAGTACCCGAGCATCTCGGCAAATTGACGGTTCGCCTCGACTACCGCGGCGTCCTCGTCGAGTACGACTATCCCGTCCAGAGACTCGTCAATGAGTATACGCCGCCAGATGGCTTCGTTCGCCAGGGCTTCCTCGGCGCGGTTACGTTCGGTAATATCGGCGGCGGCGGCAAGCATGCAACGGTCACCCCCGATGTTGATGATGTCCGCCGAACACAGCCAGGTGCGTATCTCGCCGGATTTCATGCGGAAATGTAATTCCTCGTTTCTCATCTTGTCGTCTTCTGCCAACAGACGGCCCATTTTTTCTTCCTCTTCCGGATATACCCACAGGTTGATATCATCACGAGTACTGTTCATTAATTCTTCACGACTATAACCCGTGGCGTTGATGAAGCTGTCATTTACTTCAACATATTGATTGGTATTTAGATTGATTAACGTTATCATGTTGGGGCTGGACTGGAAGGCTTTGGAGAACTTAATTTCGGATTCCCGCAGCGCCTCTTCCATTTTCTTGCGCTCCGTGATGTCCATCACCGAGGATATGATGCACTCCTCTCCGCCGAGGTTGATAACCTCGGCGGAGAAATTACCGGTGTATATCTCGCCGGATTTCTTACGGAACTCTATTTCTTCGTTAATCACTGTGCCTTTTTCCTTCAGTGTCTTTACTATACGGGAGCGGTCTTTATTGTTTACCCAGATATCAAGCTCGGCAGTTGAACGACCGATCAATTCATCCCGCGTGTGACCTGTAATGCGGTAATGGCTTTCATTTACCTCAATAATTTTGCCGTCTTTCAAGTCTGTAATAAGCATTGCCTGGGGGCTGGAATGAAAGGCGATGTTGAATTTCTCCTCCGAGTCACGCAGGGCTTCCTCCGCCTGTTTGCGCTCGGTGATGTCGGTTGCCGCTCCTATAATTTTGGCAGGCTTACCTGTTTCTTTATCCTTAGTGACCATGATTCGGTCCAACCACGTCATGTATGTTCCATCTTTCCTTTTCATGCGGTACTCTATTTCGTAAGGTGTACCTTGCTCCAGATGGTCAAGACTTTGCCCATCAATCCAGGCGAGGTCTTCCGGGTGAACATGTTCTCGCCAGCCTTCCATGGTGCGGGAAAACCCTTCCTGCTCATAGCCCAGATGAGTATCAATATCGCCGTAGAATGTAGCAATACCGGTCTGAAGGTCCCTTTCATAGACGACATCACTGGCAAGCTGGCTGGCAATGCGGAACTTTTCTTCTGAATCCTTTAACGCTTCCTCCGCCCGTTTCTGCTCGGTTATATCTTCTCCTGTGCAGTGGAAGCCCACGGGGATGTTAAGTACCCTGAGTAAACTGCCTCTTATCTGCAGCCAGATCCATTTTCCGTCCTTGCGTTTGAATTGCATTTCCATGCGTCCGGGAGGCTGACCCAGCAGCTTTTCCTTCATTTTATTTTTCAAGAGCTTCAGTGTTTCACCCGGAATCAGACCAAGTCTGAAGGCATTCTTGCCGACCAGTTCCTCCCAGGAATATCCGGTGGTCTGCAATATGGCGTTATTTACGTAGGTGATTTTTCCGGTCAGGTCTGCATTCAATATACCGAAAGCAGTTTCTTCGACCAGCGTTTTATATTTCTGCTCGGACTCCCGTAGCGTCTCCTCGATACGTTTTCGCTCGGTAGTATCGTGCTGAATGACGACGATACGCCGCTCGCCGCCTATATTAAGCAGGCTGATATTTAGCTCGGTCCATCCGGTGGACCCGTCTTTACGCTGATATTGTGTCTCAAACGGCTCCGGCATTTTACCTTTGAGCAGGGATTTGAACATTACGAGATACCCGGGAATATCTTTAGCCCGGAGCGTGGCTATTTTAGAAAAGTGCTTGCCTTCAAACTTACCCGGAGGGTGCCCTGATTTTTGATAAACGGCGGCGTTGCAGTATAATACCGTTCCCTTCATATCCAGGATGGTGACGCCCATGGGAAACATGTCGAATAAGCTTCCGTGGATTTCCTCAAGTTTCCCGACGGTAGACCCGGCATGCGGGGACATTGCAGCCGGGACGTGGTGAGTAGCAAGCTGCTCCCGCATTTGCTGCAGTTCTTCAATAAGCTGTTTCTTCGTCTTTTGCGAGTCTTTCATCCTGTTATCATGGAAAAGTCCATTATGTCATATTTCTACCACTTGGTTTGCCAGATGTCAAGATTACGAAGCATTCATTATGTGCGTTCCGGCTGATATCCTGTATTTTTCAATGTAAGGAAATTTGTCTTATTTATTGAAATGGTGCTTGTTGTTGCGATAGCATGATAACAGGGGACAAATGTCAGGGAGGTACGGTCATGAAGAATTACGATGTAATAGTCATCGGTTCCGGGTGCGGGGCAATTATATCGGACGAGGCGGCGGCACATGGATTGAAGACGGCGCTTATCGATAAAGGACCGCTGGTCGGGGGGACCTGCCTGAACTGGGGCTGCATACCATCGAAAAAGCTGATATATCCGGCGGACAGGATCGTGGAGATTGAGGAGTCCGACAGGCTGGGCATTGCCGCCGAGGTGAAGAACATAGATTTTACCGCCATCATGCGGCGGGTAAGGCGGTCGCGGCAGGAAAGCCAGACTCACCTCCGGGAGGGCATCGGGCAGGCGGAGGACCTGGACTTCTACGAGGGCGAAGCCCGTTTCGTGGCGGACTACACGCTGGAAGTCAACGGGGAAAAGCTAAAGGGCAAGAATATCATCATCTCGTCCGGCTCGCGGCCCTTCGTACCTCCCGTAAAAGGACTGGAGAACGTGGAGTACCTGACCAACGAATCGGTGCTGGAGATGCGGGAGCGACCCGACAGCCTGATAATCATCGGCGGGGGTTATATAGCCGTGGAGTACGGGCATTTCTTCGCGGCGATGGGCACGAGGGTGACCATCCTGGAAATGGCGGACAGGCTGATACTATCCGAGGAGCCGGAAATCGCCGAACTACTGAAGAAGAAGTTGAGCAAGCGCATGGCTGTCCATACCGGCGCCCAGGCGGAGGAGGTGAAAAAGAGCAATATCGGCGTGACGGTGGCGACCAGGGACAAAAAGACGGGCAAAGAGAGGCGGTTCACGGCGCAGCATATCATGATGGCGGTAGGGCGGCGTTCCAACGCGGACTTACTGAAAGTGGAAAACACGGGCGTGGAATTGGATAAGCGGGATTTTATCAAGGTCGACGAGCGCATGGAGACCAGCAGGAAGAATATCTACGCCGTGGGGGATGCCAACGGGCGACAGATGTTCACCCACATGGCTAACCGGGAGGCGGCGATAGTGGCGCGTAACGTCGTACACGGGTCGGACATGGAGGTGGACTACGGCGCGGTGCCCCACGCCGTTTACTCCCACCCGCAGATAGCGTCAGTCGGGCTGGGGGAGGAGGCGGCGAGGAAAGACCACGATATCGTCGTCGGGAGGACGGCTTATTACGACGTCGCCAAGGGCGAGGCGATGATGGAAACGGAGGGATTCGCCAAGGCAATCGTGGAGAAGGAGACGGATAATATCCTCGGGTTTCACATCATCGGGCCGCACGCGCCGGAGCTTATCCAGGAGGTGGTCAACGCGATGACGTCCGGAGGCGACGTGGACGAACTGAACGAGGGGATTCACATCCACCCGGCGCTCTCCGAGCTGATACCGACCACGGTCAACAGCGCGGGGGAATAAGTATTATTTTATAGCGTGCCAATAACGGAGCATGGCTATTTCTTACTACCTGAGGAGGCAGGCCGTAGCATCAGCCACATCTTTACCGGAGTACCAGGAATTGGGTATTCCTCTATCGTTTTAAATCCGAAGTGCTGGTAAATGGGCACGTTTTCTTCGAGCTCGGTCTCCAGGTAACACGGTAGACAGTCTTCATCTACCCTGGCAAGCATACCGTTTAGCAACCGGCTGGCAAATCCCTTTCCCTGGTATGCGGGGTCGACTCCCAGCAGTTGAAGATACCAGTGTATGCCACTAATTATCTCATTATGTTTTTTATCTAAATTTTTAGAGATTGGTTGCATTCTTAGCCCGGTTTTTATACCCATTTTCATAGCCGCTAAAAAAGCACCGGAAAATAGCATCCTCCATATGGATGTATAAGGTGATATAATCCGCGTCCAGATAGCTACGCCCTCCAGCCTGGATGAGGTGGTGCAGGTATATCCGTATCTCAGACCCAGACGAAGTATAAATTCATACGAATATGGTAATTTGGGGTCATTGCCGCCGAGTTCCGGAAAAGCGTACTTTACGACCGGGTCGTCATGGAACGCCCGCGCCAGCATTAAAGACGCCGGTTTTATCTGGGCTTTCTCCAATTTCACGCATTGTTCCAATTGGTCAGTCATAAACCTATCGACTTCTTTCTAGTGAGGCAGCAGGAGCAGGTCCGAGGCGTTACGCCAGAATATCTTCTCCTTCTCCTCGTCGGGGATGTCCATGCGCTCGATGGATTCCGCCGTCTCGCCGGTCATGCCGAACTTTGGCCCCAGCGGGGCGTCCGTGCCGTAGAGGATATGGTCGGGACCGTAGAAGTCGTACCCGCACATCAGCGACGACGTATTGCCGTAGACGGCCGTATCCGTGTAGAACCTGCGGAAGTGTTCCTGCGGCTTCTTGATGGTGGGGAAAAGGCCCGGCACGAGTGACATCACCCACTTGATACGTTTCTGGAAATAGGGCGCCATGGCGCCGCAGTGGTGGACGATGAATTTCAGGTCCGGGTGGTCGTTGAAGACGCCCGAGGTTACCAGCCGGAACATCGCCGAGGAAGTCTCGAAGGGCCAGCTGAACAGCCCGATGTCGTTGTCAAGGTTATCGTTCGAGGCGGGGTGAATCCATATCGGCAAGTCGTGTTCCGCCATCTTTGCCCAGAGGGGCTTGAATTTGGGACTATCCAGCGGCTCGCCGTTTATGCGACTGTATATCTGCACGCCTTTGAGTCCCAGTTTCGTAATGGCGCGGTCGGCTTCTTTTAGCGCCGCGTCCATATCGTTCATGGGCAGGGCGGCGACTCCGGCGATGAACTTGTCCGGGTATTTGTCCAGAAGCCCGGCGAGTTCTTCGTTGGCGATTTTCGCCAGTTCGATGGCGTCCGCCTTCTTGGTGGCGAAGGTCTCCAGCGGGATGTTGGCGACGGTCAGCACCTGCAGGACGTCCGGATACCGGTTCATCAGCCGCAGCCGCACTTCAAGGTCGACGACGGCGACACTGCGGTATTCTATGCGTTTCTTGACAGCCGGGTATTTCCTGGCATAGAGTTCCGTGTATTTCCTGGTCATGATGTGTGAATATATGTCTATCTTCACGCAAGGCCTCCTCAGGGTTTGTGTGTGAAAATTTTATCTAGTTTATTTGGGCCCACCAAACTCACGGGCTAATTCCTCGAATATCCTGGCACGCCTCTCCAGGAATTTTTCCCTGGTATCGTCCGTCCAGGCGGGAAGCACCCATTCCATCTGCCCCAGGTTCTGTGTAATTATGGGTACCCAGTCGTACGGTATGGAGAAGAGGAGCAGGCCTTCAGGGAATGTGCGTCTCCCTTTCAATCCGAGGGTCAGCCCGGTGGTCACGTAATTGACCTTGCCGCTCAGGTAAGGATAGCCGAAAAGGTAGGCGCAGGCACCGCCCGAGATTGCCTTGCTGGACCATATTTCCCCGGTGGAATAACTCAGGGCCCGGAGGACGATTTCCGCCTGACTGACGTTAGCTACGAGGAACAGGAGGTCGGGCTCGAAGTTAATATGCTCCAGAGGAGCGAAAATGACGTATTTGATATTACCAGGCGGCATTTTGGGCGATTCCGCAACCAACCTTTCATTAACGCGGGCTTCCTGGTAGATACCCCACTTGACTCCCAGTTCGCCGCCTCCCGCCATTGGCGCGGGGGCAACCATTCCCAGTATCATCGCCCCGGCGCAGTCCTCGTTGTCTTTATCCATGTAAAAGGCGGTTCCTCTCTGCTGGGCTTCGCCAATCATCTCGCATAAAGCCATGCTCTTGTCCAGCTGTTTGATTCCTTCCGGCCGGGTTGCCAGGAACTTGACACCCACGGGCGGTCTCTCGAAGTTGAATTTCCGGTAAATGGATAAATCGGTCTGAAGCGGTTTCATGTTACCTCCTTGACGGTATATATAGTCGGGTATTTCCCGTTTGATGTTATATACAATGGGCACAATTGTCAATTTTTCCTGTTCAGGACGGAGCGCCGACTTGAAGTTTGCCTTTCCCGATGCCATAATTCACCTTAATGGATATGGAGAATATCGCCCAGGTAATTGCGTTCGTCGGCATACTGGTGTTCCTGGCGCACCTCTTCACCGGCATATTCAGTCGCACCCGTATTCCCGATGTTATCCCGTTGATTTTCATCGGCATCTGTGTGGGTCCCTGGCTGGGACTGGCGTCGCCAGCGGAATTCGGGGAGGTGGGCCCGGTCTTTACCACGGTAACACTGATTATCATCCTGTTCGAGAGCGGCCTGGCGCTGCGTCTGAGCATGCTGCGGGCGGCGCTGGGTGGGGCGATGGTGCTGGCGCCGCTCAGCTTCTTCTCGACGATGGCGGTGACGGCGGGGTTAGCTATCTGGCTGACCGACCTCGAAGTGCTGCCGGCTTTCATACTGGGGGCGATTGTCGGCTCTACCTCGGAGACGGTGGTCATACCACTCATCAGGCAGCTTAAAATCAAGGAAGAAACGACTACGCTACTTTCAGTGGAATCGTCGGTGAATGACGTTCTAAGCATCGTCATTACCGTGGCGCTGGTGCAGGCTTACGTGGTCGGCAGGTTCGAGATAGCGTCCGTTTCCGGCGACCTTATAGCGTCGTTCCTGGTGGCGCTGGTGTTCGGTATCATCGGCGCGCTGGTATGGTCGATACTCCTCAACAAGATACACGCCCTGAAGAACGCCATGTTCACCACGCCTGCCTTTGTTTTCGTCATATACGGCATCGTGGAAACGCTGGGTTTCAGCGGCGCCATCGCCGCGCTGGCTTTCGGGGTGACCATCGGCAATATCGAGACGATACGCATCCCCATTTTCAAGTCATGGGCGATGAAGGAGCCGGTGGGGCTCAACGCCACGGAGAAGATATTCTTCAGCGAGGTAGCCTTCCTGCTCAAGACCTTTTTCTTCATTTATCTCGGTATTTCCCTGGAGCTTATCAGCAGCTGGTTCATCATCGTCGGGCTGATACTTACGGCGGTGGCTTTCGTCCTGCGGATACCGGCGGTCAAGCTGTCCGTGCGGCAGGCGATGGGTAATAAGGACTTTTCCGTCATGGCGGTCATGGTGCCCAAGGGACTGGCGGCGGTGGTGCTGGCGAGCATCCCGCTGCAGCAGGGGGTAGCCGGCGGGGAGATAATCAAGAATATTACCTACGGCGTGGTACTTTTCAGCATCGTCATAACCTCGATACTGGTGCTGCTGCTGGAGAAGACCAGGCTGCCCGACCTGTATGCCTGGATTTTTTCGCCGACCCTGCCGAAATTCGGGCGTAAAGAAGGCCCTCATCCCCTGGATATGAAAGGGCGCACCGATACCATCGTGCCCAGCGGGGAAAAACTCTTCGGTGGCGAGGGCGAAGAAAAAAAGAAACCGCCCGGAAAGGGCGGTAAAGCTTAAGGCCGGTTTATGGCTAACTCGCCTGTGATGACACGCTGTCTTTTGCCCGGGTGATTACGGTCTGCACGGCTAACGAGACACGTTGTTTGCTGCTGCCCGTCTCTTCGAAGTACCTGGTCAGCACGTCCAGCGACTTTTTCTGCTGTCGGCTTACCGTCATGTAGCCAAGTGTATAGCCGTCTTTATTTTTGGATATCAGGACGCAGGTACTGTCGCGTTTCTTTTTGCTGTACCCGGTAAACTCGATTTCCATCTTGCGGATTACCCGGGTGGGCATTTCCATGACCGCCATATCGCCGTCGCTGTCCAGAACCAGCATCTTGCTGGTATCGCGCGGGGTATTCACGTCCGGGGGCAGCATTTTCAGGACGACAAGCGGATAGGTGTATTCGGCTTTATAAATCGGCATGGAGACTTCCATCTCCTCTTCCGGGTAATAGGGGAGTCTTTCCAGCACCTTCGGTGTGGTTTCCGGCTGAACCTGCCTGCGGCGTTTACGATAGTCGGCGATGGCGGTCTCGCGTTCGGACTCGTTAAGCTTGATTATCGGCTTGAGGTATTTCTTCAGTATGTCCGGCAGCTTGCCGTTTTTCAGGGCGTGTTCCAGGATATGCTCCAGCGCCCAGACGTCTTTCTGCCCGATTTCCACAGTTGCCGGGACGAACTGGCCGGGCGCTGTTTCCAGTCCCACGGTGGCGAAGTAGCGGCGGCGACGCGCCATGCCCGTTGCGCTCGCGCGGGCGCGCTCGTATAACGTGCGGTTCACGAAAGATGAATATACCTTACCGGAGATGTCGCAGTAGAGCATCCTCACCTTGCCGCGGGGTATCTTCTCGTCGGCAAAGCGTACCGGCTGGAGGAACAGGACGTCGTTCGGCTGGTCTCGTTTTATTATTCCCATATCTTTATCTACGATAGTCGGTATATATATGGTACGTCCTTGGTAGAATCGTGTCAATAGCGGGATAGTACCATAGTCCTGCCGGCGCTGGATTTGACTTGGCGATTTTAAAATGCCGATAATTGAGACGGAGCAGGACAGCTAAACCGATTAAAGGAGGACAGACCATGGATGTCGTCGATGCTATTAAAGAAAGAAAGAGCATACGCGCTTTTAAGCCCGACCCCGTGCCGCTGGATATCATCAGGAAGATAATGGAGCAGGCGCAGCGCGCCCCGTCCTGGGCTAATACCCAGCCCTGGGAGTTCGCCGTGGCTGCGGGCAAGAAGCTGAAGGAGATACAGGACGGCTTCGTGAAAAGGGGCATGAAAGACCCGGAAAACGAGGTCGCCCGCCCTTATGAGTTCCCCGAACCTTACATGGGGCGTATCCGCGCCCTGCAGGCCAAAGACCGTAAAGAAATGACCAGGGAAGACTGGGAAAACATGACACTGAACAATTTCAGGCACTACGGCGCTACCACCTGTATCTATCTACTCGTGGGGAAGCCCATCTTCCAGCAGTCCGAGGGAATCAACGTCTGGGCGATGTACGACAGCGGCTCGGCGGTGCAGAACATCATGCTGCTGGCCACCAATTACGGGCTGGGCACGATAGCGCAGGCGCAGGCGGTGGTTTACCCGGACATCATCAGGAAGGTGCTGGGAATCCCCGGGGACAAGCTCATCGCGCTGGGGATATCCATCGGCTACCCGGACCGGGACAACCCGGTAACCCGGGGCAGGACGGAAAGGGAGCCGCTGGACGAAGTGGTCAAGTTCTACGGCTTTTAGTGCGGGCTTTCAGACCTTTTTACGCTTCCACCGGCCCAGCCTGAAATATATGACGTAGGCTATCACTCCCGACACCATGCCGCCGACAATCGCCCAGCGTATGCCCAGCACGCCGAGGTCGGCAACACCGGGGAGGATAAAGGCCAGCGGCATCTGTATCAGCCATATCATGACGATGCTGATTATCATGTTCGGCACGGTATCCCCGGCGCCGGCGATACAGCTTTGCAGTACGGAGATGAAACCGATAATCGCGAAAGCCGCCGAGGCTATCCTGATGAAGGTAGCGCCGATTTCTATCAGTTCGGGGTCGGTGGTAAAAATCCCGATAATGCTTTCCGCCCACAGCAGAATAGCCCCGGAGAAGACCAGCATGACCGCCTCCAGAATACCCAGCGCCATCCAGGCGCTTCTCTCCGCCCGCTCCGGATGACCGGCGCCCAGGTTCTGCCCCACCAGAACTGCAGCCCCCTGGCCGAATCCCATACCGGGCAGCATAACGAACATCTCCACGCGTGTCGCCAGGCTGTGGGCGGCTACAGCCATGGTGCCGAAGGGGGCAATCAGCCAGGTCAGTACGAAATTGCCGAACGACCTCTGGAACTGCATGACGAGGGCGGGAATGCCTATTTTCAACATGCGCCAGATGATAGGCAGGTCGAGGCGGAAGTCATGGCGGGAGAGGTGCAGGCGGGTCTTGCCTCCCAGCAGCAGCCAGAGGATGAGGAATGTCCCCAGCACCTGGGATATGATATTGCTCAATGCCGCCCCGCTGACGCCCATCCCGGGGAATATCCAGAGTCCCAGCACGAGGAACGGGCAGAGCGTCACGTGGATAACCCGCAGCAGGGCTTCGATATACATCGGCCTGATGGTGTCTCCGGCGGACTGGACGATGTATAAGCCCATTACCAGCATGTCCATGGCTATCCAGCCGGCGAACATGACGCGCAGGTAGGACATCCCTTCGTTAACGACATCCTGTTCGAGTCCGAAGAGTCCCATGACGGGTTCCGCTGTGAGAATGCCGATGGTCATCATGAGGGCGCCCCAGGTAACGCTGAGAATAAGTGCCTGGGCGGCAACATGGTTGGCTCCCGGCATGTCCCCGGCCCCTACGTAGCGGGCGACCATGGCGCGTACGCCGATTATCAAGCCGAAATCCATCGACATTACCAGCATAACGACGATATTGGCGATGCCCACGCCGGCGATAGCAGCGGGACCCAGTCTGCCCACCCATACCATATCGACGACCTGGCTTACCACGAACATGGTCTCCATGAGCACCATGGGCCAGGACAGCAGCAGCAGGTTCCTGACGATGGGGCCTTCCGTCCAGTTCATGTTCAGGAGGCTCTCTTTACGGTCGGTTTTTTCGGTGTCCGGCAATGCAGATGCTTCTTTCTACATGAATACGGCGCTAAGTAATAAGGTGGGGACAATCGGTCACGGAAAGAGCGATTGCTCTTAAATGATACACTCTGTACGTAATAGTGTCAATTTGAAAATGACTGTCGGCGAGCGTTTTGACACAGTTACGATTTGCACGGTATCATGATGAATCGAGGGACAAGAAAGGAAACCAATGAAGATGAGCGAACTAAAGACCAGTAAGTATATTATTACCGACGTAAAACCGGATAAATTGTTCCCCGGCGAGCAGAGCGGCATCGGCAAAAAACCTGCCTCCGGGCATGTAACGCCGACGCACGTGATGTGGCTGGACAATGACGTTGTTCCCGGGGCTTTTTATTCGGAGAGCGTCTGGATATGGCCGGACTGCGCCTCGGAGCAGCCCGCCGCCCAAGAACACACGCATACCTTCACGGAAGTAATTACGTTTTTCGGGACGGACTTTGAGAACCCCAAGGATTTATGCGGAGAAGTGGAGCTCTGGCTGGACGGGGAGAAGCATGTGATGACTCAGAGCTTTATGGCGTATATACCGGCGGGCATGAAGCACTGTCCACTCATCGTGCGGAAGGTGGAAAGACCGATATTCCACTTTACGGTGGGGCTGGGCGGCGACTATATTCGCAAGTAATGTTTTAAAAAAAGCCGGTCGTTGTATTTTGTTTTCAACGTATTTCCCCTTGTGGCGATTATGATAAGGAGTTGAATAGTGAGTAAAAACATGATGGACAGGTTAGACCCGGAGATCAGGGGACCGTTCGAGGTGTTCCAGTCCCAAATGGGTGGAGGCATGGACCTGAATGACATTCCGGCGGCGCGCGCTACCTCGGAGCAGATGCAGGCCGCCATGAAAGAAATGCAGCCTGTTATTGAAGGTGTGACTTCCGAGGACAGGCTCGTGCCCGGCCCGGCGGGTGCTCCCGATGTAGCCGTTAGAGTCTACCGACCGGAGAATCGGTCGGGCACGCTTCCTGCCCTGCTCAGGATTCACGGCGGTGGCTATATGTTCGGCAACATCGAGCAGGAAGACGTAGCGTCGCGGCAACTTACTCTCGCGGGAGAGTGCGTAACCGTGTCGGTCGATTATCGCCTCGCGCCGGAGAACCCCTTTCCGGCGCCTGTCGAGGACTGCTACGCCGCGCTGAAATGGCTGGCGTCTCATGTCGACGAACTCGGTGTCGACCCGGACCGTATCGCTATCTGCGGAGCCAGCGCCGGCGGGGGATTGACGGCCGGACTGGCGCTGCTGGCGCGTGACCGTGCCGAAGTGAATGTCATGTTTCAGTTTCTTTTGGCCCCCATGATAGACGACCGCAATACTGCACCTGCCAGCGAGACACTCCCGGATACGCTTCTGTGGACGCGGGAAAGCAACCTGATAGGATGGCGTTCATACCTGGGTTGTGAGCCCGGGGGAGAGGATGTATCGCCCTATGCCGCTGCTTCGAGAGCTACCGACCTGGCCGGACTGCCCCCCGCATATATCGCCGTGGGGGACATCGACCTGTTTCTAGGGGAAAGTATGGACTATGCCCGGCGTCTCATCGAAGCCTGCGTTCCTACCGAACTACATGTATACCCGGGGGCGTGCCACGGCTACGAAATGATGGCGCCCGGTGCCTTCGTTTCCCGGCAGTCCACCGACGATTTCTACCGGGTGTTGAAGCACGTTCTTCATCGTTAGACCGGTTTGGTGATTAACCGCCCGTTTATCTATGGTTCCTCTTCTTTGCCGTATGACGGCAGCACGTAATCGCCGTCCCTGGCGTAGTCCGGGTATTCGGGGGGTATGTAAGCCGTCCAGTCGCCCACCGTGTTGGGGTCGAGCATTTTCTTTATCGCCTTGAGCCATTTGTCGTAGTTATCGTACAGGGGCCCCCAGTTCTGGTGGATGTGGGTGACCGGCTCGATTTGCAGGCAGCCGCCACGGGAGGGCACGCCGTATCTGTTGAAGGGCGAACGGGGGTCGAACAACTCGTCGATGAACGCCCTGGCGGCTTTCAGCGATTCCGGGTCGTAGGGGTCGTACTGGGCGGTGGATATCCCCTGCGCGCCTATGGACAGGTTCTCTTCAGGTCGCCACGATACCATCCGGGCTCCGCTGCCAAATGTCAGGAACGCCCCGGATTCTTCGTAGCGTTTCTTGACCTCCGCTTCCTCCAGCGCCAGTTTCTTGAGCATGGCGGGCGAGCCGTCGGGACTGGACGAAGACGGCAGGAAGTCGCCGGTGGCCCGCAGGTTGACGCCGTTCGACCACATCATGTCGGCGAAGGCGCGCGCCAAAGCGCGTGGTTCGTTTAAAGCGGGCGAGAACTTGCCGCCCCATTTTTCCGTGATTTTCCGCAGGCATTTCTCCTTGTATTCCATTTCGCCCCGCGACTGGTAGCCGATGATGCACACCACCGAGTTAGCTATGGAGCTCCCTCGGGCGGGGTCGGCGCTGCGCGCCATATCCTGCGTCATGTTCTGCATCGCCGCCCATTCTTCGTCGTTGCCTTCCGAGAACGGCATCGTCCCCAGTATGGCGATGCCGAAGGCGCAGAGTATCTCGGCGCGGCACAG
>JAFGPF010000028.1 GCA_016926115.1 Dehalococcoidales bacterium | reverse complement strand
TGTCCAGCTCTTCCCGCCTCTTCTTCATCAGGAGGTCATCGTCTATCTTCTTGTTCCTGACCCTGAGTTTCTTCATTATTTCCTCCGTAAATGATTATCTAATAATTATCCGCCCGGTCTCTCGCCCGACGACATGAAGGTCGCCGCGTGCGATGATAGCGGCTGCCCGCCGGCGACGCAGATAATCTGCCCGGTTACGTAGTCGGATAGCCCCGACGCCAGGAACAGGGCGGGCCCCGCGATGTCCTCCGGCGTGCCGATTCTCCCCAGAGGGACTTCCTTCTTGGCGATAGCCGCGAACAAAGCGTCCCTGCCCGGACCCGGCGGCTGCAGCGCGTCCCAGAACGGCGTCTCGATTGGGCCCGGCACGATGGCGTTGCAGTAGATATTCTGCGGCGCCAGCTCGAAGGCGAGGTTCAGCGTCAGCCCCAGCAGACCGGCTTTAGCAGAATGGTAATGCAGCACGGATACGGACGGGCTGACGGCGCCCATCGACGAGACGTTGATTATCTTGCCGTATTTCTTCTTTTTCATGTGGGGTATCACCGCCATGCAGACCAGGAACGCCCCCTTGAGGTTGACGTTCAATACCTTGTCCCAGTCCTCCTCGGTGGCGGTTTCGGTATCGCCTCCGTTCACCCCCATCACGCCCCCGGCGTTGTTAACCAGGATATCTATCTTGCCGAATTTCTTGATGGTCTCGTCTACCATCTTCTTCACTTCGGCGTCACTGGATATATCCGCTTTAATCGCCAGCGCCTTGCGCCCCCCGGCCCTGATTTCCTCCGCCACCTTCTCGGCGCCTTCTATATGCAGGGCGTTGACGACCACGTCGCAGCCTTCCTCGGCGAACTTCAGCGCGATTCCCCTGCCCATCCCCTTGGCACCCCCGGTAACGATTGCCACTCTATTTTCAAGTAACATGCATACCTCCCGCATAATTTATTATAATACCTGTAGTCAGGAGTATTGATTGACAAGGTATCGGGCGCATATTATACTTGATTTTCCCGGTACTTAAAAATCATAACATAAACACGGCGATGAATATAAGTTTTACTGCGTATGGACATCGTCAAACATCACTTCGTTGTAAAAATATTAAGTTTCAGGAGTAGAGGAGATATAGATGGTGAAGAAATTCCAGGGAAAAGTGGCGCTGGTCACCGGCGGAGCCACGGGAATCGGCAAGGTAACCGCCCGGATTTTCGCCCGTGAGGGAGCGAACGTCATCGTGTCCACGGATAAAAATATCAAGGGCGGAGAGGACACCGTGCGCCTTATCAATAAATCCGGCGGCGAGGCTACTTTTATAAAGTGCGATGTCTCCCGGGCGGAGGACGCGGAGGCGATGGTCGATAAATGTGTCCAGGCCTACGGGCGACTCGACTATGCCTTTAACAACGCCGGTATCGGACCTGACGTCAAGCGCGTCCCCGTGGTCAACATCGTCGACTGCCCGGAGGAAATCTGGGACCGCACCATAGACATCAACCTTAAGGGTGTCTTTTTGTGTATGAAGTATGAAATCCGGCAGATGCTCAAGCAGAAATACGGCGCCATCGTCAATACGTCGTCCGTCGGTGCCTGGAAACCGGTGCCGGGTTTCTGCGCTTACTCCGCCAGTAAAGCCGGGCTTATCTCACTTACCAGGACGGCGGCGCTGGAGTACGCCGACTCCGGTATACGGGTGAACACCATACTGCCCGGTCCCACCGACCGTACGCTTTTGATGGAATACCTCACCGGCGCTCAACAGGGAATGAAGGAGCAGATGATGAACATGATTCCGATGAAACGTATCGCCTCCCCGGAAGATATGGCGGAGGCGGTTGTCTGGCTATGTTCGGACGCCGCCGGTTTTATTACCGGTCACGCCATGCCCGTCGACGGTGGCATGACCTCGGGCTAACGTAACAAACTAAGGGGGAATTATGTCAGATAATCTGGAAAGTAACCGGAAAATAATCAAGACGTTCGTCAACGACGTATTCGTCAACCACGACCTTTCAAAACTGGACGAATACATGCGGGACGACTATATCCAGCATAATCCCGACGTGGCGCAGGGGAAGGCGGGCTTTATCGAGTTTTTTAAAACTACTTTTAATGCTATGCCGGACTTCAAATACACCCTCAAGAAAATCGTGGCGGACGGGGATATCGTCATGATTTACTGTACCACCACGGGCACGCACACCGGCGGCGCCTGGCTCGGCAAGGCGGCGGCGGGCAACCGGCTGGAATTTGACGTCGTGGATATCTTCCGCATCCAGGACGGCATGATTGCCGAGCACTGGGACGTGGCGGACAGTTTTAAACTTTTCAAGCAGTTGGGTATAATAGAGCGATTGATGACTCAATCATAAGGAGTATCATTCTGATAAAGAGGAGAGTGAGATAGAATGTCAAAAATCGATGCGAAAATGTACTTCGTGGACAGACCCGCCTATGAAGTCACCCCCACCGAGGAAGTCAAGGGACGCCACCCCGCCATGACCCTCATGAGCAGCAACCTCATACCCGATATCAAGCTTTACATAGAAGCCGGCTGGGTCACTGGTATGCCCGACCCCGCCACCCATATCTACGAGCATACCCACGATTACGACGAAATAGTGATACATCTGGGCACCGACCCCGATGACCGCGAGGATTTGGGTGGTGAAATAGAATTCATGATGGACGGCCAGCCGCTTACCATCGATAAGACCTCGGCGATTTTCGTGCCCAAGGGCGTCAAGCATGGGCCGCTGACCTGGAAGCGCTTCGAGAAGCCGCACCTGGAGATGACCATCATGCTCGGCGCCGGTACGCTTGCCGAAGCCGACCCGGGCGGTCACGAAAAAAGGAAAGGAGACAAATAACTATGGCTAACTGGGATGAGAAATACTTTGTTACGGACTTGCAGTTGGAGCCCGGCGCAGACAAAGGTCCCCCGACGTTTACACCAGATGAAGCGATGCGCCTGATTTGCATGAACAGCAAGGTGCGTCCGGGCGCCTTCTATATGGAATCGGCATGGTACTGGCCCGGTAAATGGCCCGAGACCAAGGGAGAAGAGGGAGTGGTCGGGGAGCATGTGCATGAATTCGATGAAACCGTCGCTTATGTCGGCACCAACCCGGACGACCCCTACGACCTCGGCGGGGAAGTCGAGCTATGGGTAGACGGCAAGCAGAATATCCTGGACAGGAGTTTTATCGCCTTTATCCCGGCGGGTATCAAGCACTGCCCGCTGAAAATAAACCGGGTGGACAGGCCTATTTTCCACTTCACCGCCGGCATGTCCAATGTTTACATTAAAAAATAATACGGCGTGAAAGAGCATTGCCTTAAAAGTCATTCTGAGGAGTCACGATAGAATCGGGACGACGTGAGAATCTCTTACCCCCTGTCATTGTGAGGCGCGCAGCGACGAAGCAATCCGTCTCCTGCTCCACGTCATTCCCGCGAAAGCGGGAATCCACACTAACTCATGAGACCCTCACGCCCGCCTCCGGCGGTCTCTGGCGAACCTGAAAGATACTTTTAAGGCAAAGTCCGCGTAAAAACTACCCCTATTTCAGCTTCTCGTACATCGTGTCGTTGCCCGCTTCGAACATGAAGATGGGGGTATCGACCCTGCGGAAATAAATAGGGCAGTGTTCCACGCCCTTGGGGATAAATATCAGGCAGGTCTTGGTGATGATGTGCTTCTCACCGCCCAGCCAGAATTCGATTTCTCCCCCCAGTTCGCGCGGATAGTTGCGGTTCGTGCCGCCGAACCCGATTATCTCGTCGAAGTCGTGCGTGTGGGGCGCCTCTATATTCACCGGCCCGTCACCGGTAAGGCCCCATATTATCTCGCAGCCGGCGAAAAACGCCCCCTTAAATATATCGTCGTATATCCCCAGCAATAGCGTGCGGTCGATGGTCCTGCCTTCTTTCGCCTGGTCCTCCATCAGCTTGACGGCCTCGGGCGCCATGGGCGGCATCAAGTCTTCCGTGATGATATTCTTCGCGTATTTAAGCTCCGGCATCCTGCTTTCTCCTTCCTGTTCCTTTATCCATCAATTCGGCAATATTTTAACACAAATCAACCTTATTTTTTATCGTTCCTGTACTTGTATTTTACGCCTCGATAGTGTAAGGTAAACTTGACTAATATTTAGTGACCAGTGCAACTATCTTCACTAATACCCATGATATAATGAGTGTAGATGTGTAATGGCGAGCAGAAGTCCGGGTAATTTTAAAAGCTGGAAAAGCCGACTCACCGGCATGCGCCGGAGGACCTTTATCAAGATTACGGCGCTGGCCGGAATCGCGGCTGCCGCCAGCCGCCTGTTCAGCCATCCGGCTTTAGGCTCCATCGTTCATTCCCCGGAATTGCCCGAGGGCGAAGGCGTCATTACGGAAAAATGGATGCCCACCTCCTGCCTGAACTGCGCCACCCGCTGCGCCACCAGGGTCAGGGTCGTCAACGGCAGGGCGGTCAAGGTAACCGGCAATCCCTTATCCAGAGTCTCCGAGGGTGAGAACTGTCCCCGCGCCCATGTCGGCTTGCAGGTACTCTACGACCCCGCCCGCATTACCGCTCCCCTCAAGAGGACCAATTCCGCCATGGGCAGGGGTACGGACCCCGGCTGGGTCCAGATATCCTGGGAGCAGGCTTTCAACGAGATTGCCGGTAAACTCAAGGCGCTCCGCGAAAACGGGACGCCGGAAAGACTGCTGCTGCTCGCCGGACTGAATACCGTCAGCGCCGGGGATATGATAAAACGCTTCGCCGACGCCTACGGCACGCCCAACCTGGTCGCCTCCGACGGACTCGATAACGAGGCGGACAAAGCGGGCGAGTGGATGGCGGACGGTCATTACACCCAGAGCGCCTACGACCTGGAACGTACGAATTATATACTGTCGTTCGGCGCCAGTATCCTGGAATCATACAAGCCGCTGGCGCGCAGCCTGCGTATGTGGGGTAAAATCCGGGGCGAAAGGCCCAATCGGGCTAAAGTGGTCGTTATCGACCCCCGCTACTCCGTTACCGCCCTCCGGTCGGACGAGTGGGTGCCTGTCAATCCCGGCACGGACGGCGCCCTCGCACTGGCGCTCGCCCATGTCATTATCGACGAAGGACTATACGATGCCGACTTTACTAATAACTGGACGTCCGGTTTCGATGAATATAAAAAACTGGTTCTGGAATACTACGACCCCGCCACGGTCTCGGGCATTACGGGCATCCCCGCCGATACCATCCGCCGGATAGCCCGGGAGTTTGCGACTACGAAACCGGCCATCGCCTGGCGGGGGCGGGGCGCCACCGGCTGGCCCAACGGCTCGTACACCAGCCATGCCGTCTTCTGCCTGAACGCCCTTGTCGGCAGCATAGATGTCCCCGGCGGGGTAATCTACCAGGAAGACCCGTCCTACCGCGCTATGCCCGCCCTCTCCGAAGATGACACCTCCGCAAAGGGCAAAGCCCGACCCAGGCTGGACTTGAGCAAGTCCAGCAATTTCCCCGCCGCGGCAACGGTCACCAATCAGGTCGCCGACTCCATCCCCAAAAAGGACCCCTATCCGGTCGAAATCGCCATGGGCTTCAACGGCAATTTCAATATGTCCGCCCCCGGCGCCGGACGCTGGGACGGGGCTCTGGAAAAAGTGCCCTATTACGTCCACGCCGCCCCCTTCATCAGCGAGATGGCGGAGTACGCCGATATCTTCCTGCCGCTGACCACTTACATGGAGGAATGGGCCTACGACCACTCGCCGCCGGGCTCCGGCTTCGCCGAGTTCAGGATAAAGCAGCCGGTGGTGGAGCCCCTTTATAACGCGAAAAACAGCGTCGATATTATCTTCGAGATAGCCGGCAGAATCAGGGGCGCGGTGGGGCAGTCCTTTACGGGCATCGGCGATAATGCTGAAGGATTTGTAAAATTCCGTACCGCCGACCTGGCACCGTGGGACAGGCTCCTCGACGAAGGCGTCTGGGTGGGGCCGGACTATGAATATTATAAATACGACCGTATCTTCAACACCCCTTCCGGGAAATTCGAGTTCAACTCCGGTAACCTGGTGGCGCTGCTCCGGGAACAGGGCGAGGAAATCGACAGCCTGACCGGCCTGCCCTACTACCGTGAGGTGGAATATTTAGGCGACCGCGCTAAATATCCGCTGCTGCTGTCCACCTACCAGCCTCTGCTGGACGTCGAGAACGGCAGCCAGAACTACCCCTGGGCGCAGGAAATGTACCTGGTCATGCACGGCGCCGGCTGGACGAACTTCGCCGAGATGAATAGCAGAACGGCGCAAGGACTGAAAATAAAGCACGGCGACATGGTCTGGGTGGAATCGCCCTACGGGAAAATCAGGGTAAAAGCCAGGGTATTCGAGGGGATTCACCCCGGCGTGGTCAGCATTGCTCTGGGACAGGGTCACCGCGCCGAGGGCGAGTGGTCCCGGGGAATCGGTGTCAATCCCAATGAAATTATTGGCGTGGACTACGACCGCCTCAGCGGGCAGTCCGCGCTGTTCAATACCAGGGTCAGGGTCTATAAGGCATGAGGTTTAGCAAGTAATGGCAAGATGGGGAATGACAATAGACCTGGCAAAGTGCACCGGCTGCCAGTCGTGCTCTATCGCCTGCAAGGCGGAGAACAACGTGCCGCACGGCTCGCCGGAGGAGCATGAAAAACGCCAGACGCCCTTCTGGCACAAGGTGATTGCCGTCAGCAGCGGCGAGTACCCGGCGGTGAGAATCGACCTTATCCCCATGCCGTGCATGCACTGCGAGGACGCCCCGTGCGTGACCGTTTGCCCCGCTCAAGCCACCTACCGCCGCGAGGACGGCATCGTTATTCAAAATTTCCGGCGGTGCATCGGCTGCAAATACTGCATCGTCGCCTGCCCTTACGGCGCCCGCAGTTTCAATTACATAGACCCTGATGAAGAAGAATACCAGCGCCCCGACTCGCCGCCGGAACGCGCCGACCGCGGTGTCTGGCCCTTCCCCCACCGCTGGCACGGACTGGTGGAGAAATGCACCTTCTGCTTCCATCGTATCGACGCGGCAATCAAGGAAGGCAAAAAGGTGGGCGAGGAGGTCGTTCCCGCCTGCGCCGAAGCCTGCCCGGCGCGCGCCATAACCTTCGGCGACCTTGATGACCCCGATAGCCGGGTATCGCAATTGCTGGCGTCGCGACAGTGGATGCGACTTCGCGAAGAAATGGGCACCAGCCCTAAAGTATTTTACCTGACACGGTAAGGAGTCCCGATTGACAACGGAATTCGTCGCCCTTGAAGGAAAATCGAGAGGCTACCGTTTACTGACGGCGGTGCTGGTCGTGATAGCGCTGGCGGGATTCGTCAGCTTCATCATCAGCTATATCCAGGGGCACCAGCTGTTCGGCAGCAATAACGTCATTCCCTGGGGCATGCCCATCGTTCTCACCATCTACCTCATCGGACTCAGCGCCGGCTCCCTGATTCTCTCCTCGCTGACCTATGTCTTCGGCAGGGAGGAATACCGCCCCATCGCCCGCATGGCGGTCTTTCTGGCTATCGTCCTGATATTCGGGGCGATGCTCTCCATCGCCATCGACCTGGGCAGGCCGGAGAAGTTCTGGCGACTCTTCATGTTCTTTTACATGAACAATATGAAGTCGATGTTCGCCATCAACGGCATCCTCTACGGCGGCTACTTCGTTATCAGCCTGGTCTACCTGGGGATTATATTCTCCGGTAGTCAACGCGCCTCCCGCATCACGGGCATCGTGGCGGTGTGCTGGGCGGTCCTGGTGCACATGGGCACGGGGGCTATCTTCGGCTTTATCGCCGCCCGGGAAACGTGGTTCTCCCCCATCAAGCCCCTGGAATTCCTGGCGGCGGCGCTAACCTCCGGCGTGGCGCTCCTGATAGTCGCCGTGACTCTCACGCTTATATTGACTCGCCGCGAACTCAAGAAAGAGGTAATCGCGTCCCTCGGTCGCCTGCTGACTTATTTCATTATCATCCTGCTTATATTAATCGTCATCGATAAGCTGACCCACCTCTATACCCCCCACCGGGACGCCACCCTTTACATGCTTGCCGGTCAATACAGCTGGATGTTCTGGGGACTCCAGATAGGACTGGCGGTGGTTATACCGCTGATTATCCTCTGCAATCCGCGTACCAACAAGACTACGGGCTGGGTGGTCGCCGCCGCCGTATCGGTGGTTATCGGCGTGTTTTTTGAAAGATACTACCTGGTTATCCCGGGGGCGGCATACCCCATGCACTACTACCCCGGGGAGATACAGGGTGTCTGGGGTGCCGTGGGCGCTTTCGCCCTGACCCCCGCCGAGATGTTACTCTCGGTTGGCATAATCGCCTTCCTGGTATTTATTTTCATTACAGGCTTGAAGTATATGGATCTGTTGCCGCCCGCCAGACCGGCGGAGCCAGCCTTTGCAGAAGGAGGAGGACCCGCCGGAGAAAGCGGCGAGGCAGCGGCGGTAGCAGCCGTTGAAGAAGCACCCGTAGAGGAAACGGAAGAATTTGCCGATAATGTAGAAGAAAAAACGATAGAACCCGAACCTGAGGGCGATACCGCCGCATCGGAGGAAGAAAAACAGGGTGACGATGGACAGCAATAAAGATAAAATCAGCCGCCGTGAGCTTCTGGAAAAGCTATCGCCGCTGGGCAGGGTGACCCTCGACGACACGAAATGCACGGGTTGCGCCCTCTGCACCCAGGAGTGTCCCACCGGCGCCCTGGCGGTCAAGACTGATGAAAAGTCTGCAATCTACCGGATTATTTTCAAACACGGCATCTGTGTCGCCTGCGGCAAGTGCGCGGAAATTTGCCCGGAAAATGCCCTGCTGGTGGAACGCCTCCTCGAACCCGATAATATCACCAGTGAGACCGTCCTTTTCGAGGATGAAATAGCCCGCTGCACCAGGTGCGGCGCGCCCATCGGGCCCAGGAAAATGATAGACAAATTAAAGGCAAGAATAGCGGCAGCCGGACACTCCGAGAACACGCAGTTCGGACTCTGCCCCAGATGTAAAACCCAGACCCAGTTCGGCGGGATAATCGGAGAACATGGACACATTTCTTAGGACAATCGCAATAATAATCGAGGTGCTGATACTGGCGGCGATAACCTACGCCGTGTTCAACGGGGTACGTCTTACCGCCTTCGACCTCGGCATCAAGCCGAAGTACGGCAAGGCTATCGTCCTGGCGCTATTGCTCGTGGGTTTTATCGTGGTTATTTTCTTCATCGCTCACCTGACCTCTCTCTATCCGGCGGTATGACAATGCGGGAAAAAGGAATTTTTGAATGTCGATAAACGAGTTATTCTGGACGGACCAGCTGATTTACATCCAGGATGTCTTCCTGCCGGTAATCATCGGCGTGCTGGTGTTCGCGCCGCTGCTGGCCGCCGCATTTATCTTCGGGTTCGGACGCAGCTACCGACTCTGGAAGCTGGGGCAGCCTGACGACCGCTCGGGTAATTTCTGGCAAAGGCTGTTCACGACCCTTTCGGTGGCAATCGCCAATATCCGCATCGTACGGGTAAAAGAAATCTATCCCGGCATCATGCACGCCCTCATCTTCGGCGGCGCGGCAATCCTCGTGCTGGGCAAGATAATCCGGCTGTTTTCTTACGTCACCGGTATCACCAACCCGCCGCAGGCGGTCTATTTATATGCCTCCTGCGCGGCGGAAATCGGCGGGGTGCTGCTGCTCGTCGGGGGCATCCTGGCGGTCGTCCGCCGCTTCATCCTCCGCCCCACCCGACTCGACAACAAGCCGGAGGACAGCCTGATATACGTCTGGATTTTCCTCATCGTCCTCACCGGCTTCATGGTCAAGGGGTACCGCATCGCCGCCAGCGAGACCGCCGTCACGGACTGGGCTTCGTGGTCGCCGGTGGGCTACCTGCTCTCCCATATCTTCCCCGCTTTCCTGACGGAAGCCAGGGACGAAATACTGGTCTGGCACCGCACGATTATCCACACCGTGCCCGCCTTTATACTGCTCGGGTATATCTGGGTGAACCGCTCCCGACTCCAGCATATACTGCTGTCGCCCCTTAACATTTTCTTCCGCTCGCTCAAGCCTAAAGGCGCCCTTAATACTGTTGACTTCGAGACTACGGAGCTTTTCGGTGTGTCCAAAATCGAAGAATACACCTGGAAGCAGCTCATGGACCTGGACGCCTGCACCCGCTGCGGGCGCTGCCAGGATGTCTGCCCCGCCAACTTCAGCGGCAAGGCCCTCAGTCCCAAGCAGGTTATTTTAGACCTCAAAGAACATCTCTACGAGACGTATCCCGCGCCCTGGCGGAGAGAACCCGTCGAAACCCGCAAGGACATGATTGCCGAGGTGATTACCGACGAGGTAATCTGGGACTGCACCACCTGTCGCGCCTGCATGCAGGCATGCCCGGTCTACATCGAGCACGTGGACAAGATAGTGGACATGCGCCGCAACCTCGCCATGGAGCAGAGCCGCTTCCCGGAGGACGTCCAGAACACCCTGAAGAGCCTGGGAGCCCGGGGACACCCCTTCCGCGGCACCACCGCCACGCGCACCACCTGGTACGAAGGACTGGAAGTGCCGGACATTTCCGAGAATTCGGAGCCGGAGATACTTTACTGGGTGGGGTGCACCGGGGCGCTGGAAGACCGTAATATGAGCGTGCCTCGGGCTATGGTCAGCATCATGAAGGCGGCGGGGGTAAACTTCGCCATACTCGGCGAGGAAGAAAGCTGCTGCGGCGACCCCGCCCGGCGCATGGGGGACGAATACCTGTTCCAGACCATCTGCCAGGCGAATATCGAGATTTTAAAGTCGCACGACGTCATGAAGATAGTCACCGCCTGCCCCCACTGCTTCAACACCCTCAAGCATGAGTACCCGCAGTTCGGCGGCAACTTCAAGGTCGTCCACCATACCCAGTTCATCCTCGATTTGCTGCGTCAGCGCCGACTCAAACTCGGCAGGCTGGACAGGGCGAAGATAGCCTACCACGATTCGTGCTACCTGGGACGCTACAACGATATTTACGAAGAGCCGCGCCTGATATTGAGCGTCCTCCGGGGCATCAACTGCGTGGAGCTCGGCCGCTGCCGGTCGAACAGCTTCTGCTGCGGCGGCGGCGGCGGGCACATGTGGATGGAAGAAGACCCGGACAAACGCGTCAACAACCGGAGAGTCGACGAGATAATCCAGGCGAAGGTGGATATCGTGGCGACCGCCTGCCCCTACTGCCTGACGATGTTCGAAGACGGGGTGAAGGCGAAGGAGGCGGAGGAGACCCTGCGCGTGAAAGACCTCAGCGAGCTTATCGCCGAAGCCCTTGAAAAAGACTAATCATCCTTACCTTCTGGCGTCTTTGCGGATGAAAGGGTAGTTAACCTCTTCGGAGGTCAAAAGTCCGTAACGTCCTGGCTTACGGTACGCATTACCCCACGCCTCTCGCTCCCGGTAGTCCCGCAGCGCCTCCATATCGAACTCCGCTATATATACCCCCTCCTCCTCCCCCGCCTCGACTATCGTCATGTCCAGTGATGTTTCATCGGGTGCGTAGGCTATTCCGCTGAAAGCCGCCGAATGACCGTTCGCCTGCGGCGCCGCGTAGTTCGCCGTCGCCACGCCCGCCATGTTCTCGTAGGCGCGGGCGCGGAACTGCCCGAGGCGGTTCTGCTCCAGCTCACAGGCATTAGGGGTCAGGATTATCTCCGCCCCCTTGAGCATGAGTATCCGGGCGCTTTCAGGGAACTCCCGGTCATAGCATATCATCGCCCCGATTTTCACCTCGCCCGCTGCCGTATCGAGGTCGCATACATAAAAGTCCTCGCCGGGAGCGCATAACGCATCGAACGAGAAGTCGCAGGTATGCACCTTGGCGTAGGTCATCAGGACTTCGCCGTGCCGGTCGATTATTGACACCGAGTCGCCCGGCAGACCGGACGATTTCTCCAGGTAGGTAATTGCTATCGCCATGTCCAGTTCTTTCGCCAGCGACCTGAAATGCCTGACGAATTTGTCTTCCTGCCCGACCGCTTTTAACGGAAATTCCCTCCGGAAATCGGACTCAACCGGGTCCTGAAAGGGATAACCGATGTTCCACATCTCGGGGAACAGGGCGATATCCGCCCCCATTTCCTTCGCCCGGCGGCAATATTTCCCACCCTTGACCAGGTTGGCGTCCACGTCGTCGCCACAGGCGACCATCTGGAGCAGGGCAACTCTGAACAAGCGCGTCTTACTTCCTCGCTTCAACCTTTTCTCTCCCCTCCCGGCACTCCGCCCTGTCCGGTCCCGGTTCCCAGGCGGCGCAGCAGGCAGGTTTCACCTCTTGGATGGTGCAGGTGGCGAGTCCGTCTTCGTACGCGAGGAAGGCACAGGCGCCGTTCACGTGCCTTATCAGGCGGTACTCCGAGTACTGCCAGCGCGAGTCGTCGTACAGCCGGTCCCAGTCCTGCATGGTAATCCCCAGGTAAGCCGTAATCCGCGCGATGTCTTCCGGACTGACGAACGCCTGGTGACGCGTGCAGCAGACGCCGCAGCGCCGGCATTCCATGGTTTCGGCTTTCACGGTATCGTCTTTCATATAAAAAAGTCAGGGGAATCTTTTCATTTATCTTAGACTCCCCTGAAAGTATATACCAGATGCGCTTACTTTTTCTTCGGCTGAGACGGCTTGGCTTGCCCGGGTCTGCTGGAGACGGCGGGTTTTGCAGGACTCTTGTGGCCCATATCCGGTGTACCCTCCTTTGTCTGGACGTTTATCTGGAAACTGACGTTCGGCCTTGCATAAAAGAACCGCTTTTCATCGGGAATACGTGCGTTTAAAAAGCGCTCTATATATTATTATACACCTTAATTACATAAAGTAAATAACCTGGAAAGTCAAGCTTGTAACGTTTTAAGCGTCAAATTTCTTCTTCAGCCGTTCGCAGGCGACCTCCGGCGGCAGGATGCAGATATTCTCGTCGTGCAGTATCTCGTAGTAAAACTGGTCGCTGGTCTCGATTGGTGAATACAGCAGCGAGCCTCGCGGGGTAATCCGGGCATGTGCCCGGAAATTATTATCATCGAGCCCCGAGAAAGTAGCCATGTTGAAGCTGGGCAGGTTCAGTTCGTCCAGGTATTTAAATACCTTCAGCATCCCCGTAGAGAAATCTTGTATATCTTTTTCTGTGAGTTCCGCGACCGATGTCTTGCCGGGGAACATGCAGATAATATCGGAGAGGCGTCCCCGTGGCACGAACCCGGTCAGCCATTCCGTCCCGCCGATTTTCCCCACGTACCTCTCACCCGTACGTTTCTCCTGCTCCAGGAGGTCGCTCCAGTAATTCGTCCCCTTCTCTTGGGTGTATTTCTCGGAAGCCTCCAGCAACAGCTTCTGGTGGTTGGTCGGGTAGTAACCGGCGTTGCCCTGCAGATGCGGGTGCACCAGGCTGCCCCCGGAGGGCGGCAGGTAGTTCCAGGCGACGAAATGATACTTCGCGGCGGGGTCGGCTCTCTGCACGGCCTTGATATAGTCCTGCGCCGCCATCATGGCGTTGAAAACGGTCTCCAGGTCGAATCCGTCCGGGGGAATAAAGTGCTCGTCGGAGATGACCACGACGACCCCGTACACGTCCCAGGGGCTGGCGTTGGGGAAGACCACCGCCTTGCCCCGCCGTATAGTCCCCTCCGGCACGAGATCGGCGGGAAAACGGGGGGTAATCTGTTCGACGTACGGCATGCAGAAGGGACACGGCAGTTCCCGTGACCGCTTCTCCAGCGCTTCCATGTCGAGCCGGATAATCCTGTCCAGTGAGTACTGGACCACCCGGCACGTCCCGCCGGTCAGGGGGTCGAAACGGAACTCCAGGGGCACAAACGTCTCGGCGAATTCCCCGGAGTCGTCGCGCCGCAGCATCTTCGACGGCAGAGTTTCACGCCGGAACTCTATCGGATTGAATTTAGCTGACTTCATTTTACGATATTACTGATTTGCTTGAATTTATCGCCGCTGGCTACCTTCAGCAGCTCGAACAGCGCCATCTCCACGGTCGTCGGACTTACCCCCGCCGCCCCCATCCTGAACAGGCTGACCAGCTTGTTCTCCGGCTCCCGCGAAGAAACGCCGTCGCCTACCACCTGGACTTCGTAGCCGTCCCGCAATAGCGCCATCGCCGTCTGGTAAACGCAGATATGCGCCTCGATCCCGGCGATGAGCACCTGCTTTCTCTTCAAAGATTCCAGCGACTCTCCGAAAGCCCTTTCGTCGCAGCAGTTGAAACAGACCTTCTCCACCGGCTTGATGTCCGTCAGCAGCTCCTTTATCTCCGGCAGCGTCGGGCCCAGCCCCTTCGGATATTGCTCTGTCAGGATAATCGGTATCCCCAACGCCTTCGCCCCCTCGATGAGCTTCAGCACGTTCCGCAGGAGCCTGTCCTTGTCGTGCATCACGGGGAAAAGCCTTTCCTGGAAATCGATTAGTACCAGGACGGTATTATCTACGGTAAGTACCGACGGCGCATTCATGGTGGTGCTACCCCTATTCCCTGAAAATCAGGCCAAATACACGCTGATATACTAAGTATAAAATCTGGTTGGATGCATGTCAAAGAGGTAAAGGTTATCAACCGGATTGTACGCTACTTGAATAATGCCGCCCAGACAATTGCGTCCAGTATCGCCGTATGAAAAGCGAAGTAACCCGCCCCCGATACGGCAAACCAGTAAGCAAGCCCGCGCGGCTCCGCCTGCGAGATAAGCAGCGCCCATACCAGCGCAATCGAACCCAGCCCCACCAGGGCCAGGACAGTACGTATCCCTATCCATAGTCCCGTCCCCGGATTACTCACGTAGAGATTGGTCAACGGCATCCAGAAAGCGGAGGCGACAAGGATTACGATAAAGATAACGTAAAACAGACTGTATTCAACGCTTATTTCGGACGGATTAATCCGGAAGAGAAGATAATAAATGAACGCAAAATAGCCGATGGCGGATAATATCATCGAGACGAAGTATACCGGTCTGATACCTTCCGACACCCCGCCCCACAGGACATTCGCGCCACCCGCCTGACCTCTAAGACCATAGACATAACTTAAGATAACAGCCACCCCGCCAACTATGTTGATAATAAGGAGAATTGTCTGCTGTGTTCCCATAGAACTGCTCCTTTGCACAATTTATTCCTCCAGCCTTAAACCCACCAGCAGGACTCCCGGTCCGCCGTGCACGCCCAACCCGGCGCCGAGCTCCATTACCCTGATTTGCTCTTCCGGAAAAAGCCATCCCAGGCGCTTCTTAAACTTCCCGGCAATCTCGGGTATGTTGCTATGGACGATGATAAGCTCGGCGATGTCCCGCTTACTTTCCACGAATTTATAAAGCCTGTCCATGCCCTTGGAAAAGCTGCGCACCAGGCCTGCCCGGATTATCTCGCCCTCACGGAAGGTCAGCAACGGCCTGACGCTCAGGATGTTCGCCGCGGTGACAATCGTCTTACTGACACGACCGCTCCGCGCCAGGTACTTCATCGTGTCGAACACCCCGAACATGTGCACCGCGCTGATAGTACGCCGGACTTCCGCTACTATCGCGGTCAGGCCCTTTCCTGTCTTAACCATTCTGGCGGCAGCCATGGCGACCAGCGCCAGCCCTGCCGAATTGAATTGCGAATCCACCACTTCGATAGGGCACTTGCTTTCCAGCATATTCCGGGCGATTACCGCCGAGTTACAGGTGCCGCTTATCCTTGAAGAGATGTGGACGGAAATGATGCCGTCAACCTTATCACAGTATTCCTTGTAGACATTTTCAAAATCCTCCGGCGTGGGCTGTGAAGTTGCCGGGTGATGCGGCGAAGTCTCCAGCATCCTGTAAAATTCATCGTTCTGGATATCCACGCCGTCCCGGTATACCTTATCATTGAAACGCACGTACACCGGCACCACCCGTATGCCCAGCTCCGCCGCCAGGTCCCGAGGAATATCCGACGTGCTATCGGTAACTACCTGTATATTCAAAGTACCCCCGCTTTATACCGGCCGCAGCGTTCCGGCGAACACCTGCCATGCCAGCGCCGACTTCGCAATCAGGCTCAACAGCACGTATGCCTTCTCGCCGAACAGGTAATCGCGCCACGGTCCCACCTTCTTATACTGTAGCACCATGTTCAGCGCGAAGCTGAAGAAAAAGACGAACAGCGTCGGCAGGATAACGTACACGAAGGTCGGCACGCCGCCCTCCGCCTGTGCCAGCGACCCGAAGAAGTAGATGGCGATGGCTACCCATGGAGCTACTCCGGCGATACATCCCACCACGTACGATGTCCAGTTCGTCTTCTCGGTGGTCTGGTTATGCACCTCCATTATCAACCCGCACAGGTTCATCACGCCGGTCAGCACGAACGCCATGATAAGCGCCCCGAGGTCGTACACGCCGCACAGCATGCCGATGAGTACAATCATCAGGGAAGCGCTCAATGAGTACTCGTACCAGCGGGCGTAGTTGATGCCCTTCTTCAGGTTTTTAACGTACCACCCGAACGTGCCCGGCGAAGATACGGTGAAGTGGGCGACCGCGGAGAGCAGCAGGAACACGGCAACCATGATGCCGAAGGGCAGACTGACGAGGGTATCGGTCATAGGCCAGAGCTTGCCGAGTCCTTCGTCATACGTCAGGAACGAGGTGGTAATCGGCAGTTTGAAGTCATTGCTCAGGATGATGATGAAGATAGCCTGGGCGAGGTGGAGAAAACCCATGAAGATGTTGTAGACACGCAGCCTGGTGAACTGTGGCTCAAAGCTCATAGCATCCTCCTTATGGAAGGTATTACGGGCTACTCATTTGAACAGTTTATATCAAGATACATGCGAAATCAATGAGTTTTGTCACTTTTTTCACTGAAGCGCGGCACTTTTGCTATACTGTAACTGATGACCTTTACACATTACCTGTACCTGCTCGAAAGAAAGTACCGTTGAACGGCCGCCGGAAAATACTGCCATCCCCCAGGTCCCCTTCCTTTTACGGCTGGTACACGGTCGCGGCTTCCTGGGTCATGCTCTTCCTGTTGAGTGCGCTCGGCGTGGGCATCTTTTTCAAACCGATATTGGAAGAGTTCGGCTGGGACAGGGCCACGCTTTCCGCCGTGCATACCGCCGCCCTGGTTCTCTTTGCGATAGCCACGCCCTTTATCGGTCGGCTTATCGACCGCTTCGGCCCGAAGATAATGCTCTTCGTGTGTCTGGCCACGCAGACCGCCAGCGCCACGGTTAACGGCCTGGCCACCGGTATCTGGCATATCTTCACCGGTCGGTTCCTCTACGAGATAAAAGCGTTGCAGGCAAGCCAGGTCCTTATTAACCGCTGGTTCGTAAAAAAGAGGGGCAGGGCGCAGGGAATCGCCGCCACCGGTATGCCCCTGGGGGCGCTGGCTTTATCGCCCCTCTCGCAATACCTGATACTTGCCTGGGGCTGGCGGGAGACGATGTTTTTCTGGGCGGGCATCGGGCTCGTAATAATGCTGCCGCTGATTCTACTGATACGTAACAACCCCCGCGATAAAGGGGTCGGCCCCGACGGGGAGCCGCTCGACGGCGAAAAGGCTGGCGGTCAGAAAGTTGACGCTTCACCGGCGGAAAACACCGGCATCTCCGGTCATACCATGGCTCAAGCATCCCGGAATAGTGCTTTCTGGCTTATCTCCGCCGCTCAGCTTATCTGCGGCATAGGCTGCGGGTTCATGATGACCCATATCGTTATCTTCGCCACCGACTACGGTTATTCGGAAATGGTCGGCGCCAGCCTCGTAAGCGTCCAGGGCGGCCTGAACCTGCTGGGCGTGCTGGTCACGGGGCATTTCTCCGATAAGTACGCCCGCAGCCGGGTGCTGGCGTTCACCCACATCATACGTAGTCTCTCCTTCTTCATCGGGGTGGGTTTTATCATCCTCGGCGGCTGCCCGTTGTGGATGCTGTATCTCTCCATGGTATTCTTCGGCTTCGGCTGGTTTACCACGTCGCCGCTTTCCTCGGGACTCGTAGCCGACCTTTTCGGCGACCTTCGCATGGGCACGATAATCGGCGTCACGATGTCCTGCCATACGGTCGGCATGGCCCTGGGAGCCTACGCCGGTGGCATCACCTTCGAGCTGACCGGCAGCTATTACCTGTTTTTTATCGTCCAGGGAATGCTGGAGTTTATCGCCGCCGGCCTTGCCTTCGCCATTAAACGCAGGAAAAAGTACTAACGGACTATTGCAAATTGCATTTGAGCATTATATAATATGCCTCAGTGGTTGTCAGTCTAGGTTATCACATATGCATTTAAAGTACTTTATCCCGACCCTGTTACGGATGACCTTAGCTCGAACCAACTAATAAAGAAAGGAGGTCATCCGTTGAGTTTTACAGACAAAGAGCTCCAGTGTTCCGATTGTGGAACCACGTTCACTTTCAGTGCCGAGGAGCAAGAGTTCTTCCAGTCCAAAGGCTACACCAATGAACCCAAGCGGTGCCCCGCCTGCCGACAGGCCAGGAAGGCAGAGCGATACGGTTCCAGCGGCGGCTACAGGCCTCGCCAGATGTTCCCCGCGGTCTGTGCCGAGTGCGGCAAGGACACTGAAGTACCTTTTGAACCCCGTGAAGGCAGACCGGTATATTGCAGCGAATGCTTCAATAAAATCAGGACCAACCGGTAATAGCCCTCACACATGAGGTAAACAAATACAGGCTGGTGGATAATCAAGTTCACCAGCCTGTTGTTATTCCCGGGTATACCCCGCCGCTTATACTACCGCTTTGATGTCCAGGTTCTGCCTGACCACTTCCGCCAGCCTGGACAGCTTCTTTTCCTGGTTCAATCTGGCAGCCAGCAACGTGTCTTCGAGTCCGGCGACGATGTCCGGCGCCTGCTTTTCGGTGGCGACCACGGGAATACCGCGCGCCTCCGCCTTCTGGAGGACATTGTAGACCGGCGGCTCGCCGCTGCCGGTGAGGACGAGACAGCGCGTCGAGGTCTCCAGCGCCGCCAGCTGCATGTCCGGCCGGTCCTGCCTCACGATGGCAGCTT
This sequence comes from Dehalococcoidales bacterium, assembly GCA_016926115.1. Next base: position 4,256 of record JAFGPF010000028.1, on the reverse strand, counting down.
TGTTGGTCTTCCGCCCGAAGTAGTCCAGTCCGGAATCGACGACCATCGCCCCCAGCATGTAGTTCTCGACCAGTTCCGCCGCTTTCTCGGGATTGTTCAGTATTTTGCCCTGTATCTTTTCCGCCAGTTCGCCCACCGTGACGGCGAGCAGCGTCCTGTTTTCCGGGATGACTCCCAGCACCTTGATGTCCTCAGCCCCGGCTTCTTCCCTGACCTGCTTGAGCTTACTCTCCGGCACCTTGTTGATAACCACGCCCAGCAGGCTGTCTCCGAACCCCTTGTATACTTCGATATACTTGGATGCTCCGCCGGTATATGCTTCCACGGCGATTACCTTCGCCTGCATCTCTTTGACTGCACCGTAGGTGTCCTTACTCAGCGCATCGTCGGGTGTCTGCCCGACCATCGCTTCCACGAGCACCACGTCCCTGCCCTTGATAATGTCGGGCGCGTTGACGGCATCGGTCTGTCCCAGCACCTGCTTCATAAAGGCGATATCGCTGTCGGAGCCGTCTTTCTCCGCTACCTGCGGTTTCAAATAACCCGCCTTCTTCCCGTCGTTCATGATATTGGCGGCGAGTCCGGCGCATACCGCCGTCTTACCCGAAGCTTCTTCCGCAGAGACCACATATAAAACGCCCAAGTTACACCCCCCGGCTGAAATTTATGCCGTTGAAATAGACCAGTATATTATATCCCTTTGGGGGAGATTCGTAAAGGGGAAAGAAAATCGATAGCGAGCCAAATTAATTGAGTGCTTTTAAAGCTGTTAAAGCTAGGGCTTAAAAACAAACACTTGAACAACGAAGTAAAATAACTAGAAAAGAAGCTCAAACCCATTGGTAAGTTAAATCTTGAGAATCCCCTTTTCGTATAGGTAGTGGCCATTACCTGTGAAGGTATATCCTATTTCAGCCAAGTGTCCTAAGATTTGGTATATTTCCTCTGTACTACCTTCTTTCTCAACATTTTCAAAATAAGTGGCAAGCTCAGAAGAAACTTGAGTTAGTCTCTTAAAATGACCTATCCAATCGATGGGTAAACGATTAGGCGCTTGTAATGCAGCATTGATTTGTGTATGAACTTGCTGCGTAACCAGATGGACGAGTGAAAGCTCGCGGTTCCATTCCCAATTTATTAAACGCTTTGCTTCTCCAAAAAAAACACTAAAATAGAACAACTTTCTTGTTAGGTCATCTGTTTCCTGCATTTTATTTACAGCATAACGATATTCTTCTACAAGGCGTTTTCGCAATTCTTCACGCAACATATTCTGGCTCCTTTATAGAATCTGTTGTAGACATACATTGAGTTTTATCAATAGGATTCAATGAAGTATTTGCATCTATGCCTTTTGCCTCGGTAATACTATCCATAATCGTAGACAATTGAGATGATAAATGAGCATAGTATTGTTCTTCTCGAAAATTTGGTGGCGCAATAGCATCATTAGTTAAATTAACAGTCCAATCTACTAATTTGCTAAACGGAACAAAACGAACTAATAATCCAACATCAAATGCCTTCGCCAATTCCTTAAGCGTTCCCAATGTGTATTTACCATAGTTTGGGTTTTCCCAGGCAGAAATCAGCGGCTGTTTCACGTCCATTTGTTGGGCGAGGTCAGATTGTTTCAATTGCTGCCGGTTGCGTAATGAACGAATCTGAAAAGCGATACCTACATCTATATGCTCATCAATGAACTGATTTCTAAATTCAGGGTCTTGTAAGCTTTCCCAGATTTGTTCTCGTTCAATTGTATTCATGTGTCCTTCCATATTTTGTAGGATTACTTTTCATTTGTGATACTCTTGCCGACGCTGTTTGAGGTGTAACATCAGTTATGAAGTTTTGGTCTTTATGAATACCGTAGGCTACTAAATATACATTTCTGTGTATCATTTGACCTAGAATCCGATATTGTATATTCCTATATTCCTTACGTAGTTCCCAAAAACCAGCCCATTCATGTTTCATATATTTCGCATAAGGTTTTTTCCATAAAGTGTCCTTTGTGCGTGGTGGTGAAGATACTTCTAAGTGGCTAATTATCTGCGTAAAATATGCCTTTGCGACCTTTGCTTCGCCATTAAGCCATTCCTTTATGACGTTGCTTCCATCCCCATCAGCATCAATATAGTCATAAAAAGTGTACTCTTTATCCATAATATCAGTTTTTTCTTATATTGTCAAGTACAATTTGTGTTATAATAACATAAGTTTTTTCTTATATATTTCTTTGCATATACTACATTTTATTTAGTTATGATAAAGATAAATAAGTATAGACCGTCAAACTCAAATTATCAAGGTACTTTGTGAGGGTAACCCAATCTAAAATACCGTCCGCACAACCGGAACTGCAGTTAATGTAATTGTAGACCATTAAAGGAAGTAGGTGCGTCTTGTCGAAATTATCAGGATATAGCTATACACTACCAGAAAATCCTCTTGCCCCCTCTCCCCTAAAAAGCTATACTGTTCCCGAACATATAATCTTGGGGGTGGAATCATGCCGCCGACCGTCTATCCCACGGGTACCACTATCTATAACCCGGAGAAATGCTGGAACGGCTACACGCTGTTTCAGACCGGCGTCTATCAGTTCAAAGGGGTGGGTGCCGTCCTTATCGATATGAACGGTAGCCCCGTTAAACAGTGGCAGGGACTCGAGGGCGTCCCCAACAAGATGCTCCCCGGCGGCCACGTCATCGGCAGCACCGGCTGCCGTAACTTCCGGTACGGCTTCCAGGACATGCTCGACCTGGTGCAGGTGGACTGGGACGGCAATATCGTCTGGCGGTTCGATAGGTACGAGCGCGTCAAGGACCCCCGCCAGAAGCCCCGCTGGATTCTCCGCCAGCACCACGACTTTCAGCGGGAGGGCAGTCCGGTGGGGTATTACGCCCCCGGCCTGGACCCCCTGGTGGACGGAGGCAATACTCTCATTCTCTGCCATAAAGACCTGAAAAACCCCGCGATAAGCGATAAGCCCCTGCTCGACGACACTATCATTGAGGTAAGCTGGGACGGCAGGATAACCTGGGAGTGGATTTGCAGCGACCACTTCGACGAGATGGGGTTCAACGAGGAAGCTAAAAACACCATGTTCCGCAATCCCGGCATGCAGTTTACGCAGGAGAAGTCCGGCGACTGGATGCACATTAACTCTATATCGACGCTGGGACCCAATAAGTGGTTCGACGACGGAGATAAACGCTTCCACCCGGACAATATTATCTGGGACGGACGCCAGACTAATATCATCGCTATCACCGATAAAAAGACGGATAAAATCGTCTGGCAGCTGGGACCCGACTTCACCGCCACGGAAGCCCTCTGGAACATCGGTCAGATAGTCGGCCAGCACCACGCCCACCTGGTGCCCCGGGGACTCCCCGGCGAGGGCAATATCCTCATCTTCGATAACGGCGGGCAGGCCGGCTACGGCGCCCCCAACCCCGGCGCCCCCACCGGATTCAGCAACGCCCTGCGCGACCACTCCCGCGTGCTGGAGATAAACCCCGTCACGCTGGAAGTCGTCTGGCAGTATCCACCGCGCCGTGAAGGCTTTATAAATCCCGCGCTCGGCTCCTTCTACAGCAGCTTCATCAGCTCGGCGCAGCGCCTCCCCAACGGGAACACCCTGATAACGGAAGGCTCCGACGGGCGCCTCTTCGAGGTTACCGCGGATTGCGAGATAGTCTGGGAGTACTTGAGCCCGTACTCGTACCGGCGCGGGCCGAAGATAAACCAGGTCTATCGCGCCTACCGCGTCCCTTACGACTGGGTGCCGCAGCTGGATAAGCCGTCGGAAGAAACAGTAACCCCTCCGCAAAATAATAAATTCAGAGTCCCCGGCACCTCAATCAGGCGCCCCCTGAAAGTCACCCGAATTAGAACCTGATTCCCCGCCACCCCCTCGGTTGTTATCTATTCCCACCTTTATCCTTCACGTCAGGGTAAGACAGCCGCCCAGCATCATTCTCCGCTTATCCCATACATAATAAACCCTCTCCCTTGATGGGAGAGGGCAGGGTGAGGGTGACCATTACTGTATATTTTCGGGTATTGACGTCCCTCCTTTATAGGAGCCTGTCCTGAATCTGTCGAAGGAAGGGACAAGAGGGAGAATTTCCATAGCTTATCCCCTATCGGATAATTCCCCTTTTAACGTTTATTTCTCGCCCCTATAATTGACTGTACACCAGTGATATAATGAGGGTAAGGTGCGGGGGGAGCCGGGCTATGCACGA
>JAFGPF010000027.1 GCA_016926115.1 Dehalococcoidales bacterium | reverse complement strand
TCTGGGACGGCGTGGCTTTCCGGCTGGCGAACCATACCGGGGAATCGTCACCGCGACTGGACGTCGTTTACAACCTGGAGATAGACCGCTGGCAGGGAAAAGAGCATCTCAGGCTGAACATACTGGACTTCAAGAACAGCGGTTAATAATAATCACTTTCCTATCAGTTACTTCACCTCACCCCCTGTTTTTCTTGGTGAACCTATCCCCCTTTGTCCCCCTTCACTTGGGTATTCATGAAGGGAAGGGGGAATATAGAAAGAGGGGCTGCGCCCCTCTTAGACGCCCCCGTCTTTCGTCCCCCCGTCTTTCGTCCCCCCGTCCTTCGCACCCCCGTCCTTCGCACCCCACGTCATTCCCGTGAAAACGGGAATCCAGCTCCCTTACTCCTGCCCTGCGGGATAAGCTACTGAAATCCCCCTTAGTCCCCCTTTTTCAAAGGGGGAAACTTAAAAAGGAGGAGAAACACAATAGCTTCTCCCTTTAACAAAGGGAGAGTGAGAGGGATTTTCTCTGCGGGATAAGCGGCTGATGATACGGGGCGGTATCGGTGGGAATAGATATCATTGAGGAGGGCTGGGGGATTCTTCCTTCTTCACCCACCTTGTCCTTAAACCCATTAACGTAATCGTGATAATCAGGACGATGATGGCGATGACCTGCGCTTCGTGCAGGCCGAAAAGGAAGTCCGTGCCCTCGCGGATGAAGTCGATGCCCAGCCGCCATACGGAATACAGGGTAAGATACATCAGGAACAGCGAGCCGTCCGGCCGGAATCGCTTCCTCAGCACCAGCAGGACACCGAAGACAATCAGGTTATAGATAATCTCGTAAATCTGCGTGGGATGGACGGGTATGCCGATGGGGCCATTGCTTTCAGGATTAGTGTAGACCATCGCGCAGAACAGGTCGGTCTCAATGCCGTAGCAGCAGCCGTTCAGGGTACAGCCCACCCTGCCGATTGCCTGCGCCAGGATGATGCCGGGCGCCAGCATGTCCGCGAAGTACCCGAAGGAGATTCTCCTGAATCGACTGTAAAGCCAGATTCCCAGCGCCGCCCCGAGGACGGCGCCGTAAATGGACAGTCCCGCCCCGCCGATTATCTGTCCGGGATTTTCCATAAAGTAGTCCCAGAAGTCGATGACATGGAGCAGGCGGGAGAAGATGATTCCGGAGGGTATCCCCACGATGGCGGCGCTGACGACCGTATCGTAGGAAACTTTAGCGCCTTTCTTAACCGACCACAGTGCCCAGATGACCAGTGTAAGCACCGCCAGGGCGACCATCATACCGTACCAGGTAATGCTGACGGGGCCGAGGGTGAAGGCAATGGGGCTTACGTCGTTATATATCATCGCGTCTCCGGAGCGTCATGAGCACAACGCCTCGACGAACTCTCCGGCATTAAAGGTTACCATATCTTCCAGTCCCTCGCCAACGCCGATTAGCTGGATGGGGACTTTCAACTCGTCGCAGATAGCCAGCACGATGCCCCCCTTGGCCGTGCCGTCCAGTTTCGCCAGGAAGACGCCGGTAACCCCCACCGCCTCCGTGAAGTACCTCGCCTGGGTCAGCCCGTTCTGTCCGGTCGTGGCGTCCAGCACCAGTATCACTTGGTGCGGGGCGGTTGCGTCAAGTTTAACGGCCACGCGGCGTACTTTCTTCAACTCCTCCATGAGGTTGTACTTGGTGTGCAACCTTCCCGCCGTATCGATAATCAGGATATCAGCATTGCGGCTTTTCGCCGCCTGCATGGCGTCGTAGACGACCGCCCCGGGGTCGGCGCCGGGCTGGTGCGCCACCACATCAACTCCCACCCTTTCGCCCTGTTTCTTAAGCTGGTCGATTGCCGCCGCCCGGAAGGTATCCGCGGCCGCCAGCAGGACGGTCTTGCCCTCTTTTTTCAGTTGATAAGCCAGCTTGGCGATTGATGTGGTCTTGCCGCTGCCGTTGACGCCGACGACCAGATAGACTTCCGGCGGTGTTACGCTCTCGGTTTTTTCCGCCGGCGGGATATTGAGAATCCTGGCCATCTCCGCTTTCAGGACGGCGGCTACCTGCGAGCCGTCCAGCTTTTCCTCCGCGACGCGCTGTTTTACCGTCTCGATTAGCTTTGTCGTAGTACCGACCCCCACGTCCGCCGAGATAAGCAGTTCTTCTAACTCGTCCCAGACATCGTCGCCAATGGCCCCGCGGTCGAACAGGCCCATCGCCCGGCCGAACCAGGTATCATGCGTGCGTTTTAGCGCGTTCTGGAAGATGTTGATTTTTGTAACCCCCCGAACTTTCTGTTTACAGTATAAGGCACTTGCTATATAGAAGGGAAGTCTCGGCTTTACCTTAAAAGTCATTCTGAGGAGTCCTTCACCTGTGAAGGACGACGTAAGAATCTCAGGGTTGTGCCGGTTGGGGGTATGTTATTGTCCTCCACGAGACCCTCACGCCCGCCTCCGGCGGACTCAGGGTGACAAAAAAAGAAACTCTCAGGATAAAGCTGAAAATCTCGGGCAAAAAGAGGTTTCGGTTCAGGACGATGCCCAGATAACGCCGTCCTTGACGTACTTGGGGGTCATTGAAAAGGCGAGGAACATAAAAGGACGGTCGACCCTGGTTACCCGCAGGGGACAGTGTCTCATGCCTTTGGGGGCGTAGATGAGGCAGCTCTTGGTGAGCAGGTATTTTTCGTCCTCCAGCCAGAACTCCACCTCGCCGCCCAAATCAGAAGGATTCCTGTAATCGCTGCCCAGGAAGCCGACCACCTCGTCGAAGTCGTGCACGTGGGACGGGGAGCCTTCTTTTTCCGTGGCTTTCCAGTACCAGGAGCAGATGACGCTGAAGGCCCCTTTCAGTATCTCGTCTTCCAGCCACAGGATGCGGGTCGCCCTATCGTTGTAATGATACTCCTCGTCTCTTTCCGCCCCTCCTTCAGGGAGTTTCAAATCGGTCAGGATGTATTTCTCGTATTTCCTCTCCGCCATTTTACGTACCTCCTGCTTTACTTGCTCAATGTGACGTTATTGTAGCACTTTTGGGCATGTATTAAGAAATACTGGGAGAGGATTTATGTACCTCACCCCCTCTGTCCCCCTCTCCTGGCAAGGTTATCAGGAGAGGGGGAAGAAAAAGAAAGAGGGGCGCAGCCCCTCTTACACGCCCCGCTTTTAGCTTGCTCCCATGTCATTCCCGTGAAAACGGGAATCCAGTAGTAAATACCCCTTAATCCCCTTCAGGTTTTATACGGAATCCCGTATAAACGGAGTGAATCGTGACTTTTTCAAAGGGGGGCAACGCTTCTTGAACAATGGGTCGTCTCCCTTTGGAAAAGGGAGAGTTAGAGAGGGATTTTCGCCCCGGGCTTCGCCCCTCTTAAACACCCCATATTAATTCTCTCTTAATCCCTCCTTAGAAAGGAGGGAAACAGGTTCGCAAAGAACTGTAATCATGCGGTTAGCATGGTCATCCTCTCCCTTTGGAAAAGGGAGAGTTAGAGAGGGATTTTCACCCCGGGATAAGCCGCCGATGGTACGAGGGTGGTCAGGGTGGGAATAGATAACTTGCGAGGGGGGAGGGGAGGATAAATCTGGCTTGACCCCCTCCCCCCTCTCCCCTTACAATTAGACTGTCATGTTTGAAATCTTAAGTAAAAAACTCGGTAACGTCTTTCGCCTGCTGGGAAACCGCGGCAAGCTGACCGAAAAAGACATCGATGAAGCCCTGCGGCAGGTGCGTCTGGCGCTCCTGGAGGCGGATGTTAATTTCAAGGTGGTCAAGGACTTTACCACCCGCGTCAAGGAACGCTCCGTCGGCAAGGATGTCATGGAGAGCCTCACGCCCGCCCAGCAGATTATCAAGATAGTCAATGAAGAGCTAATCACTACCCTCGGCGACGGCGAAGGCAGTCGGCTGGCTGCCGCCTCACAGCCCCCCTCCGTTATCATGATGGCGGGCTTGCAGGGCAGCGGCAAGACAACTACCGCCGCCAAGCTTGCCCTCCACCTCAAGCACGCCGGTCAGAAACCGCTGCTGGTAGCCGCGGACAACCGCCGTCCCGCCGCCATCGAACAACTCCTTACGCTGGGCAAACAGCTGGATGTGCCGGTGTACAGCGAAGACCCCAAGACGTCTAGCAAGGACATCTGCGCTCACGCCATGTCCCAGGCCAAGAAGCTGGCGGCGACTTACGTGATCGTCGATACGGCGGGCCGACTGCACATCGACGACGAAATGATGAAGGAACTGGAGCAGGTCGAAAAAGTGTTGAAACCCCATGAAGTGCTGCTCGTCGTGGACGCCATGACCGGGCAGGACGCCGTGCGGGTGGCGGAGGAATTTCATAAGCGGGTGGACGTAACCGGACTCGTGCTGACCAAGATGGACGGCGACGCGCGTGGCGGGGCGGCATTATCCATTCGGTGGGTAAGCGGCGTGCCGATTAAATTCATCGGCATCGGGGAAAAAGCGGACGCCCTGGAGCCTTACCACCCCGATAGGCTGGCTTCACGGATACTGGGCATGGGCGACGTCCTGACCTTCATCGAAAAGGCAGAAAAGACCCTCGACGAAAAGAAGACGCAGGAGCTCCAGAGAAAGGTAAAGACGGCTAGTTTCAATTTGGAGGACTTCCTGGAGCAGCTTAAAGCCATCAAGAGCATGGGGCCCATAGCCCAGCTTGCCGACATGCTGCCGGGGATGTCGAAGATTGCCAGCAAGCTGCCGGACGGCGCTCAGGAAGCGCAGCTTAAAAAGGTTGAGGCTATCATCCTCTCGATGACTCCGCAGGAAAGGCAGAATCCGGCCATTATCGGGGGTAGTCGAAGGCGGCGCATCGCCGGCGGCAGCGGCACACGCACCAGCGACGTCAATCAGTTGCTCGGTCAGTTCCAGCAGATGCAGAAGTTCATGAAACTGGGTGCCAAAGGCAAACTGCCGAAGAACATCATGGGGATGTTCAAGTAAAGCAAAGGAGATACGGATGTCTATGAAAGGCAAAAGAGTATTTACCGACAAAGAACTCGAGGAAATGGGAAGGCGTACGCTGGACGTTTTGCTGGAAACAATCGACGCCGGGGACAAGAAGAAGGCTAAAGAGCTTGCCGAACGTATGTACCGGGAGTTTAACCACCTCCATGACGGCTACATGACCTGGGTTACCGGCCTGCAAACGTATATCTACGAAAAATACGGCATCGACGCCGTCGAGGAAGCAGAACGGCAGGCGCATACCATCGAGTCCAAGATAGCCTTTATACCGTCTAAGGAGACCGACTTCCGTGCCCGGGTAGTAAACATGGTCGGGGGACTGCGCGGGCACCTGCAGCCGATTAAAATCGAAGAAGACGACGAGAAGGTCAGCATCACCATGCAGCCGTGCGGTTCCGGTGAGAGGATTATCCAGAAAGGCGGTTACAAGCCTGAGGTCGGACTGGCGAGGGTCAAGGAGCCCCACCGCATTACCTGGGGGATGAAAGACTTCCCCATCTACTGCGTGCACTGTCCGATTATGGAGGCGCTGGACATAGAAAGGACCGGCGATTTCGGGTCGGTCCACCTGGTGACCGAACCGATATACAACGAGTCCTGCCGGTTCGTCTTTTACAAGGACCCCGCGGATATACCGGAGGAGCTCTACACGCGCATAGGCAAGAAGAAGCCCGCTTCCCTAAAGCAGTAAGGGAGGGACGTTCGGGTGACCGTCAGCTTTCTACGGCGGCTTGTTCCTCTCTGTTGTATAGAAGGGGTGTTTAAGAGGGGCAAAGCCCCTCTTTCTAAGAAATATCTCCCCCTCTCCAATCAAATTATCAATCGACTCGGAAAATCCTTCTGATTGGAGAGGGGGATCAAGGGGGTGAGGTAAAAACCACTCCCCTTACCCCTCGTTTCTCATCTTTTCCCACCCAAACCGCCCAGTGTCATTTACAGCTTGGCCCGTTTATTTTCCGTGTTAGTGAGAGTAGTCTGTGGTGTATATACAGTCGCCAGAAAGACTATCTTGTCATAAAATATTAAAACCCAATGCTCTTTATCTACATCATTATCATCGGGAACCACCCCATAAATAAAATAAGGACGACGTTCGAGACCTTTCTCATAAGGGAATGTATCACTTGGTTGTGGTTGTATTTTGGGTAGGGCTTTAGCTGTAATTATGGCTGTGTGGCTAATACTTCGATGGTTTTCATGATAAAAAAGCCCTTTAACAATCCGGCTTAGCCATTTGTTTAATTCTTCATTATCGAAATAGAACAATAACCTTGGCTGTCCATCATCATCGATTAAAGTTGGGTGTGATTTTGTGTGAGAGAGGTATTCCTTTGACAAAATATTACTTCTTGTAACGGCACGTCGGCCTTTTTCAATGGGTTCGGATGATAATGGACAGAGACCGGCAATGTAGTCTCTCATCCTTTCATCAAGCGGTTTGTATTCCTTATTGCACTTAGTACAACAGGAGACAGTAATCAAATGTTGCGTGCCTGATGGGAAAAAACAATCTGGCGGGACGTGGTCTTTACTCTTATTGACATTCTTTATTAATCGTGCTCCGCATAGATAGCACTGTTTAAAAAGATAACCTCATTATTCCAGGTAGTCCTTGAGCTTGCGACTGCGGCTCGGATGGCGCAGCTTTCTCAATGCTTTAGCCTCAATCTGGCGGATGCGCTCGCGGGTGACGTTGAACTCCACGCCCACTTCCTCAAGCGTGCGTGAGCGCCCGTCTTCCAACCCGAATCTCAACTGGAGGACGCGCTGCTCGCGGGGGGTCAGCGTGCCCAGGACGTCTTCGATTTGCTCCTTGAGGAGCTGCTTGGAGGCGATATCCACCGGCGGCAGGGCGTTCCTGTCCTCGATTGAGTTGCCCAGCGGGCTGTCTTCTTCCTCGCCGATGGGCGATTCCAGAGATATGGGCAGCTGTGATACCTTGACGATTTCCCTGACCTTCTCCGAGGACACCTCCATCTCCTTGGCGATTTCCCGGGAGGTGGGTTCCCGTCCGTACTCCTGCGCAAGGCGGCGGCTGATGCGGAGGAGGCGGTTAATCGTCTCCACCATGTGCACCGGGATGCGGATGGTGCGTGCCTGGTCGGCGATGGCGCGGGTCAGCGCCTGGCGTATCCACCAGGTGGCGTAGGTGCTGAATTTATAGCCCTTGCGGTAGTCGAACTTTTCCACGGCGCGCATCAGACCGATATTGCCTTCCTGGATGAGGTCGAGGAGCGACATGCCCCTGCCGATGTGCTTCTTGGCGACGCTGACCACCAGTCGCAGGTTGGCTTCGATGAGGTGCCTTCCCGCCTTCTTGCCGTCGCGGATAATCTCCGCGAAGTACGCCGAGAAGCGGTTTTCGTTAGCCTGGACGGTGAAAATAAACGAAGGGTCCGATGCCAGACTGTCGATGTCCGTGAACTTGATTTTTTTATCGATAGAGTCGCGGACCTCCTGGGGAATCAACCGACTGCCCAGCGAGAGGTTAATCAGCATCTCTTCCGTTTCCGTGACCGTATTATCGAGTCGGGTGGAGATATCGTGGATAATCTGGGGATCGATGGCGTTATCGATGGTCTCTTGCAGTCTATCGTTATAGATACTCTTAATCAGTCCTTCCGTCTGCGGCAGGCCGAGCTGTTCCTGGAGCAGGTGAACGAGCCGGGCGGACTGCCCCAGCCTCTGGAGCATGACCAGTATGATATCGGTGGCGGCGGGTTGCCGGCCGTGTTTCTGGGAGTATTCCTGCTTGATGTCGTCGATGAGCTTGCCCTCTTCCATCTGCTTGGCGAGCGTCTTTTCATCATCGGCGGTAAGGAGATGCACCCGGCCGATTTCGTGGAGGTAGATGCGCACGGGGTCGTCGGTGATATCCTGCTCGGCGGCATCTTCCGCGGCCACGTCAAGTTCCAGTTCCAGCGAGGAGTCGTCATTGTCATCTTCATCGATGCTCTTGGTCTTCGACCATGTTTCATTGTCGTCGGAGGAATCTTCGTCGTCTGTTTCCTCGTCGGGTTTCGCTGGCTTGTTATACATCGAGTCCGACTTTGCCCCGGAATTCAGTATTTCATGTGGGGGCATACTCTCGAAGTTCTCGCGGTTATGCAGCGTATCCATATCGTCTTTGTCTTTTCCCATAGCTATCTCCTTGCTCCCGTTCGTTTCTTGCCTTTGCGGGCATCCAGTTCTTTCAACTGCTCGCTGATTTTCAGGTCTTCTTCCAGCCGGGCGGGGTCGGTATCGGTATTACCGGATTCGGCTTTCCGTGCCGCCATATTCTTAAGATGCCTTTCCTTGAGGCGCATAATGCTGTCGCTAAGCTTGCGCTCGACGTCGTTCCTGGTTTCCAGCAGCTTCCTGTTCATTATAACATCAATCCGCTCGTGCAGGGCGGGGTCCAGTTTGTCTTTCAGTGAAACCACGTCCGCGACCTGCTGCCAGGCGCCGAATATCTCCCGGTTTTCACTGCTCTCGAAATATTCGGGAGAGAGGTCGGCGATTTCGCTTTTGAACTCGGGATGTTGCAGGAGCAGCGCCAGCAGGTATTCCTCCACCGATGTGGACCCCAGCGGTCGTGCGGTCTGTATGGGTTTCGCCGGTTTCGCGGCGGATGTCCGCTGCCGGGCGGCGGGTTTTTTCAACTGGCTTAATGATGCCTTAATAGTATTAATATCAACGTTTACCAGTCCCGCCAGCTTCTGTAGGTAATGCGCCTGGCGGATGGGGTCGTGAATCGCCGCCGCGATGGGCAGGAGCCTGTCCACGGCGTGCGACTTGTCCCGGGCGGTGGTCAGGTCCAGCGAGCATATGGTCTTTTCAAACGTAAAGTCGACAATCGGCATGGCTTTAGCCACCATGTCCTGCCATGCCTTGATATCCTCTTTAATAACGTCGTCCGGGTCTTTGCCTGCCGGCATGACGATTACTCGCATTTCCGCGTTCAATATGTTCTCGTAGCCCACGGTACGCAGCATGGCTTCTTCACCGGCGGCGTCGGCGTCCATGGCGAGCACTAGGTTTTTACTGAGCTTTTTCAGGATATTGACCTGCGTGTCCGTGATGGCCGTCCCCATGGAGGCGACCGCGTTGGCAATGCCGTTCTGGTGGGCGGTGATGACGTCCATGTAACCTTCCATGACGATGGCGGCGTCCTGCTTCCTTATCTCGGAGGCGGCGCGGTCGATGGCGTACACCGTGCCGCTCTTATCGAAGGTAGGGGTCTGGGGGGAGTTCACGTACTTGGGCAGCGAATCGTCCAGGACGCGCGCCCCGAAGCCGGTGACGTGCCCCCGGATATCGCGGATGGGGAACATCAGCTTGCCGCGAAAGCGGTCGTGGGTCTTGCCGTCCTCCGATTCGTAAAGCAGCCCGGCGGCGAGTATAAGTTCTTCGCTGTAGCCTTTCTCTTTGAGATATTCCTTCAAAGCCTCCCATGCGTCCAGACTGAAACCAAGTTGAAAATCGGCGACGGTCTTTTGAGTAAAGCCCCGTTTTTCCACGTACTGGCGGGCTTTTTCCGCGCCGGGTGAGTTGAGCAGCAGGTTGTGGTAGTAAACGGCGGCAGCTTCGTTAATCTGGAAATATTCTTCCTTCTCTTCTTTGCGGGTGTCCGGGGCTGTGTAAGAAGGCAGGGTGACGCCTGCTCTATCTGCCAGCAGGCGCAGCGCCTCGCCGAAGTCCATCCCTTCCTTTTTCATGATAAAGGATATAACGTCGCCGCCGGTGTTGCACGCGCCGAAACAGTGCCAGCTCTGCTGTTCTGGATAGACGTAAAACGACGGGTTTTTCTCGCTGTGGAACGGGCATAAAGCCGTAAGGTTACGCCCCGACTTCTTAAGGGTGGCGTACTGGCCGATAACCTCGACTATATCCGTTTTCTGTTTAACTTCGTCGATTGCGCTCATGGTAAATAATGAGATAGATACCTATTATACTACTTTTTCAGGGATTACGCTTCCTGTTTATATAACGCTTTATGAGGAAAACCGATGGCCAGACTAATAATTCATGCGTATCTTGATGCCGCGGTCGTGCAGGTACTCCTTAAGGTCGCGGCAGGTGTACTCGCCGTAGTGGACGATTGAAGCCACCAGGGCGGCATCGGCGTGACCCTCGGTGAGTACGTCGTAGAGGTGCTCCGGCTTGCCCGCCCCGCCCGAGGCGATGACCGGTATGGAAACGGATTCGGCAATCAGCCGCGTGAGGTTGATTTCATAGCCGTCCTTGGTGCCGTCGGCATCGATTGAGTTAATTACCAGCTCACCGGCGCCCAGTCTCTCCCCCTCCTTGGCCCACCACAAGCCGTCGATGCCCGTGGGGGTGACGCCGCCGTTGACGACGATTTCATAACCCGAAGGCATCTCCCTGGTCGGCTCCACCTTCCTGATGTCCATGGAGAGGATGGCGCTCTGCGAGCCGATGGCGTCAGCTATCTCCGATATTAACTCCTTGCGCTTGACGGCGGCGGTATTGACGTTTACCTTTTCCGCGCCGGCATTACGCAGCCTGGTGGCGTCTTCCACGGAACGTATGCCCCCGCCCACCGAGAAGGGGATGAAAATCTGGCGGGCGACCTCCTCCACGAAGTGAATCATGATGTCCCGGTTTTCCCGCGAGGCGGTGATGTCGTAGAAGACAAGCTCGTCGACCCCGTCCTCGTAGTACTGGCGTGCCTTGGCAATAGGGTCCCCGATATCTTTAGTATCGACGAACTTGATGCTCTTGGCGAGCTTGCCGCCGCGGACATCCAGGCATACGACCAGTCTTTTACTGAGCATGGTTTTTTATTATACTCCCTTTTTACCGTCCCACCGGGCGAAGCGTTCCAGGACCTGCAAGCCGGGCCTGCCGCTCTTTTCCGGGTGGAACTGCATGGCGAATATATTGCCGCTTCCCAGCGCGCAGCAGAAGTCCACGCCGTGACCGGACACGGCATAGACGTTTTTCTCATCGGCGGGCCGGGGGTAGTAAGAGTGGACGAAGTAGAACTCGTCGCCCGGCTGTATGCCTTCCAGCAGGGGGTGGGACTGTATTACCCTGACCTCATTCCAGCCCATGTGCGGTATCTTGAGCAGCTTATCGGATAGCTTGAATCGCACGGTCTTGCCCGGCACCAGTCCCAGGCATTCCTGATTGCCTTCCTCGGAACTCTCCAGGATAATCTGCGCCCCGATGCAAATCCCCAGAATCGGCTTGCCCGCCTTGAAGGCGTTTTTCAGGGCGGTATCCAGCCCCGTTTTTTTCAGGTACGCCATGGCGCTGGGGGCCGCGCCGACTCCCGGAAAGATTATCTTTTCCGCTTCGGCAACGGCGGCGGGGTCGCCGGTGACGATTGCCTCCACGCCGACCTCCGCGCAGGCACGCTGCACGCTTTTGATATTTCCGGCGTTATAGTCGATTATAGTAATCATTTTTTTAGTTCTTCCGCCAGCCGCAGGGCGTAGTGGTCGGTCATGCCGGCGATATAGTCGACGACCCTCCGCTCGGTGGTGTCGCTGTGAAGACGGTATTCCGCCGGTAGTTTATCATTGTGTTCGTTAAAGTGCCGGTAGAGAAACCGCACCGCCTCCTCCGCCCGCCGCGATTCCTCTTCCGCGGAACGCGGATTATAGACACGTTCGAAGAGAAAATCACGCAGGATATTGGCTGCATTCAGTACCGGGGGACTCATTTTAATCGCGGGTCTTTCCCTTATTATATCACAACTGCGGACGTCCCACGAGCTTTCTATGATATCGCAGACCATGGTGTTGATGCGCTGGGAATGGGTAAGTCCCAGGACCTCGACGGCTCCCAGGGGCAGGTCGCGCTCGGTAAGTATTTCCGCCCGGATGGCGTCGCCGATATCGTGGTTGATATATGCCACCATGTCCGATATCTTGACGACCTCTCCCTCCAGCGTACTCACCTCTCCCCAGTCGTCCCCGAGGACGGCCACGCTCGACTTGGAATGGCTGACGATGCCGTCCCTGACCTCCCGGGTGAGGTTGAGTCCCCGCCCGTCTTTCTCTAGGAAGTCCACCACGCGCAGGCTCTGCTCGTTGTGGCGAAAGCCGTCGTGATATAGTTCGTCGAGCACGTCCTCGCCCACGTGCCCGAAGGGCGTGTGCCCCAGGTCGTGCCCGAGGGCTATCGCCTCCGTAAGGTCTTCGTTGAGGTTGAGGGCGCGCGATATGGTGCGGGCAATCTGGGAGACCTCCAGCGTGTGGGTCAGCCGGGTGACATAGTGGTCACCGAGAGGGGCGATGAATACCTGAGTTTTATGCTTGAGGCGGCGGAACGACTTGCTGTGGATAATGCGGTCGCGGTCGCGCTGGAAAACGGTGCGCACCGGGTCCGGCCTCTCGGGTCGCTGCCGGCCCTGCGAAAGCCGGCTTTTCACGGCATGCGGAGACAGACTTTCCTCTCTCTCCTCGTACATCTCGCGGATTTTCAGTCGTTCAATCAACTCATGCCCAGTTTAGTACCTGCCGGTCGGTTTTTACAAGTCCCCCCGACCCCTTACCCCGCTCATGTTGAGCCTGTCGAACCATGAGTCTTTCAAAGGGTGAGTCCCTCCGTCATTGCGAGGAGCGTAGCGACGTGGCAATCTCTATCTAACGTCATTCCCTCTTTTCTATAACGTCATTCCCGTGAAAACGGGAATCCAGACCACCTCCCCACCACCACGAATGTTATCTATTCCCACACAAACCGCCCGGTCACATCCTCTGCTCATCCCCTGGACCTTATTGTCACTCATTTCCCGTCTCCCTCCTTTCGTAAAGGAGGGAGAAACAGAGGGTGGATTTTAATACCCCCCAAGTTTCCCCCTTTGAAAAAAGGGGGACTAAGGGGGATTTTCAAAAGCTTATCCCTTTGTTACTTAAACCGCCCCGGGAGGCAAAAGGAGGCGGAGTCTATTACCGACATTCTAGGCAATGGCCCTTATAAAAAAATACCCAATACGCACTATATTATTTGTAAAATTTCCCCTTCCTTTACCAGGGGAAGGGGGTCAGGGGCATAGATTAAAATCTTGATAACTTATAAAGATATGGTAACAAAATAAAAGTAAAAGCCCCGCCATTTTTCCCTTGACATAATAGAACAAATGTACTATTATACTCAATGTGCCGGTCAAAATAAAAAGAAAACGCGGTGGCCAGGAAGGCAATCGCAACGCCCGCAAGCATGGCTTCTATGCCGCCCGTTTTAGCGACGCAGAAATCTCCGTGTTATCGGATACCGTCAATCGGGACGGCCTCGACCCTGAAATAGCCGCCATTCGCATCAGGTTGACCTCTGCCCTTAGCTATGCCCCCGGTAACCGCCGCGTGCTCCGGGAAGCCTCCCGCAGGCTCGCTGAATTGTACCGCCGCAAATATCACCTTGATGAAAACGAGTATAAAGACTTTAAAAAGTTCGTACGCCGTATTTTAGAGTCCGCTGCTGCTGGAACTGCGGATTTTGACGGAACGAATCCAGCCTACGACGGTGAAACGGCGCTGAAAATGACGGAACGAATCCAGCCTGCGACGGTGAAACGGTGCTGAAAATGACGGAACGAATCGAAGCTGAAACACCCGTTTGATTTGCCTTTGCAGCTTTAAATACCAGAAAATTTTTTAAAGGCGTTTTTACAAAACGAATCCCCGGCAAAAAGATAGGGGCGGGTTTATTACCCGCCCCTTGGATACATCAACCGGCCCGGTTCGCTTACTTCACCCCCAGCTTCTTCTCCGCCGCCGCGATGATATCGCGCGTGGTGTCAATCATGTCCGGGCTGACGGATACCGAGGTAACGCCCCACTCCACCAGCTTCTCGGTAATTTCCGGGTAAACGGAGGGCGCCTGCCCGCAGATGGAGCAGGTGACGCCCAAAGACTTACAGGTCTTGACCACCTTCTCGATGGATATCAGGACGGCCTCGTTGCGCTCGTCGAAGGTCTCCGCCAGCTTGGAGCTATCGCGGTCGATACCCAGCGTCAGCTGGGTAAGGTCGTTGGAGCCGATGGATACCCCGTCGATGCCTACGGCAAGGAATTTCTCCAGCAGAATGACGTTGGAAGGCACCTCGCACATCATCCAGAGCTTGAACGTATCGGAGCGTTTCAGTCCCTCGTCCGCCATGATTTTAACGGTACCTTCAAGCTCCGGTACCGTCCGTATGAAGGGAATCATCACCCACAGGTTATCGTACTGCTCACGTACTTTCTTGATGGCGGCCAGTTCCAGCTTGAAGGTCTCTATATCGGTGATGTACCGCGAAGCGCCGCGGTAGCCTATCATGGGATTCTCTTCGTCTTCTTCGAACTTCTCGCCGCCCTTGAGGGCTTTATATTCGTTGGACTTGAAATCGTTGGTGCGGTAGACCACCTGGCGTGGGTGGAAGGCTTTGGCGAACTTCATCAATTCGTGAGCGAGCTTTTCGGTGAACTCGTTGCCCCTGCCGTCCTCAATCATGGCGCTGGGGTGCTCGCCGATTTCAGCGACCATGAACTCGGCGCGCAGCAGCCCGATGCCGTCGACATCGCGGTTAGCCACACGGTCGACGATATCCGGCTGGGCAAGATTCGCCAGGAGCTTGGTCTTGGTCTTGACCTCACCGCGCTTGCGTATCTTGACATCCGTCTTGATTTCTATCCTGCCGGCATATACCTTGCCGTTGCTGCCGTCGACGGTTATCACCTGTCCGTCCTTAAGCGCGGCGGTGGCGTTTTCACAGCCGACGACGCACGGTATACCCAGCTCGCGACTGACGATGGCGGCGTGGGCGGTCCTGCCGCCGCGGTCGGTGACGATGCCCGCCGCCCGCTTCATGGCGGGGACGAAGTCCGGTGTGGTCATTTCCGCCACCAGGACATCGCCTTCCAACACCTTGTCTATCTGGGAGGGGTCGGGCACGATTTTTACCGGCCCGGAGGCTACCCCCGGACTGGCGGCGGCGCCGGATACCAGCACCGGAGCATCGATGTCATGGCTGGCGCCCGTATCGGCTTTGATGGTGGTAACCGGGCGGGTCTGCACGATGAATATTTCGTTCTTTTCTTTAGCCCACTCGACGTCCTGGGCGTTGCCGTAATGGTCTTCAAGCCGTTTGCCGATTTTTGCCAGGAAGACAATATCTTCATCGGTGATCTTTTGGGTATTCTGCTCTTCCGGCGTGAGGTCTATCTTAATATTCGGGTCGTCGCTTTTTCTGGCGATATCCTTGACCAGTTTCCATTCCTGCTTTTTAATTTCCTTCATTTCGATTTTCATATCGGCTTTATTAACGAGATAATGGTCCGGGGTCACATCTCCGGAGACAATCATTTCGCCGAGGCCGAGGACGGACTCGATGGTGATTTTAGAGCGGTCGCTGGTGTTGGGCTCTACGGTGAACATAACGCCGGCGGCTTCCGACTGCACCATACGCTGTACCGGTACGGCGATGCCGACTTTAAAATGGTCGAAGCCCTGTTCCTGCCGGTAGAAAATAGCGCGGGCGCCGAAGAGGGATGCCCAGCAGTCCTGGACGGCTCTGACGACATCTTTTTCGCCCTGTACGTTAAGGAAAGTAGCCTGCTGTCCGGCGAAGGAAGCCTCCGGCAGGTCTTCCGCCGTAGCCGAGGAGCGCACGGCGACCAGCCCCTTACCCATTTTGACATATGCCTGCTCGATTGCTTCTGCTGTTTCGGCGGGCATGGCGGCGTCCTCTATGACTTTCTGGACTTTCAAGGCAACTTCCTGGAGCTGTTTGCTGTCTTGAATGTCTAACGGTTTGAGGAGTGCTTGAATCTTGCCGCTGAGGTTCGCCTGGTCGATGAAATCAAAGTAGGCGGCGGCGGTAACGATGAAGCCCTGGGGAACCGGGATTCCGGCATTGGTCATCTCTCCCAAATTTGCCCCCTTGCCACCCACCAGGGGAATATCCTTTTTGGTAACTTCCTTGAACCAGACGACGGCTTTTTGACCCTGTTTCATTATCATGCCTCCGATTTTTTCGTTATTACGCAGGTACGGTGAATATTATAACATACGGAATTAATGTACCTGTCAACCTTTACATTATACGGAGTGTAATAACGGGTATACAATAAGGGAACCCCCTGAAAGAAGGGGTATAAAACACCTGTAAACAGCGGTAAAACCGTGCCGGATGGCACATCTAAATCATTTGACAGAGTTGTTGATGTGGGTTTAGAATTAATTACACAGGGTGAGAAAGGGTATGGAGGCTCGGCTATGATAGAGATGACGATTGACAGCATAAGGGTTAGTTTGATGAATTACCAGCGGGTGGTGATTTTAAAGGAAAAGATGTCAGACCGGTACCTCCCCATCTGGATAGGTCCGGCTGAAGCGGATGCGATTGCCGTGAAATTGCAGGGAGTCGCCGTCCCCCGCCCTCTAACACACGACCTGTTGAGTTCGGTTATTGATACGCTGGGTGCCGCGGTGAATTCCATTATAGTTAATGACTTGAAGAACGACACTTTTTTCGCCAAAGTAATACTGGAAGTAGACGGGAGGCAACTGGAGGTGGACTCGCGCCCGAGCGATGCGCTGGCGCTGGCAGTCAGGACCGGGGTTACGATTTTCGCCGATGAATCGGTGCTGGATAAAGCCGGTATCCTGCTGGACGGCGAGACGGGCAAACCCATCTTCGAAGAGACCGAAGGCAGCGGCAAGGAGGTCAGGAAGGTCAGCGACGAAGAGATGAAGAAAAAAATGTCGGCTTTCTATGACTTTATCAATACCCTCGACCTGGATGACTTCGATAAACGCAAGTCGTAGCCTACTTAAGTCTTCATGCTGCGGGAACCTGTTTTATGGATGAAACTCTGATTAAGAAAATGATAGCTTCGATAAAATGTGGTTCCTGCGGACAGAACTACCAAGAAGACCACATAGAAATCGTCGAGCATAACGATGAACTGTGGTTTATGAGAGTCTCCTGTCCCTCGTGTCACGTCAGGTGTCTGGTAGCGGCCATTATCAGGGAGAATGCCAAGCCTGAAGTTATCACCGACCTCACCGAAGAAGAAATGGAGAAATTCAAGAACCTGGGCAATGTCCGGGATGAAGACCTGCTGGGAATGCACGATTTTCTGAAAGACTTCGACGGCGATTTTCCTACACTCTTCGAACGTGAGGAATAATATATAAGCAGTAACCTTGATGCCCCGGGACACCGGGGCCTTTTTATTTGGGTTTGACATTTAGTAATCATATTGTTAACATGCGTTCGGTTTTATCGATAAGGGTAAAACGGCATTCCTCCCTAATATGAAAGGAGAGAAGACAATGGCGGTAGACGGAACCTACAATGTGGAAATCGATACACCGATGGGCAAACAGGAATCCAAGCTTGTTCTCAAGACCGACGGCGATGCCGTCAGCGGCAACATGGCAAGTCCCATGGGGACGATGGAGTTCAGCGGCGGCAAGGTAAGCGGCGACGCGGCCTCCTGGGATATGGAAATCGATAGCCCGATGGGCAAGATGACACTGGAATATAACGTTAAAGTCTCCGGCGATGATATCTCCGGCGAGGTTAAAGCGGGTAACTTCGGATCGTCTCCGCTCAAGGGCAAACGCGCTTAAATTACAGCCTGCAATCAACGATTTTTACTTTTTAAATTTGTACCACTGGTGTTATTTCGGAGAACCTTTCACGGCTTGACCTGAGAGGTCGGTTTCTGGTATTATTTTCACGTGCAGGAGAGTTGAGGTCGGCATGAACAGGTTAATACCTGCCCTCAGGCTGACGGGTATCGGATTTTACATCGGTATCTGTATCGCGGGTGGGGCGTACGCCGGCTGGAAGCTCAGTAGTGAGAAACCACTTTTTATGATTATCGGTCTGCTGGTGGGGTTGGTGGTAGCTGTTTACGGTGTATATCGGATGATACGACCCCTCATGAACGACAGGCAAGACAAGGAGAATGGTTAGTGGCTGAGCCCAAAAAGCGCGGCTGCCTCGGCTGTTCTTTCCCCGTATTAATCATCGTCATTATTATAGCTCTCGCTATCGTCGTCATCGGATTTCTGGCTGGCCCTCTGGGTAAAAGCATCGTCGGAGACGTGGGCCTGCCGGACTGGCTTTCCGTCCCTTCCCCGGAACCTCACCTTGCCGCACCGGCGCTTTTTGAAGTCTTCGGGCTGCCGATTACCAATACCATGATTGCCGGCTGGATTACCGTTATCTTCCTCATCCTCGTCAGCTGGCTTATCACCCGTCGCTTGAAGCTGGTGCCCGGTCGTTTACAGGCTATCTTCGAGTTTATTCTGGGCTGGGTCTTCGATTTCTGTAAAAGCGTTGCCGGCGAGGAATACGGCAGGAAATTCTTCCCGGTTATCTGTACTATCTTTCTCTTCGTAGCGTTCAACGCCTGGCTCAGCCTGATTCCGGGTTTCGGTTCGATTGAAATTACCGTTCACGGACACCATTACGAACTGCTCCGCGGCGCCAATACCGATGTCAATACCCCTCTGGCGATAGCCCTGGTGTCCTTCGTGTTCGTGGAATATTACGGTCTCAGGACACTGGGTATTAAATACCTGCGTAAGTTCATCAACGTCGGGGGATTTTTCAAGAGCATCGGGCACGTCTTCAAGGGAAGGGCAAAGCAGGGACTCTCCGGACTGTTTTCCGGGTTTGTCGACATGTTCGTCGGGGGGTTAGAGACGCTCAGCGAATTTATCCGCATCGTCAGTTTCACTTTTCGTCTCTTCGGCAATATGACCGCGGGTGAGATACTAATCATGGTAGCCGCCTTCCTGATACCCATGGCGATAGGCTGGCTGGTATACGGACTTGAGTTATTCATCGGCTTTATTCAGGCGCTGGTATTCAGCGGACTGACACTGGCATTCGCTTCTATGGCGGTGACTTCTCACGATGAAGAGTCACACTAACTAATAATGCAGGAAATATTTAAGGAGGAAGGATAATGGATGCAGAAGCAATCAAGATGTTAGCGGCGGGGCTGGCTATAGGTTTAGGCGCCCTGGGACCGGGAATCGGCATCGGCATTCTCGGCTACGGAGCCATGCAGGGACTGGCGCGCAACCCTGAGGCAAGAGGTCCCATTATGACCAACATGTTGATAGCCATCGCCATGGCAGAAGCCATCGGCATCTATGCCCTGATTGTGGCTATCATACTTGCCATGATAGCTTAAGTAGAGTTTATAAGGGGGTAATTATGGAAAACGAAGGACTCCCCACTTTTATAGCGGCTATCGTAGCTGCGTTGATACTGGGCGTCATGGTTGTAGCCGGTGTATTGATACACGCGGTATTAACGCTCTAACGGATACCCAAAAGTGCAGGAGAATACGGTCTACGAAATAAGGTCAGTTTATGTTTGCTTTGAAGTAGTCTAGGGGGTAAAAATGGGAGGCATTTCCGAGTTAGGAATAAATTTGCCGACATTACTCACGCAGGTTGTAACTTTCGTCATTCTGCTGGTCGTGCTGCGCTTCGTCGCCTATAAGCCCATCATGCGGATGATGGACGAGCGCTCCAAGCGGGTTAAGGAAAGCATGGAGCAGGCGGAAGCTGTGAAAGAACAGTCCGCCCGTGCCGAGGATGAGTTGAAGAAACAGCTTGAAGAAGCCAGCCGCGAAGGGCAGGAAAGGATTGCCCGGGCGGTGAAAGCCGGCGAAGAAGTCAAGCAGAAGGCGCAGGAAGACGCCAAGAAGGAAGCCGATACACTCCTGAACCGGGCGCGCTCCGAGATTCAGAGGGAACGCGACGACGCCATTAGCGAAGTGCGCCGTGAGTTCGCCGACTTAACCGTCATGGCGGCGGGCAAGGTTATCGAGAAGTCTCTGGACAAGGAAGAGCACCGCGAACTCATCGAAAAAGTGCTCGAAGAAAGTTCTACCGGGAAGAAGAAATAGTCGGGAAAACAGGATAATATCATGCCGAGAAAAGCATACGGCCGGCGTTACGCTCAGGCGATATTCGAGATAGCGCTGGAGAAAAAGGAACTGGAACGGTGGCAAACCGACCTTGATAAACTCGCGGAAGCCGCCGGAAACGAGATATTTCTAGCAGCTATGGAGAGCCCTAAAATCAAGGTGGAAAAGAAGACTGAGGTGCTCAAGAAAAGCCTGGGCGATATTAATCCCCTGGCTATGAACCTGGTACTGATGTTAATCACCAGGGGAGGCATCGGCATAATAGCGGATATTGCCGGCGAATACCGGCGTCTCCTGGACGCGTATCGCGGGATTCAAACGGCGGATGTAATCACCGCCGTTCCCCTGGATGAAAAGGATAAAGAAAAACTTGCCGGGAACCTGGGTACCCTCCTGGGCACGAAGGTCGTGGTGAAGTCGGAGGTAGACCCGGAAATTCTCGGTGGCATTATCGCCAGGGTAAACGGCAAGCTGCTGGACGGCAGCACCCGCAGTAAACTGGCGGCTTTAAAGAGGGAGTTAGTAGGTACGGGGAGGAAGAGTTAACTAATAATAGCCAATATACCGGTTTGGCAGAGGAGGTCGCTCAGGTGACAACGAGAGGCGAAGATATAGTATCCATATTAAAACAGCAGATTGAACAGTTCGGCACCGCCGTGACTATGGTGGATGTCGGCACGGTGATAGAAGTCGGCGACGGCATTGCCAGGATTCACGGACTGGCGTCCGCCAAGTACAACGAACTGCTGCAATTCCCCAACGATATCATCGGCATCGCCCTGAACCTGGAAGAGGACAGCGTATCCGCCGTCGTGCTGGGAGACTATACCGGAATTAAAGAAGGCGACGAGGTCAAATGTACCGGGAGAATCGCCGAGGTACCGGTGGGTGACGCTATGATTGGGCGCGTCGTCGACCCACTGGGACGTCCCATAGACGGTAAAGGCGATATCAAGACGGACAAGGTAAGACCAATCGAGCGGGTGGCGCCCAACGTCGTGCTGCGCGCCTCCGTGGATACGCCCGTGCAGACGGGCATCAAGTCCGTGGACAGCATGTTCCCCATCGGACGCGGGCAGCGCGAGCTTATCATCGGCGACCGCTCCACCGGTAAAACGGCTATCGCCCTCGATGCCATCGTCAACCAGAAAGGCGGCGACCTTATCTGTATCTACGTAGCCGTCGGACAGAAGGTATCACAGGTGGCGCGCGTAGTGGCGTTGTTGAACCAGTACGGCGCCATGGAACATACCATCGTCGTTTCCGCCAGCGCCTCGGAGTCCGTGGCTTTACAGTACCTGGCTCCTTACTCCGGCTGCGCCATGGGCGAGGAATTCATGGAGGCAGGCAAGGACGTACTGATTATATACGACGACCTTTCCAAGCACGCCTGGGCGTACCGGCAGCTTTCCCTGCTGCTGCGCCGGCCTCCGGGACGTGAAGCATACCCGGGCGATGTATTTTACCTGCACAGCCGGCTGCTGGAGCGGGCGGCGAAATACGCCAAAGAGTACGGCGGCGGCTCGCTGACGGCGCTGCCCATCATCGAGACTCAGGCCGGTGACGTTTCCGCCTATATCCCCACCAACGTTATCTCCATCACCGACGGCCAGCTTTACCTGGAGTCCGACCTGTTTAACGCCGGCATCAAACCCGCTCTGAACGTGGGCATCTCGGTGTCCCGCGTCGGCAGTAAGGCGCAGACACCGGCAATGAAACAGGTGGCCGGTCGACTCAAGCTGGACATGGGACAGTACCGCGAAGTAGCGGCATTTGCCCAATTCGGCACCGCCGAGCTCGATAAAGCCACGCGGTCGCAGCTGGAACGCGGCGAGCGCATCCAGGAGGTCCTCAAGCAGGCGCAGTTCGTGCCGGTGCCCCTGGAAAAGCAGGTCATGATTCTCTATGCCGTGATTAACGGCTACATGGACGATATACCGCTGAACAAGATATCCGCCTTCGAGGATGAATTCCATAAGTTCATGGAGACCGGCTACGCCGATTTAGGCAAGACCATCGGGGAAACCAAGGAACTCGACGAGAAGAACGAAGCGACGCTGAAAAAGGCAATTGAGGAATTTAAACAGGGGTTTGCCAAAGACTAAGTACAGGGGGAGGGTTGTAGAAATGGATAAGATAATCGCATATTGCGGACTGGTCTGCACGGACTGTGACGCCTATGTCGCCACGCAGAATGACGATAATGAGAAGAGAAAAGAAATAGCCGCAAAATGGTCTAAAGAATATAATCATCCGATGACAGCCGATGACATCAACTGCGTCGGCTGCATTGTCACCGACGGCAAGCACATCGGTCAGTGCTTCGTCTGCGAAGTCAGGAAGTGCGGACAGGAAAAAGGCGTGGAGAACTGTGCCTACTGCGAGGATTACGCCTGTGATAATCTGAACAAATACTTCGCGATGGCGCCGGTGATGAAGGACAATCTCGATAGGATAAGGAAGGAACTTAAAAAGTAGCAGGGAGTCCAAGAGGGGCGAAGCCCCTCTTCCCTGAAAACTTCCCCCTCTCCTGAGAGGAGAGGGGGGATACAGGGGGTGAGGTGACAAAAATGGAAAAACAGATAGCCTACTGCGGACTGGTCTGCACGGAATGTGACGCCTATATCGCCACCATGAAAAACGATGATAAACTGCGCCAGGCGCAGGCGGAGAAGTGGTCCAAACAATATAACATACCCATTATGAAAGCCTCTGATATTAACTGCACCGGCTGTGATTCCCAGGGTGTTAGAATGGGTCATTGCGCCATGTGCCAGATACGCACGTGCGCCAAAGAAAAAGGCTTGAAAAACTGCGGGTATTGTCTAAACTACCCGTGTGCCCAACTAGAGTTCGTTATTAAGCACTATCCGGTCGCCAGAGAGAGATTAGACAATATAAAGAAGGGGAAAAACTAAACCATGCCGGATATACGTAAAGTAAGACGCCGCATCAAGGGAGTCCAGAACATCGCCAAGATTACCCGGGCGATGGAGATGATCGCGGCTTCCAAGATGCGCAAGGCGCAGGAACGCGGACTGGCGGGACGACCTTACTCCGAGAAGATAGAGCAGGTCATTTCCGACCTGGCGGCGCTGCCGGATATCGGGCTGCAGCATCCGCTGTTACAGCGGCGTCCCGTGGAGAAAATAGCCATTGTGCATATCACTCCTGACCGGGGTCTCTGCGGCGGGCTGAACGCCAACCTGAACCGCGGTCTGGGCAAATTTATCCTGGAGCAGGAAAAAGATGCCAGCGTGGTCGCTGTGGGGCGCAAAGGGCGGGACTTCATAACACGCTCCGGTATCAACATGACTGCGGAATTTATCCAGATTGGCGACCAGCCTTCTTACCTCGATACGCTCCCGATATCTCAAATTGTTATTGATGATTATACCAACGGGGTTATCGACATGGTCTATGTATCTTATGCCCACTTCGTATCGACCATGGTACAAACCCCGATAATGAAGCAGCTATTGCCCGTAGAACCCGCGGAGATTCCGCAGGGAGAGAACGTCGATTATATTTATGAACCGGGCGCCGAGGCGGTACTGGGCGGGCTGCTGCCCCGCTTCGTGGAGATGGAAATCTACCATGCTATTTTAGAATCAATCGCCAGCGAGCAGTCGGCGCGTATGGTAGCGATGAGAAACGCCACGGACAGCGCCAACGAACTCATCGGCGACCTTACCCTGCTGTATAACAAAGCCCGTCAGGAGGCTATTACCACGGAACTTCTGGATATTACCGGAGGCGTGGTAGCCCTGGAATAAATAAGAGAAAAACTGATATTTTGTGAGGTTGTTATGGCTAAGGGAAAAGTAGCCCAGGTAATAGGAACGGTGGTGGATGTGGAATTTCCGCCTGATGAGTTACCCGCTCTTTTTAACGCCATCGAGATTGAAATCGACGGCGGCAAAATTATCCTGGAAGTGCAGGACCACCTGGGGAATAACTGGGTACGCTGCCTGGCGCTCTCGCCGACCGACGGACTGGAACGCGGCGCCGAGGCTGTCGATACCGGCGCGGCTCTAAAGGTGCCGGTGGGGAGGGCTACCCTGGGCAGACTCTTCGACGTGATGGGGACTCCCCTGGATAACCTCGGTGATGTCAAAGCCGACGACCACTGGGAGATACACCGCCCGGCGCCTACCTTTGAAGAACAGGAGACCAGCACCCAGGTACTGGAGACGGGACTTAAAGTCATCGACCTGATTGTACCGTTCACCAAGGGCGGTAAAATCGGCGCGTACGGCGGCGCCGGCGTCGGCAAGACGGTCATCGTACAGGAGCTTATCCGTAACATTGCCGCGGTGCACAGCGGTTTCTCCGTGTTTACCGGCATCGGCGAGCGTTCCCGCGAGGGCAACGACATGTGGAACGAGATGAAGGAATCGGGCGTGCTGGACAAGACGGTGATGGTCTTCGGGCAGATGAACGAGCCCCCCGGCGTGCGCCTGCGGGTGGGGCTGACCGGGCTGACCATGGCGGAGTTCTTCCGCGATAACGAGGGGCAGGACGTGCTGCTGTTCATCGATAACATTTACCGCTACACGCTAGCGGGCATGGAGGTATCGGCGCTGCTGGGAAGAATGCCTTCCGCGGTGGGTTACCAGCCCACGCTGGCGACGGAAATGGGCGAGCTCCAGGAACGTATCGCTTCCACCAAGAAGGGTTCGATTACCTCCTTCCAGGCTATTTATGTGCCTGCTGACGATTATACCGACCCCGGCGTGGTGACCACCTTCGGGCACCTGGACGCCGTGGTGGCGCTGGAGAGGTCCATCGCCGAGCAGGGTCTTTATCCCGCCGTCAATCCGCTGACATCCACCTCCCGCATCCTCGACCCCAACGTGGTTGGAGAAGAGCATTACCGGGTCGCCCGCGAGGTACAGCGGGTATTGCAGCGTTACCAGGACCTGCAGGACATCATCGCCATCCTGGGCATCGAAGAACTCAGCGAAGAGGATAAACTCTCCGTATCCCGGGCGCGTCGCATCCAGAGGTTCCTCTCGCAGCCGATGTTCGTCACCGAGGTGTTCACCGGCAGGCCCGGCAAGTACGTCAAGGTGGAGGACACGGTACGCGGCTTCGCGGAAATACTCGAAGGTAAATACGACGACCTGCCGGAGCAGGCGTTCTACATGGTAGGCGGCATTGAGGAAGTGGTGGAAAACGCCAGGACCATGGGAGCCGAAACCAATGCCTAATTTTAAGGTAGATATCGTCACGGCGGAGCGGATCGTCTATTCCGAGGACGTGGAGGCGCTAATCGCCCCCGGCGTGGAGGGGCAGCTGGGAATACTGCCGCACCACGCCCCGCTAATGACAATATTACAGGCCGGCGAGCTGGTGACGAGGAGGGGGACGGAGGAGGATATCATGGCTATCTCCGGCGGGTTTCTCGAAGTGCGCCCTGACCGGGTTATCATATTAGCGGACAGCGCCGAGCGAGCCGAGGAAATCGATACCGAGCGTGCCGAGGCAGCCAAGAAGCGGGCGGAAGAGAGATTGAAGGAAAAGCCTGCCGAGGTGGATATGACCAGGGTGGAGGCATCGTTAAGGCGTGCCATGGCCAGGCTGACGGTGGCGGAAAAGATAAAGAGACGGCGGAAGCTGTAGTACCGTTATTTAAGTTTTATCAGGCCGCCGGACTACTTCGGCGGCTTTTTCATGTTGAGGTCCAGCAGTCCTTCCATCGGCTCGATGATTATGGTGCGTGTGGCGAGGTCTATGGACTGTATGACGTCCTCGATAACCGGAATAAGAATTTCCCCTGATTCGCTTTTCACGATGAAGTTATCGTTACTTACTCCGGTGAGAATATCAGTGACATAACCGATGTATTCGCCGCCGGTGGTTTCGACCTGAAGCCCGATTATCTGGTCGTGGTAAAACTGTCCTTCAGGCAGGGGAATGTGACGGATGTGCTTCATTTTCCGCAGAATATTCTTCAACTTCTGGGCTTCTCGTGATTGAGAGGCACGAGTCTAAAAGGGGGGGAGAGCTTTAGCTCTCCGTCTCCGGAGAAGAAAACGGGTCTCGGGGACTATATTACATGATTTCGAGTCTGACTCTAGTAGCAGCTTTCGCTGCTTTAACCCTGAGCAGGGTGCGCATTGCCTGGGCAATCTGGCCCTGCTTGCCGATGATCCTTCCTTTGTCGTCATCGGCCACGCTAAGCTTCAGCGTAATCCCCTCCTCGTTGGTCTCCTCATCCACTTTCACTGCATCGGGTTCATTGACGATGGACTTGGCGATGTACTCCACTAGGTCTTTCATGATTACTCCTTGACTGGTTTGAACTTATCCAGAATACCTGCCTTACCCAGTAGCCTGGCAGAGGTATCTGACGGTTTGGCGCCCTGACTTAGCCAGTGCAGTGCTCTCTCCTCCTTGATGACTATCGTCTCCGGTTCGGTCATGGGGTCGTAATGACCTATAGTCTCAACGAACGCCCCGTCGCGGGGTGCCCGTACATCTGCTACTACTAACCGGTAACTGGGTTTTTTCTTGGCTCCAACGCGTCTTAGTCTGATTCTGAGCAATTTATACCTGCCTTCTTTTCATAATATGCCATACGTCACCTATTATGCACTATTGAGATTTAGCTGTCAATGGTAGCGGGAAAATTTTAGAACCAGGCGTGTTCAGACCGTTTTTTGCCGACCGGCAGGTTGCCAATAATCTTGGGCTACGTCTATAATCAGGTATGCGGATAGACAGGCGGCACGGCTGGCGGATGAGTCCGTCGGAAGCCATCAAACTCCAGAAAGAGCTGGCAGCGGAGGTATCCCATGTCGGTGAAACACCTCGCCCGCGTACGGTAGCGGGAGTGGATATCTCCGTCAACCGGTGGGCGAAAACGGGCACGGCGGCGGTGGTCGTGCTGAACTATCCGAAGCTAGAACCGGTTGAAGTAAAAATAATTACCGATAGCCTCACGTTCCCTTACGTACCGGGACTGCTTACTTTCCGGGAGGCGCCGCTGATTCTGGCAGCCTGTGAAGAGCTTACGGTTACGCCGGACCTTATCATGGTGGATGGGCAGGGGATAGCCCACCCGCGGCGCATCGGGCTTGCTTCTCACCTGGGACTTTTCCTGGATATTCCGACTGTCGGCTGTGCCAAGTCAAGGTTATGCGGCAGCCGCGAGGAGCCGGGTAACGAACGTGGCAGCTACACCGAGCTTACGGATAATGGGGAGGTTATCGGGTCGGTGGTACGCACCAGGACGGGCGTGAAACCGGTCTACGTATCCATCGGACACAAAATTGACCTGGATTCGGCGATTGCCATGACGTTAGGGTGCTGCCGGGGCTACCGTCTGCCGGAACCCACACGACTGGCACACATGGCGGCGGGCGGACATCTTCAAGCGGGTATGAAAAGTCTGGTATAATAAAGCGAGACAATATGCAGGAATTTCACGACAAGGTAAATGAATTAAAAGCCAGAGTTTCCCTGGCTCTGGAGCATCTTTGACATAGCCGGTAAGGAAAAAGAGATTGTCGCTCTGGAGAAGCAGTCATCCAAAGCCGATTTATGGCAGGACCAGGCGAATGCCCAGAGCGTCATGCGCCGGTTGGCGGACAAGAACCGGGTGGTGCAGCAGTGGCGGGGACTGGAAGAAACGCTGAACGATATCTCGGAACTGGTGGAACTGGCGGACGAAGATGAATCCCTCCAGGCGGAAATTGATGATGAACTGAACGAGATAGCCGCGCAGCTCGATGAATTGGAATTCCAGCTGGCTTTCAACGGGGAGTACGATGACCGGAACGCTATCTTGGCTATCCATGCCGGCGCGGGTGGAACGGAATCGCAGGACTGGGCGGAAATGCTAATGAGAATGTACCTGCGCTGGGCGGAACGCCGCGGCTTCACGGCGGAAGTACTGGACACCTCGCCGGGGGACGAGGCGGGTATAAAAAGTACGGTCATCGCGGTGAACGGCGAATACGCCTTCGGGTATCTAAAATCGGAACACGGCGTCCACCGTCTGGTGCGACTCTCGCCGTTCGATGCCGATCACGCCCGTCATACGTCCTTCGCTCTGGTAGAGGTAATGCCGGAGGCGGAAGAGGATATCGACCTTGATATCGCCCCCGATGATATAAAAATTGATACGTACCGTTCCAGCGGGCCCGGCGGCCAGCACATGCAGAAAACCAGCAGCGCGGTGAGGGTGACGCATCTGCCGTCCGGGCTGGTGGTGACCTGCCAGAGCGAGCGCTCGCAGCACATGAACAAGGACTTCGCCCTCAAGATTCTCCGGGCGCGCCTGCTGGAGCAGGAACTGGAAAAACGTGAGGAGGAAAAGGCGAGGCTCAAGGGGAAGAGGATAGATGCGGGGTGGGGCAATCAAATCAGGAGCTATGTCCTGCACCCGTACCGGATGGTGAAAGACCACCGCACCGACTATGAAACCAGCAATGCCGAAGCCGTGCTGGACGGTGGTCTGGACGAGATAATCGATGCATATCTCCGCGCTTCAATGGGAAAAGAAAAATGATTAAGAAAATCTCAATAATAGCGCTGTTAATTTGCCTGTCTCTCGGGGTGTTCGGTCCCGGCACGGTGCTTGCCGACGGCGAACTGGCGGTAACTTCCAGTTCGGCGGAGATAGACTTCCCCATGAGGCTTATTTTCAATATATCCGCCGAGAGCGATGCTGCTATCACCGATATCCGTCTCTGCTATAAGGTCGAACGCCTGGAGCACGTCCATGTTTTCAGCGAGATATATGTACCCTTCGTTCCTTCTCGCACCGTCACGGCGCAAAGTGTCGTGGACATGAGAAAAACGGGCGGGCTGCCACCGGGCGCGAGCGTGGACTACTGGTGGACCCTGACCGATGCCGGAGGTAGAGAACTGCGTACCACGCCGGCAAGAATCGATATTGAGGACAACCGTTATAACTGGCAGCAAATCACCGCGGGCGATGTCACTATTCTCTGGTACCGGGGCGACGGCGACTTTGCGGACGAGCTCATGGAAGCCACGCAGTCGGCGCTTACCCGCCTGGCGGATAATACCGGCGCCGAGCTTGAAAACCCGGTGCGTTTCTATGTATTTGCCAGTTCCTCCGACCTGAGGGGGGCGATGATATACCCGCAGGAGTGGACGGGGGGCGTCGCTTATACGCGCTACGGCATCATCGCCATAGGAATATCGCCCAATACCGGCGATATCGAGTGGGGCAAAAGGACGATTTCCCACGAATTGACTCATCTGGTGATACACCAGGTTACCTTCAATCCTTACAGTGATTTACCCGTCTGGCTCGATGAAGGTCTGGCGATGTATTCCGAAGGCGAACTGACCGCCGTTTTTACCAATGCCCTGGCTGAAGCCTGGAACAAGGGACGTCTTATTACAGTGCGCAGCCTTGCGAGTCCGTTCTCCGCCTATGCTGACGAATCGTTGCTGGCTTATGCGGAAAGCTACAAGCTGGTGGAGTATCTCATTGATAATTACGGGCGGGACAAAATGCTGGAGCTGCTGAATACCTTTAAAGAGGGCAGCGGGTATGACGACGCTCTGGAAAAGGTATACGGGTTCGATATGGACGGTCTGAACGACCTGTGGCAGGCGGACTTTGAGAACTCTCTGTTCTCTTAAGGCTGTCTCTGGCGACCGGCGGGCACGGTTTCTTTAGATTTATTCGTCTTGACGGCATCGTGAATTTTTGCCAGTGTTATGTCTTTATTAGTCCAGTTCGCTCCACACTGAATGCATTCGATATATACTCCGTAGATATCGCATTCCAGCGAGAGGTCACCGCCGCATCTTTTACAGGCTTTTGGCCGGACTACACAGAGCATTTTTCTCCTTTTTCTGGGAATATCCCTTGAGAAATCATTCCCTTTGAACCTACTTCTGATAATATTCGTAAACGGACTTATTTTGAATACTGTCAACCCTCATTCTGGTAACAACCCACCATCAAATCGACTGGTGGTTTTCACCAAGTGATTGCCCTCAGTACCTTTGGATAGTTACAAATAGCTTGCCATCGGTGTTCCGCTGGTGCTAGACTGGGCTGGCATGAAAAAGCCGCGTCAGATTAATTACGAATCCATGACCATCCACGACCTGCCCGTCAACGACAGGCCGCGAGAGAGGCTGCAGAGGCTGGGCGTAGAGGCTTTGTCCGCCCAGGAAATACTGGCGCTGATACTGGGGAGGGGAATCGCCGGGGAATCGGTCATGGTAACCGCCCAGCGTCTGCTTAGTCAGTTCGGTGGACTCAAAGGGATTACCGGGGCGTCCTTGGAAGAACTGGCGCAGGTCAGGGGAATCGGCATCGCCAAAGCCTCACAGATAAAGGCGGCGGTGGAACTCGCCGGGCGCGTCGACGGATATTCGGAATCGACCGGTAAGACGCTGGTGAAGACCCCCGATGATGTAGCTGCCTTGGTGCAGGGGAGACTCAAGGGCAAGAAGAAAGAATATTTCTTGGCGTTACTGCTGGATACCAGGAACCGGTTGATTAAGCTGGCGGAGATATCGGTAGGGAGCCTGGACAGCAGTATCGTTCATCCCCGTGAGGTATTCAAAGAGGCGATATCCGCCAGCGCCGCCGCGGTAATCTTTGTCCACAATCACCCCTCCGGGGATACCGAGGCATCAGAAGATGACATAAAGTTAACGAAGAGACTCGCTGAAGTGGGTGAAATCGTCGGTATAGATGTCCTCGACCATATAATCATCGGCGGGAAGGACTACGTCAGTATGAAAAGGGAGGGGTTGTTCTAAGGTATGAGCCCATTGAGCACGAACTCACTATTTCACTTCACGCCTTCCCTCCAAAATCTCCTCGGGATACTAGAAAATACTTTTATACCTAGTTATTGTTATGAGGATGTAAGTTTACTTGACCCCGAGGAAGATTCGGTGAACCTTGCAGTCCCGATGGTTTGCTTTTGTGATATTCCACTTTCACAGATTGCTGGTCACATGGATACATACGGAAAATATGGTATAGGAATGACTAAGGATTGGGGGGCAATAAAAAGACTTGACCCTGTTATTTACATAGCGAAAGACTCTCTGGTGGCACAGCAGTTCAATATCCTAACTAATAATTTACTTTTTAACGTTGATGAACACGGTAAGGGGTTACGAGATATTTTACGCCGTATTAAACCTTATGAAGGTCAACTTTATCGTGGCGGTCTTCCTGTCTCACAGAAGGTCCGTTTCTACGATGAACATGAATGGCGGTATGTTCCCGATTTTCAACTTATGCAAAGGTATAATATTGAGCCATTTGAGAGGGTGTTTAATCCGGAAGAAGTTGGGGGGATTAACGCGCTAAACAGACTGCATCGAAGCGAATTCAGATTGAATTTTTGTCCTGGCGATATAAGATACTTGATTGTAAAAGATGACGCCGAAATTAGCATCATAGTTGATGAAGTTAGAAAAATCAAGGCACAATATAATTCTCACGATGTTGACGTACTGACTTCAAGAATTATTACAATAGACCAGATATTAGATGATTTTTAACGATACGATAAGTATAATACAAGGAAGTTCGTGATAAAAAAGAGGGAAGCAAAGTGCTTCCCTCTCCTTGCTTCTAAAACGTTTTTCCGGCTTACTCTTCGGCGCCGGGTCCCTCTTTCACTATCGGCTTGTCCGGGTCTTCCGGCTTGCGGACGTACTCCTGCACCAGCGCGATATCCATGAAAACGATGGGCTTGCGGATTTCCTTGAACTCCAGCGGGGTATGCACCATGCCGGCCGGGATATGTACAAAACAGGTCTCCGTAATCACGAACTTTTCCTGTTCGCCCTCGGGTCCCACGTACAGCCATACCTCGGCATCGAACTCGTTCACCTTGGTGGCGTCGGCGTTCTGGAAGGCCAGGAACTGGTCGAAATCATGCGTGTGTGGGTCGTTTATCATCAGGAAAGGTTCGGTGACGCAGAACCAGTCCATCCGGTAGCCGGAGTTCCATTCCCTGCCCCAGATATGGAAAGAGGGGGCGGTAAGCTGGGGGTAAAGCTTGGTGAAGTCCCCGACCGGTTTGCTTTTGTAATATTTGGCGTACTTCTCTGAAACCATGCTTCTTCTCCTTACGTTTTAATTCTAAATGATTATACGGCTTAAATTCCCGATATTTCAAATAATAAACGTGAGCTATGCATCATGCGTGTCCAATGCATAGCTCACTATAATAAAGGAGGTCACACAGGCCAGCATCCCCCCTGTGTGCCGCAGTACCCTAATTAGCCTTGATTGATTCTTTTCCCAGCTTTTCTATTTTATGTTCCTGCTCCGGGCTTATCTCGATACCCAGCATTTTTAGTCTTATAATGATGTCTTTAGACTTGGTCTTGTTCTTCCTGATAAAGTCGGAAATAGCTTCTCTGCCTATTACCGTAAGTTGATATCTGGACGGCCCATGGTATTTTAAATACCCCCGGTTAACCAGGGAGTTATAGAGATAACCGATATATTCACCGGTGACATCCATAGTGCTGGTCAGCAGTTTGTTGCCTGTCTTGGGATTTACGACGGTGGCCATCAAGATTATCATTTCGCTCGGCAGCATATTTCCACCCCCTTTTATAAAGATGCCAGACATTAAAATAGCACATTATGTGACATTTGTCAAATTAAATATTTGGGGATATCCTTGAGAAAGCCCTAGAATCGAACTGTCTATGTCAGGTCTTTCAGGAATTTCTTGGAGAAGTGATGCGCCATCGATAGGGCAAGACTGCTGATGATAACGGCTAGCATCACGTTGGGGGAAAAACCGGTAATGGCTACACCCAGCGCTGTGCCGCTGGCGGGCGGGTGCTCGAAGTCCAGGGCGACCATCAGGCAGATGGATATTCCCACCGCCAGGGCGTAAACGCTGACGGACGCCAGCGTGGAAGAATGGGGAATTAGGGCGCATAATGAGCCGGAGAACAACCCGACCATGTGCCCGCCGATAACCCGGCGCGGTCGGGCGGTTACGTTACGGGGCATGGTAAATATAATGAAAGCCGTGGCGCCTATGGAAGCAATGACCACGGCGTTATTAATCGTGAGAATCAGCAGGACGATAAACACCACAATTGCCGCTAGGAGGCTCTGGTAAAGATAATTTTTCCACAATGCCGGTAAAGCCCCTTGTATTCTCATCCAGCGTCGTTTTATGTATGACTGCAAAGTACCGAACATCATGTCAATCACCTCTTTTCCTGTATCAATTATAATACTTGCGGCTCCGGCGTGCATATCGTGCACGGAGAATGACTTTGTGTTATATTGTGCCTGAAGGGTACTTGGCTTTGGTATGAAAAAACTCATTTTTATATTGCTGGCAATTGCGCTGCTGTGTCTGCCGGGCGTTTCCGGCTGCAAGTCGCCGGAGGTAGAGGAAGAAACACCTGCCATCCTCGGCAGCGGCGTGCTCAAGCTTTACGGGATCGACCCCATTACGCTCGACCCCGCGGTATCGGCGGAAATGACCTCCCACGACTATATCGC
The DNA here is from genome assembly GCA_016926115.1 of Dehalococcoidales bacterium. Next base: position 29,004 of record JAFGPF010000027.1, on the reverse strand, counting down.
CCAGATTTACAGTGGACTGGTAAGACTCGATGATAACCTGGAATCGGCGCCGGACATCGCCGGGCGGTGGGAGGTCAGCAGCGACCTGCGGACTTACACCTTTTACCTGCGGAAGGATGTCGTCTTTCACGACGGGCGCGGCGTTACCGCCGCCGACTTTAAGTATTCCTGGGAACGCGCCTGCGATCCCGCCACGGGCTCGCAGGTTGCCGCCACCTATCTCGGCGATATCGTCGGGGCGATGGACGTCATCGCCGGCAGGGCAGGGGAAATCAGCGGCGTAAGGGTCCGCGACGATTATACGCTGGAGGTAACCATCGATACCCCCAAGTCGTACTTCCTTTCCAAGCTGACCTACACCACGGCATTCGCCGTGGACGAGTTTAACGTGAGAAGCGGCAGTGACTGGTGGCATGCGCCCAACGGCACGGGTCCGTTCCGGCTCAAGGAATGGCAGGAAAATACGCTGCTGGTACTGGAAAGGAACGAGGACTATTACGGGCAGGTGGCGGGCGTCGAAGCCGTCGAGTTCCAGTTGTGGAGCGGCGTGCCCATGAACATGTACGAGACGGGGCAGATAGACGTCACCGGGGTCTCCGTGAGCTATATCGACCGGGTCACCGACCCCGCGGGTCCCTTCAATCAGGAGCTTCACGTCACGCCGGAGTTGAGCTTCAGCTACATCGGTTTCAATCCCACCAGGCCTCCCTTTGACGATGTGAATGTCCGCCGGGCTTTCAGCCAGGCGGTCGATAAGGACAAGATAATATCGTTGATGTTCCGCGACCTCGTCCAGCGCGCCGACGGCATACTGCCCCCCGGCATCCCCGGCTATAACGAGGGACTGGACGGGCTGGAATACGACGTGGCAAAGGCCAGGGAATGGCTGGCTCTTTCCTCGTACGGAGAGGCGTCCCGCCTCCCGGATATCGTACTGACCACGTCCGGCTACGGCGGCGTGATATCGTCTTCCCTGGAGGCCATCATCACCCAGTGGCGGGAGAACCTGGGAGTGGAGGTGACGGTACGCCAGATGGAGCCGGAGCGGTTCCTCTATACCCTGCGGGAAGAGAAGAACGAAATGTTCGATATGGGCTGGGTGGCGGACTACCCGCACCCGCAGAACTTCCTGGATATCCTGTTCCATAGCGGCGAGGAAAATAACTTCGCCGAGTATTCCAACGCGGAGGTGGACGCCGTGCTGGACAAAGCGGCGGTGGAGGCGGACTACGCAAAGAGCCTGGAAATGTACCGGCAGGCGGAGCAGATGATGATAGACGACGCGGCATGCCTGCCGCTGTGGTTCGGGAAGAACTATATCCTGGTGAAGCCCTACGTGGAAGGCTACGAGTTAAACCCGATGGGTCTGGCGGAGTTGAACAAGGTGAGGATAGAGGATTAGCTGGCTTGCCAGCCGTAGCCTTGGCGTAGGCTGGCGGAGGGGGCGGGATTCGAACCCGCGGTCCTTCAGAGAAGGACAACGGTTTTCAAGACCGTCACCATAGGCCGCTCGGACACCCCTCCGGTTATGAATTGTACCCCAGAATTACTTCACAGGCAAGGTTGAGTCTTGACAATCCTTACGGTGGGGGGTATAACAGGGGTGATATTTTCTATCGGTAAAAATCCAAATTGGCAGGGGGGCAATCATGAAAAGTCATCCCTACGAATACAAGGTGCTGGTGGAATACATCAACCCCGAGGAGGCCGGGCGGAGTCCCCATTTCACCCACGACGAAGACCAGGAAGGACTAACCGGGACGATAGACGAGGTCTTCACCCATCTGCCGGAAACGATTCCGGAAGGCTGGGAGGTTATTTCACACAACATCACCGCCGCCCGCGATACCCTCATCATCACCGTGCTCTTAAGAAGACTCAAGAACTGACGGTCGATGGCGGCAGGGCTATTTCCACTGGCGGGTCTGGCGGTCGAACCTTAAGAACCTGCGGTGGAGATACTCGATATTCCCGCAGTTCGGGCACTTCTTGTAGTAGCCGTGTTCTTTATCGACCATGAACAGGGTGGCGCAGTGGCACTCAGTACAGAACCCGCTGAGTTCCTCCAGCGGCTCCGGCACGATTACATTGGTTTCTACGACGTTGTCCGTTGTCAAATCGGCGCTCCTGCTTAATTTAAGGAATTAAGAGGACAAAGGAATTCCTACAATTATAATGTAGTATAAAAGCCTCATGGAAGGATAGCAGGTTAACACCCATATGACGTCTGGGCTGGCACTTATTTTGAGCGTGAGATTATACGGTTATTGCCGGGGACGGCGCTGGAGTTCGAAGATGTTATTGACCTCACCATCGGGGCAGGCCATCTGTACGACGTCGGGGTCTTCCTGCCAGGGAAACATGCCCCCGAACTGGAGTACCATGGCGGCGGGGTAGATGGCGTTAAAGGCGAGGCTGCACATGTTCGGCGGTGTCATGTAATTAAAAACCCATTCATCCCCGATTTTATGTCCGGAGTGGCAGGGTTTCTGGTTGCTGACCAGCTTGATGACTACTTCATATTCTTTGGTTTCCATATATGTCTCCTGTTTCGGACTTTTTCAGGCGTGAATACCTGTGGATTATTATACAGGCCTAGCCCGGAGATCTCCATAAAAGACAACGAGACTTATAGTCCGTTACCATCATAAAACGACGTAACGAATATAAGCCCCGTCATACTTACGAAGTAAAATATGCAGCGTATAAATGCTTTACGCGGTTATACTAGCTTGAAGCTTGCCTGAGTATAGCTATGCCGGCGAGTACCATTCCCGCGCCCAGGATGATGCTGATGATACCGACGCTCTGGACGAAGCTGGCGGTACCGGCATTAGACCTGGCAAGTCCCAGTCCTACCTTATTTCCATACAGGGCATTGTACTCGGGACTTGGCGGCATTTGTGCCGCTTTCGCCTGGTTATACTGGGCTGTTACTCCATCGTATGTGTCATCCAGCTGGTCCAGCGGCAGAGGCGCTATGGAGTCGGCGACCTCCTGTTCCGCACCGGCGGCCTGGAAGATGAAAAGTATGCCCAATGCCAGGCTGGCTAACCCCAGGAGTACCACGATGACTGCAATCACACGCATTTCAGAAACCCTCCTTTTTACACCTAGAATTTCTAGGTATCATAAAGGAAAATCATGATTGTGTCAAGTGCCTCAGGACGTGATTGCTATCAGGCATGTGAGAACTGGTATTTTACCCCTTCTTCACCGGCCAGATGGGCCATATTACCCTGCCGTAATATTCATTGAGTACCTGGGCAAGTCCGGTATAAACAGCCGAGAGACCGCAGATGATGCCCTCATAACCGGCGACGGTCTTAATGACGGTATTGCCGGTAGCGTCGCCGATGGCAAGCAGGAAGAAGAGTATCGTCAGACTGCCGAAAATAATCTGCAGCGCCCCGTTCAACTTCAGGGTGGCGAAAAACATAACGCCGGTAAAGACTCCCCAGAGGCACAGGTAGGCGACCATCGCCGGTGTTTCCGGGGCGGCTCCCCATTCCATGGTCGGCATGACGAGTAAACCTACCAGCGTGAGCCAGAAAAACCCGTAGGAAAGGAAAGCCGTCGTCCCGAAGGTGTTGTTCTTCTTCCATTCCATGATACCGGCGATAATCTGGGCCAGACCGCCGTAGAAGATACCCATCGCCAGTATCACGGTCCCGATGGCGAAAAGGCCGGCATTATGGAGGTTCAACAGTACGGTGGTCATACCGAAAGCCAGGAGACCGAGCGGCGCTGGGTTGGCGGTGGTGTCCTTGATTTGCATTGAAGTCTCGTTTGTTTGCTGCACAGCTGTACCTCCAATTAAAACCAATTATAATTAGACGCGCGTAACCGGAGACACGATTGTATAATTTGATGCGGGTCAGGGTGTATCCGGTGACGGAAAGTCGCTTATATTATACACCATAACCCGGGTTTGTAGCTACTGCGGCAGGGACTTATGGTTTTATTTTCTTGTTACCCGCGTATTCCTGCAGTGCCTCGGGCACAGCGATGGAGCCGTCCGCCTGCTGGTAGTTCTCCATGACGGCAATCAATACCCTGGGCAGCGCCAGACCGGAGCCGTTGAGGGTGTGGACGAACTGGGGCTTAGTGTCCGGGGTGGGGCGGTAGCGCACGTTCGCCCGCCGCGCCTGGAAGTCGGCGCAGTTGGAGCACGAGCTGACCTCCAGCCATTCCTCGCAGCCGGGCGCCCACATCTCGACGTCGTACGACTTTACCGCGGTAAAACCAAGGTCGCCGGTGCACAGTTCCTTGATGCGATAGGGCAGCCCCAGCTTACGGCAGACATCCTCGGCGTTGGCGACCATTTTCTCCAGTTCGTCCGGTGATGTCTCCGGCGTGGTGAACTTGTACATTTCCACCTTGTCGAATTGGTGGCCCCGCTTGATGCCGCGCGTGTCCTTGCCCGCCGACATTTTTTCACGGCGGAAGCAGGCGGTGTAAGCGACGTAGTGGAGGGGCAGCAAATCGGCGGCGAGGATTTCATCACGGTGCAGGTTGGTGAGGGGTATCTCGGCGGTGCCTACCATCCACAGGTCATCTTCGACATCGTGATAAATATTATCGATGAACTTGGGAAGCTGGCCGGACCCGACCATGCATTCTTCTTTGACCATATACGGCGGGTATATCTCCTGGTAGCCGTGCTCCTTAATATGAAGATCGAGCATAAAGGTGATAAGCGCCCTCTGGAGGCGGGCGCCCATGCCCTTGAGCACGTAGAAACGGCTGCCGGATATCTTCACCCCGCGCTCGAAGTCGATTATCCCGAGGTCTTCCCCCAGTTGCCAGTGGGGCAGGGCTTTGAAGGAGAACTGCTTCGGCTCTTCCCAGGAGCGTATCACCACGTTTTCGCTGTCGTCCCGACCGATGGGGACGTCCGCCTGGGGGACGTTGGGCACCTGTAAAAGTAGTGTCTCCAGTTGCTCGTCGAGGCGGCGGACTTCCTCTTCCATGTCCTGAATCTCGGCTCGGAGGGCGCGGCCCCTTTCCTGCGCTTTTTCCCTTTCCTTGGATATGGCTTTTCTTTCCTGGCGCAGGTTATCCAGTTCGCCGACTTTCTGGCGCCGCTTTGTATCGAGTTCCAGGATTTCATCCACGGGGGCGCTGTCATGCCGGTTTTCCAGCGATTTCTTAACGATATCCGGGTTTTCTCTGAGAAATCTAATGTCAAGCATGGGACTCTCCTTAATACCGTTACCAGTATCGCTTGCCGCTGATAAAGCTGTCAACCCCCGATTTCTTCAGGATTCTAAGGTTCTTGATGTGGCTATCTTCATGATACTTATACAGGAAGTCCATAGTTTTACAGGTTTCAAAATCATCGCACTGCCAGCAGCCGTCGAAGCCTTTCTTCAGGCAGCACTCCCTTATCTTGCAGACGGGTGGCCCGCCGCCGCCACGGCAAGCCCGCTTGCAGCGGAACCTCACCATGTTTCCCAGCAGTTCGTAGCACTGGGGATAGTTCTTGAAGGCGGCGGAGTACGCCGCCGTAGCCATCTTTTCAGCCCGCTGGCTGAACTTGAACTGCCTCAATTCCTTACGCAGGTCGCGGGCTAAATCGGCGATTTTGCCCTGGTACTGATAGCAGTCGCCGCAGTAGAGTCCGCAGTAAGCGATTAGTTCTTTTCCTTCAGGCATTATAGCCTACCTCACCCCCTGTATCCCCCTCTCCTTTAAAGGAGAGGGGAAGGTGTTGGGAAGGGGGGCTTTGCCCCTCTTAAACTCCCTATTTTATCCCTTTTCTCTTAACTGAGGAAACAGTATCACTTCTCGGATAGACTGCTGATTGGTGAGGAGCATTATGAGTCTGTCAATACCCACGCCGAGTCCGCCGGTGGGGGGCATGCCGTACTCCAGCGCCGTCAGGTAGTCCTCGTCGATTGTCCACTGTTCCGCGTCGTCCCCGTGGCGGTCCTTCATCTGCTCCTCGAAGCGTTCCCGCTGGAGAATGGGGTCGTTGAGCTCGCTGTAGGCGTTATCTATCTCCAGTCCCCCGATGACAGCCTGAAATCGCTCGACCACTCTTTCCATACCGGGCTTGTTCTTCGCCAGCGGTGACATGGACACCGGGTAATCGTAAACGATGGTGGGTTGTATGAGCTTGGGTCTGACGCAGGTCTTCAGTAATTCGTCCACCAGCTTCGCCCAGTTTTTCTGCGGGTCCACGTCCATCTTTGAAGAACGCATCTTTTCCCGGAGCCCGTCGGCGGTGGGATAATTCACATAATCGATGCCGCTGTACTCCCTGACGGCGTCGCGCAGGGTGATGCGCTTCCAGGGCGGCTTGAGGTCGATGGTGTTGCCATCGTAGGTAATCTCGGACGTCCCCAGCACCTGCCGGCCGACCTCGTATATCATCTGCTCCTGCATTTCCATCACGTCTTTATAATCGGCGTAGGCTTCATAGGTTTCCAGCAGGGTGTATTCCGGGCTGTGCGTGGTGGAGATGCCCTCGTTGCGGAAGACACGCCCGATTTCATATACCCTGTCGAACCCGCCGACGACGAGCCGCTTGAGGTGAAGTTCCAGGGCGATGCGGAGGTACAGGTCCTGGTCGAGGGTATTATGGTGGGTGATGAACGGCGCGGCAAGGGCGCCCCCGGCGGACGAATGCAGCACCGGCGTTTCCACCTCGATGAAGCCTCGTTTGTCGAGGAACTGCCGGATGGCGGCGATGACCCGACTGCGCACCTCGAAGACCCCTTTTACCTCGGTGTTGGCGATGAGGTCCACGTAACGCTGGCGGTAGCGTTTATCCGTATCGCTGAGTCCGTGCCATTTCTCCGGCAGGGGCTGGAGCGACTTTGACAGCATGGTGAATTCTCCGGCGGCTACGGTAGGCTCGCCGGTGCGGGTGCGCAGCAGGTTGCCTTTCGCCCCGATGATGTCGCCGATGTCCAGGTCCTTGAATAACTCCTGCTGGTCTTTGTTAAAGCTGGCGTTCTGGAGAAGCAGCTGGATTTTTCCGGTCCCGTCACGCAGGTCCAGGAAGGTACTCTTGCCCATCTTCCTGATGGCGGTAATCCGCCCGGCAACGCTGACCGGCCCGGCTTTCTGCCCGGTTTCCTTGGCTTCCATTTTCTCCAGCTTCGCTATCGCCTCACGCGTGGTGTGCGTTTGCTTATATTTGTTGGGATACGGGTTAATGCCCCGCCCGCGGAGTTGCAGGAGTGTCTGTTTTCTCTGCTCGTTGATATCGTCTAATCTCGATGGCATGTCCAACCTGCTTTTTGATAATAATAAGGCTGAGGATATTGGTCTCAGCTTGAGATATCACTATTATAGGTTAAATGTGCTTTATGGTAAAGGGGTTGATGACGGAGAGCACTATTTACTCTTTGTATTGAACTGGAGCCGCTGTTCCCGCAGGGTATCCAGCCAGGCGGCGGACTTTACCTCTTTTTCCAGCAGGTGCTTGAGATAGTTACTGATGACGTCCTCAATCTCCCCGGCGAGTTCGGGGTCGATTTTCACGCGGCACGCCGTGGTAAAATCGCTGTTCTGGAGGAGCCGTAGGACTTTCTGGGCGTTGACGGAGAGTGGGTAAGAGAACGGCTGGCTCAGGCTGCAGTCCGGGCAGAGCATACCGCCGGCGGACGGACTGAAATAATTGGTCGTCGGTTCCAGGGCTTTGTGGCAGGCGATGCATTCGCGGAGCTGGGGACGGTAGCCGGCGCTTTCGATTAGATGCAGCTCAAAATAGCGCAGGATAAGTTCCTTGTTGTTCTCGCCACACAACCGGTTGAGAGTATCCAGCGTTAATTGGAATAACGAAAGATTTTCCTGGTGCTCGGCGGTGAACTGGTTGACCAGCTCGACGACGTACAGTCCGCAGGAGGTCAGCCAGAGGTCATTTTTCAGGGGCATAAAGCCATCGATAGTCTGGGCGCCGGTGATGGTGTCCAGATTACGCCCTCGGGCGAAGGATACATTACTGTGGGTAAGCAGCTCCAGGTGGCCCGCCATCTTGCTCTTGGTCTTGCGCAGGCTTCTGGCGAAACCCTGTATCTTGCCGAGGCGTGGGGTAAAGAAGGTGAGGATGGTATCCGCCTCCCCGAGTTTGGTCTTTTTGATGACGATGGCTTCCGTCTTATAATCGCGCGGTTCTGGCATGGTCTATTTTAACCTGATTTTGGAATACCAATCCACCTGGGAGTCCTGTCCATGTACTCGCGGTAGGAGTCGCCGTATTGCTTGAGGCAGTATTGTTCTTCCTTTATCATCTGGAATCGTTGCAGGAAAAAGGTAATAATGGTAATAAGCAGAAACAGCCAGGAAGCGGCGGCGATGCTGACACCTGTGTAGACAACAATCATGGATAGGTACATCGGGTGGCGGGAAAAGCGGTAAATGCCCGTGTGAAACGGCTCGTTGGTCTTGGTCCGGGCGACACTCAGCGAGGCGGAAACGAGTATGACAAGCCCGATGATAAAGACACCCAGCCCGACATAGAACCAGGCCATCCCGGTGTGCAACGGCAGGAAAATAGAGTAGAGAGTAGCGCCTATCCAGAATCCCTGTGTGAGAAAGGACATAATCCTGTCCCTTCGGTTACGGATGATTTCCGGGGCATGGCTGGTTCTTTCGGCAATATGTTTCGGAACAACGAGCACGACCAGCCATTGCAGCGGGTAAACACACATGAACCACCAGGCGTTCCAGAGGCCGATATCAAAAGCAGGTATCCACGACATTTTCACCTCCCGGGTAACTTATCGGGAAGATTTAAAACTCAGACCTGCCCTCCAGCGCCCTGGTCAGGGTCACGTCGTCGGCGTACTCAAGCTCGGTGCCGTAAGGGAGACCGCGGGCGAGGCGGGTGACCCTGATGCCCAGTGGGGTAATGACGCGGCTGAGGTACATGGCGGTCTGCTCGCCTTCCAGGTTGGTGTTTGTCGCCAGGATAACCTCCTGCACCGAATTATTTTGAAGTCGGCTCAGCAACTCCTTGATTCTAATATCGTCGGCGCCGATGCCCTCGGTGGGCGAGATAGCGCCGTGTAATACGTGGTAGAGTCCCCTGTATACGCCGGTATGCTCCAGGGCGATTACGTCCTGCGGCTGCTCCACGATGCATACCTGGGAATTATCACGCTGGGGATTGCGGCAGATGGGACAGGGGTCGAGTTCGGTAACGTTGCAGCACGACGAGCAGAGGTTGATTTTCTGTTTCAAAGATAACAGCGCCTCGGCGAGGGCTCCGGCTTCTTCCTCGGGCGAGCGCAGGAGGTAAAAGGTAATGCGCTGGGCGCTCTTGGGCCCGATACCCGGCAGCTTGCTGAATTCCTCGACGAGTCTGCCGATGGCGTCGCTGGCGGGGTTGGTATTCTGGTTCAATGCAGGTTCTCCTTCTCTCGTCTACATCAGCCCCGGAATATTGAGTCCGCCGGTGAGTCCGCCAAGCTGCTTGGCGGCGAGTTCCTGCGCCTTGACCTGGGCTTCGCTGACAGCGGTCAGTACCATATCCTCCAGCATCTCCACGTCTTCCGGGTCGACCACTTCCGGCGATATTTTCACCGACTGTATCTGCTGCTGCCCGTTCATCACGACGGTCACGGCGCCGCCGCCGGAGCTTGCCTCGACCGTAAGATTGGCGAGTTCTTCCTGCGCCTTCATCAGCTGCGCCTGAAGCTGCTGGGCTTGCTGTAGCATACGTTTGTTCATGATTCCTCCCCGTTATCGTGCTGGGCGCCCATGTTCAGCGCCGCCTTGACCAGGTGGTTGTTCTCGTGTTCGTAGACGCAGCGCACTTTGCAGGAACGCCCCAGGAAACTGCTTACGATTTTTTCCGCGGTCTTCTGGTTTTCCAGGCTGTCCATTTTTTCTTTATGGTACGAATATTTAAAGGATATCGTTATAATATCGCCCTCGATGGAGACCGGTCTGGCGCTGCGGAGCAGGGCGGCGGTGGGGGTCTTGCCCATGCCGTCCGGCGCATCGTTAATCATTTTACTCCACTGCGTCTGTAATTGTTCGACGGCGCTGCCTGCCTCCAGGGGGCCGTTATCGACGACGGAGGCAGGCGCGGGTTCCGGTTTCTCCACGGGTGCCGGTTTTTCTTCAGCCACTTGCTCTTCCGCCTTCGGTTCCGGCTCCTTCTTAGACTCGGGCTTGGTTGTTTCCGGCTCGGGTGGCGGAGGGGTGGCTTTGGGGAGAGACTTATTAACGAGCGGTTCCGGCACGGGCTGGCTTACGGGCTTTTCCTTTTCTTCCGCCTCGGTCAGGATGCAGTCGACCAGCGCCAGCTCCAGGGGCAAAGTAGAGTAATTGTCCAATCCCAGGTCGAGCTGGCTGAATCGCTTGACGGCTTTGATAATGCGTGGGAGCGGGGTTTTTCCCGCCAGTTCCTTGAGTTCTTTAACATCTTCGACGGGAAGCTCGACTGACTCGCCGGAGTTGGTCTTGACGAGGAGGAGCATCCGCAGGTACTCCACGATATCGCGGTTGAACTGGCGCAGGTCCAGACCGTCGTCATTAACCTGGTTGATGGTAGCAACCCCGGAAGCGACATCGCCATTAACGATGTTTTTCAGCAGGTCCAGGGCACGCCGGTCGCTGGAGTAGCCGAGGAGCGTCTGCGCCTGCTCGATGGTAATTTCGTTGCCGTAATAGGTCATCATTTGCTGCAGCAGGTTTTCCGCGTCCCGCATGCTGCCCGTGGCGGCTTTAGCGATGAGTGTCAATGCCTCCGGCGTTATAGTGATGCCTTCTCTTTCGCAGATATGGGACAGCTTGGTCACCACGTCCGCCTGAGAGAGGCGGTGGAAATCGAACCGCTGGCAGCGGGAAAGAATCGTGGGCAAAATTTTATGTGTTTCCGTGGTTGCCAGGATAAACATAACGTGAGGGGGTGGCTCCTCCAGCGTCTTGAGCAGGGCGTTGGACGCGCTGGTACTGAGCATGTGGACTTCATCGATGATATAGACCTTACGGCGCGCCTGGTTGGGGGCGTAGTTCACCTTTTCCCTCAGGCTGCGTATATCCTCGACGCCGGTGTTGCTGGCGGCATCCACTTCAATGACGTCCATGGCTCTGCCTTCGGTTATCGCCAAGCACATATCGCAGGTATTACACGGTTCGCCCTTGCCGCTGGTGAGGCAGTTGACCGCCTTGGCCAGCCCGCGGGCTGTAGAGGTCTTACCGGTGCCGCGCGGACCGCAGAAAAGGTAGGCGTGGGAAATCCGTTCGTTGGCCAGCGCGTTGAGCAGGGTCTTGGTGACGTGCTCCTGCCCGACTACCTCGGCGAGAGTCTGGGGGCGCCACTTGCGGTAAAAGACCTGAGAAACCATATCCCTTATTATAACCCAAAACGGGCTATTACCCAAGAAGATTTCAAGCGTATACGAGGTAATTTTGTGGGAAAGAGGAGAAAAGGAAAGAGGGGCTTTACAGCCCCTCTTCAATCCCTGACGATTAGTAATAATTACAGCAACGAGGGTATGTCCTTGGAAACGTCGTCCAGGGCTTTGAGCTTGTCCTCGGTCTCCTCCTGCCGTTTCTTGAACTCGGGGATAAGGTCGGTGGAGCGGATGTAGTAGTCCCTGACCTTCTCCACGTCGGAAAGCTCGGACAGGAGAACGGTAACGTCAACCAGGCCTCTCTCGCGGGGATAATCGCCGTTCCTGATGATAGCCTCCGGTGCAATATCCCTCATATAGTCGCCGATTTCCTTGACCATGTCCATATTCATTTCCTTGGCGGGACCGGAGACCAAATAGAGGGCGCGCCGCGAATCGGCGGGATTGCACTTGAGGGACAACTCGCTGATGGCTTCGTCCATCGCCTGGATGCCCTTCTGGATTTCTGTGCCCTTCTTGCGGAAGTCGCTCCGCCACTCGGAGGGCCACTTGAACAGCGGCGCCTGGGTCTTGCCGTAGCCAATAACTGTCCAGCCGACCACCGTCTGAATAATGTCGCCGGCATCGAGCAACTTGGCGCCGATATAGCGCGACTTTTTCTCTTCGCCGGCGCAGAGCATGTTATAAAACGGCTCGGCTATCATGCCGTTAATCTTGGAAAGATTGGTCTGGATAGAGGAGTCCTTCCTGACGTATCTCTGGTTATCCACGAGGAATACGGCATCCGCCACCGAATAGCAGGACTTGAGGCACGTAGCCACGTTGAAAACGGTCCTCTCCTCGGTGGACTCTTCATGCTCGAAGGGGAGGACAATCAGGTTCCATATCGGTTTATCGATATAACGTTCCTTTAGGTGCTGGGTAATCACGGAGATCGCGCCGGAACCGGTGCCGCCCGCGGAACCGGCAATAAGCAGGAAGGCGTCCGTTTCAAAGAATCGCTTGGTGGTCCTTACGGCATCGATGATTTTATCAGCGTCTTCCTTGGCTATCTCAGCGCCGAGTTCGTTGATTTTACCGACCCCATGACCGCCGGTCTTGCGACTGCCGATGAGTATCCGGTGCCGGTGGTCGTTGCTGATGCTGGATAGTCCGCTTAAATCCGCGGCATCGGTATTGACCGCAAAGCAGCCCGTAATTATGGTCATTCCGCGCCGGCTGCGTGCTCTGCCGTTGAGCCGGGCGAATTCATCAGCAATCCTGCCCCCACATTGCCCTAAACCAACAACCACTAATTTCATAGTACACCTCAATATATAGAGTTATGCTATTTTTAGCATAAAGGCATCAGAATGTCAATCGTTCTCTCTGTATTTTGTATAGTATCTTTTAGTACTGGTATTATGCATTACATAATTACCATGTCCTGTAAAACAATAATTATCTTTATTGAAAAACTAATGAGTCTATAATAGAATATGCTATACTGGGGTTGGTTTACCGGACTATCTAGGAAGGTTTGAGGATGTCTCCAGAACTAAAAGAAGATATAGAAGAAGGAAATATCGGCGATTTTGAGAAGGCGGTAGCCCGCGCCGAGACACTCAGCCGCGCCGCCAGAGAAGCCGCTGAAAAATCGACGAAGACTGCCATGGAAGCGGCGCGCCGCGCCGAGGAAATCGGCAAAGCCTCCCGTGAAGCCGCCGAATCGTCGTCACGCGCGGCGCAGGAAGCCGTCAGCCGGGCGGAGAAAATCAGTAAGGAAGCCAGGGAGGCTGCCGAGGAAGCAATAACAGCCGCCAATGAAGCTATCAACAAGGCGGAAGAAGTCGCCCGGAGACCCAAGGAAACCGCGCAGTCCATGTCCAAAGCGTTCGAGGAGGCAATCGCGCGCGCCGAGAAAATAAGCGGCGAGGCAATGCACGCAGCTGAATCGGCGCTGATGTTGTCCCAGGAAGGACTGAACCGTGTCGAAGAATTAAGCCGCGAAGCCAAGAAGACCTCCGAAGAAGCCAGAGAAGCATCACAGGAAGCGGTAAGCACGGCGGAGGCATCGGTCAAGACAGCCAAGGAATCCGCTGACGAATCGATAAAAGCTGCCAGGGAAGCAGCCAGCCGGGCAGAAAAGATGGCGCGGGAAACAAGAGACGCCGCCGAAGCCACCAATAAAGCCGCCAAGGATACGGTAAGCCGGGCGGAAAAGACGAGTAAGTCTACCCGTGAAGCGGCGGAAGTAGCGTCCAGGGCTGCCGAGGAGGTGGCCGGCAGGGCAGAGACAATCAGCAAGGTCGCCAAAGAAGTCGCCGAGGCTGCACAGAGGTCATCACAAGAAGCGATGAACCGCATCGAAGCAATCGGCAGGGAAGCCAAACTATCCAGCGAAGCCTCACAGAAAGCCGCTCAGGAAACATCACGCCGTGCCGAAGAGATATCCAGGGAAACGCGTCTGGCGACGGAAGCAGCGATAAAAACAGCCAAGGAAGCCGCCGAAAGCTCGTTGCAGGCATCCAAGGAGGCTACAGCCAGGGCGGAGGCAATAAGTAAGGAAGCCAAAGACGAAGCCGCAGCGTCCGCCAAAGAATTCTGGAATGCCATAGCACGGGTTGAAAAAATCACCAAGGAAGCCACGGAGACCGCCGCGGAAACGGAGAGGAAGATACAGGAGGCGATAGCCCGGGCGGAGGAGGAGGGGAAGAAAGCCAGGGAAGCATCTGAAGCATCGGCGCAAGCGGCCAGTGAAGCGGCTCAGACATCGGCGCAGATGGCAAAAGAGGCGGCTGAAGCATCTGCCACCTCTTCCCGTGAAGCGTCCGAGGAAGCTGCCCGGACCGCCCGTGAGGCGTCGGAGGAGGCGGCCAGGATCGCCAGTGAATCATCCGCGGAATCTATTGAGAAATCGCGTGAGGTAATAGCTCGCTCCGAAGAAATCAGCATGGAAGCTAGGGAAAAAGCCGAAATCTCGGCGAGCGAGTATCGCGAAGCGATAGCCAGGATGGAAGAGATAGGAAACACCGCCAGGGCGACCGTCGAGGAAGCTGCCAGAGCCGCGCAGGAAGCTATCGATTCATCGCGGAAGGAGTCCGAAGAAGCTGCCAGAGCTGCGCAGGAAGCTATCGACGCATCGCGGAAGGAGTCCGAAGAAGCGGTTGCCAAAGCCGGGGAATTGAGCAGGACGGCGAAGGAGACTGCGGAAGAATCGCTGAAGGTCGTCCAGGAGGCTATCGACGCTGCTATAACCACTGCCAGAGAGACCTCGGAAACCTCGGAGAAAGAAATCCAGGCGGCTATAGCCCGCGCCGAGGAAATAAGCCGGGAGACAAAAGAAGCCGCTGAAGCGGCAGTGAAGGCGGCGCGGGAGGTCACGGACACACTGATAAAAGCTGCCAGGGAATCGGCGGAGAGGACTGTAAAAGCCGTCAAGGAAGCTACCGAGGCGTCGGCCAGGGTTGCCAGGGAGGCAGCGGGTGTATCCATATCCGCCTTCAAGGATGCGATAAGCCGCGCCGAGACTACCGGGCAACTCGCCAGACAGACGGCGGAGGCGTCTTTTAAAGCCTACGAGGAGACCCTTACGAAGGGACAGAAAAAGGAGATTGAGGAAGGAGCCGAAACTCCCGAAGAGCCCTTGACCGAAGAAGCCATAACCGAAGCCCTGGAAAAAGCCGAGGAAGAAAGAGAAGCTGCATTCGAAGCCGCGGAAGCGGCGATAGGTGCCGTACCGGAAGCGGTCGATAGCGTGGAAGAAGAAGACAAGACAGACAAAAAAGAAGAAAAAGCGGAGAAAAAAGAAAAAGAAGAAAGCCCCGACAAGGCAGCCAGGAAACCGGAGAAAGAGCCTAGGGGTAAGATAGAAGCGCGCCTGGAATCGCTTGCCAGGATGTATGAGTCCAAGAAGACTCAGGCAAAAAAAGATGCCGAAAAACAGGATGATGACAAAGAGGAATAACCCGTTTATCTTTGAAATTCAGGCTGAAAATTATTAAAATAATCTGGTGATAAAAAACTAATTTAACAATTGAAAGTGTAGCTTGACTTTTTATAAAGTGAGCAATATACTGGGCACTAAGTGGTATCCCAGCATTCATGCCCATAGTATTTCTAGTAAATGAAGCTGCAAAGCTAATAAGACTATTTAAGGAGGTGTCTGGTGGCTGACCAGAAAGAACGAACCAAGAAATCCTCTACGCCGGAAGAGGTAGTAGAAGCCGTAACCCCCTCTGCAGAGGTTGAAGAAACCCCAGCATCAGAAGAGCGACCGAAGAGCCCGCTTGACGAAGTAATGAGTCAGGCGGAAAGAGCTTATGCCGCCTATATGGACGCCGAGCGTCAGGTCGCCAAGGCTTACCACGAGAATGAAGTACAGGTGGCTAAAGCCTATAAAAGGGCGGAGCAGCAGGCTTCTAGAGCCTATGAAGCCGCCGTAGCACAGGCAACTAAAGACCGTGACGAAGCGATAGCCAAAGCCGCCAAAGCCCGTGAGAGCGTAATCGCGCGGGCTGAAGAAGCCTATAAAAGCGCCGAAGAGGCGGCCATCAGAGCTTGTGAATCGGCTCTGGAGGAAGCTGCCAAGTCCCGTGAAGACCATATAGGTAAAGCCTGGAAAGTACGTGACGATACCATCGAACAGGCATGGCAGATTTATTCCAAGATAGCCAGATAATTAGAAAATCCCGATGGGTTACCGGACACTGTCGTTCCCGTGAAATCCAGCTAATAAGCGTGATATTATCAACCGGATTTAGCTATTAAGCGGGGTGTTCTGGAGCATTATACGTAGCAGTCAATTGAATAACTTTATTATAACAGCGAGGGAATGTCTTTAATTGTGATATCAATCCCTCGCTGTGTGCTTACTACGCCTTCCTGACGCTTCTTGAGTTCCGCGATGAGGTTGATAGCCTTGGTAAAGTAGTTCCTGACCTTTTCAACATCACTCATTTCGGAAAGCACTACGGTAACATCCATGTTGCCTTTTTCCCTGGGATAATCACCACTCCTGATTATCGCCTCCGGGGCCATGTTCTTGATATACGTGCCCAATTCCTTTATCAGGTCTACGTTTATTTCCCTGGCAGGCGCGGAAACAAGGTACAAAGCCCTCTTCGAGTCCAGAGGATTACACTTTACGGATAGTCCGCTGACGGCTTCGTCGAGCGCCTGAGTCCCTTTCTGTGTTTCCGTGGCTTTATTCCTGAAGTGGCGACTCGATGAGAATAATGATTTAAATGCCGAGGTCTGGGAACGACCGAACCCCAGAGTCGTCCAGCCAACAAGTGTTTGAATGATGTCACCGGCGTCCAGTATCTTGGCTCCGATGTATCTCGACTTGACTTCCTCGCCGGCGCAGAGCAGATTGAAAAACGGCTGGACTATATGAGAATTTATTTTGTTGAGATTATGCCGGAGAGAGGTATCCTTACTTACGTATCTCTGGTTATCGACCAGGAATATGGCATCGGCGACCAGGTAACTGGACTTAAGACAGGTGGCTACATTGTAAACTGTCCGGTCTTCGGTCGCTTCTTCATGCTCAAAGGGGAGGACGATGAGATTGTAAACGGGTTTATCGACGTACCGCTCTTTAATCTGCTGGGTCATGACCGATATAGCACCGGAGCCGGTGCCGCCCGCAGACCCGGCACAAAGCAGAAAGGCGTCCGTTTCCTGGAAATATTTGGCATTCCTTATCGTCTCGATGACTTTATCGGAGTCTTCCCGGGCAATCTCGGCGCCGAGTTCATTGATTTTACCCACGCCATGACCGCCGGTCTTTCTGTTACCGATGAGGATACGGTGGTCGTAGTCGGACTTGATAGTGGTCAGACCACTCAGGTCGGCGCGGTCGGTATTCACCGCATAGGCGCCGGTGACGATATTTAACCCGCGCAGTCCGCGGGCTTTACCGTTAAGTCGGGCAAACTCATCAGCAATCCTGCCTCCGCACTGTCCGAAACCAACAACAACTAATTTCATTACTCACCTGTTCAGGTAGTTTTACTATTTTACGCAATTCCGCAATAGCTTGTCAATCAGTACTTAAGTACGTTTAGCCAAAAATTTACCACTGACGAGTGAAATTGAGCGATAAATGGATAATTCTATGCGATTCCATTTTGTTTTTCGATTAGGGCACTCAGGTTTCTTGGTAAAAACGGATATACCCAATATATATCATCCAGTTTCTCTCGTGTTTCTGGAGATAAATTTCCCCAGCGTGTTTTATTAAGAATGAGGGAGGTTTCTTTTTCAGAGAAGGAGGGGCCTTCTATAATCTTGTGCAGATAAGATTTATCCACAGGGCATACGAATTGACAGCGCATACAGCCAATGAGGGCATTAGGCCAGTCCGGCTGTTGTTTAACCCAGTAGGGGGAATCAGGGTCTTCCTCGTTGAGAAAACCCAGGCATTTCTCGGCATGAATAAGGAAACGGTCTGTGGTGATGCTTCCGGTGGGACAATTCTCGCGGCATAACAGGCAATTATCACATTCTTTCATTACTTGGGATTCATGCCAGTTATCTTCTTCACAGGGACAATCGGAATAAAAGGCAATCAACTGGTGGAGGCTGCCCATCCCCGGCACATAACTGATATTGTTTCTGCCGTATTCGGCCAGACCGCTGCGGACAGCAAGTGTTTTTAATGCCAGACGGGCTTTTACTATCCTGTATCCGGTGAGTTCCAGTACGCTTTTTAGAGTTAGTTCGGCGCGAGAATCATCCACTTTGGTGAAATAGGTTGGGGGAATGTCTGCCGGAAAAATCCTTCCCTGCCATTCAAATCTGAGACGCGTAAAGGGTTGGGGCATTGCCACGACGATGATGGTCTTTGCCTCCGGCAGGTTTTCGTTGGTCCTTAAATAAAAATGCCATTTTTCATGTAGTTGCCTGTTTATTAGTCCCTGCCTGACCAGTCCGCCAACGGCTTCCTGTACCTCCGGCAGGTGCGCGATGGATACGGTCCTGGCTTTATAGCCGTGCGATTTTACTGCTTCGCGGATTTTTGTACTAATTCCTTCCATCCCGCACCTTTACCGATAATTTGGGATTGTCCTACTAAAGCCCCTTTTTAGCCATGTAAACTGCTAAATCGCCGAGGCGGCAGCTGTAGCCCCACTCGTTATCGTACCAGGCGAGTATCTTGACCATGTTGCCGCCGATGACCATAGTACCGGGTCCGTCGATGATGGAACTGTGGGAATTGCCCTTGAAGTCCATGCTGACCAGCGGTTCCTCGCAGAACTCCAGGATACCCTTCAGCGGTCCCGCCGCGGCTTTCTTCAGCGCCTCGTTGACCTGCTCCACGGTGACCTCTTTTTCAAGGTCGCATACAAAGTCGATGACTGATACGGTGGGCGTGGGGACGCGGAAAGCCAGTCCGTGTATCTTACCCTGGAGCGCCGGAATAACCTGGGTCACGGCTTTGGCGGCGCCGGTAGTGGTGGGTATCATGTTCAGGGCGGCGGCGCGCGCCCGGCGCGGGTCCTTGTGGATGGTGTCCAGTACTACCTGGTCGTTGGTGTACGCGTGAATGGTGGTCATCAGTCCCTTGCTGACGCCGAAATTGTCATGGAGTACCTTCACGGGAGGGGCGATGCCGTTGGTGGTGCAGGAGGCGTTGGAAATCACATTATGCTCGGCGGGGTCGTAAGTACCCTCGTTGACGCCGAGGACGACGGTGACGTCCTCGTTCTTGGCTGGCGCTGAAATAATTACCTTTTTAGCGCCACCCTGACGATGGGCGACGGCTTTAGTAGCGTCTGTGAAAAGCCCGGTGGACTCGATGACGATATCGATGCCGTAATCCTTCCAGGGAATAGCGGCGGGGTCGCGCTCCTGAATGACTTTTATCTCCTTGCCGTCGACGACGATAGCATTTTCTTTAGCGGCAACCTCCCCGGGATACCGCCCGAAGACGCTGTCCCATTTCAGCAGGTGGGCATTGGTAGTGGTATCAGCAAGGTCGTTGACGGCTACCACTTCGAGGTCTTTCTCATGGTACTTTTTCATCGTCCTTAGAGTTAACCGCCCGATGCGCCCGAATCCATTAATGCCGATTTTTGTTGTCATGTTCGCCTCCTTGTTTAATATTTAGTGATTTTTAATCGCCGGACTATATTTATGCTGCTTGCTCCGCTGTATCATGTCCAGGAAGGCCTCGATGCGCGTCTTGACGTGGTTGCTCAAGAAGAAATCGTCGTTGCCTTCCAGCGTCAGCACGGGCAGGTTTATGGCGTCCCGGAAGATAATATCGCCGATACCGCGGTGGCAGAAAGCCTGCACATAGTGGATAACGCCGTCCACCTCGCGCGTATTGATTTCCCTCTTGATATCTTCGAGCCGCTCGTTGATGGAGTAGGGATAGGTGTAACCGGAATACTGTTCCGCCAGCGAACCGCCGGGTTCGGGCATGGCGAACTGGCGCTGGACTTCGTTGAAGACGACCCTGGCGCCGTGTTTCTCGATGAAGGGGTATAACTCGCGGGCGTACACCGAAGGCACGCCGATATATGCCAGCCGGAGCCGGTCGGCAGGGTACGGCTGGCGCTTTAAGCAGGCTTGGAGTAATTCCTGCAGGTCCCGCTGATATTTATGAAAGTCCCCATTGAAGTCGGATGTTGATACCAGCCAGAGGTTGTTCTCCCAGCCGCTGACGGTGTTTTCCTTCCAGGTAAGCTCGTCCAATTTCAGTACGAGGTCGCGTACGGGCTTGAGTTCCCGCCTGATTTTTTCGGCGGCTTCGAGCGTCGTGCCGAGGATCGCCGCCAGCGATTTCAATTTCTCCTGCATGAGGCGGGGGTCGGGGCTTTCCGGGTAAGCGAAAGGTACGGTATTCAGCCCCTTTAGTTTCAGTGTCTCCATAAGCATGACGGTATTGGAGCAGTCGCCGCTGGTAACGCAGAGGACGTCGCGGATGCCCATATCCATGCAGGCACCGTAAATACCCTTTATCCAGCTGCAGCAGTTGAGGGGAAAGCCTGCCCTCTCGGCGATGGTGATGAGACGTCCCGGATTGTGGTCGGCGACGAGGACGTTATTCAGGTCGATTGGCTGATACCCGGCGGCTATCAGAACCTCTACTGGAACGGTAGTGGTGACGCCGATTTCTTTCATCTGATTTAGTTATATTATATCAGTTCTGGCGGTAATATATAATGCCTTTTCCGGGTAATTTGGTGACGATGCTCTCGTTTGCCATCATCTCCAGGTGCGCCAGCGTCTCGAAGATAGCCATTCTCTGGTGAAACTCGGGGAGGTCTTGCCAGCGGGAGTTCTCTCCCCAGGTGATTAACCTGGCTATCTGGTAAGTGGTCCTGGGCTCGCCCTCAATCTTATCAAGTATCTCCCGGCTTCTCAGTTCGTGGTGGTGAATTATCTCGTCGATGCGTGCGGCGAACCCGGTGAAGGGCTCGTCATGGCCGGGCAGGACGAGTTCTACATTCAGTTTCTTCAGTTCTTTCAGCGACTCTACATAACGACCCAGCGGGTTTTCGATAGACTGCGGGTGCACGCTGATATTGGGGGTAATCCTCGGTAGGATATGGTCGCCGGAGAGCAGGATTTTCTTCTGCGGCTCATAGAGACACAGGTGCCCCGATGAATGCCCCGGCGTCCAGATTACCTGGAAGGTGAACTCGCCGGTAGTGACGGTATCGCCGTCGCGGAGGGTGATATCGGGCGGGGTAGGGTCGATGAAGTTCTCCAGCCCTACGGTGGCATCCCGGAGTTTTACCATTTGGTCGTGCGGAACGCCGTTGTCGACGAGCATGCTGTCGGTCTGGTGAAGGAGTTCCTCCATGTGGACATAACGGGGGTCGATTAAGTCCTTTTCGATAGGGTGCATGGCGATGGTAGCGCCGGAGAGCTTCTTTATTCTTCCCGCCATGCCGTAGTGGTCGGGGTGTACGTGGGTGACGAATATCTGGGATATTTCCTCGAACCCCAGCCCGTTTTTTACCAGGGTGTTATGCATGGTCCCGAACGAGGAGTCCGTGTTCCAGCCGGCATCCACGAGGAGATACCCGTTGTCCCCGCGGACGAGGTAGGCGTTGATATGGGGCGGTCCCCCCACGTCGTCTATTTCGCCTATGGGCAGCTTAATCAAGATGATTCCGGGCGTGATTTCAGGCATTTTCCCCTTTCAGGTTATAAAAAGACTTCATTCCGGCGTAGCTGGCGCTGTCTTCCAACTCCGCCTCGATGCGGAGGAGTCGATTATATTTGGCGGTACGCTCGGAGCGGCAGGGCGCGCCGGTCTTAATCTGCCCCGTGTTCAAGCCCACGGCAAGGTCGGCGATGGTGGTATCCTCGGTCTCGCCGGAGCGGTGGCTGACGATAGCCGTCCAGCCGGCCTGCTGCGCCATCCTGATGGCGTCGATGGTCTCTGTCAGCGTGCCTATCTGGTTGAGCTTGATGAGGATGGAGTTGGACGCCTTTTGCGTGATACCCCGGGTGAGGCGCTTGACGTTGGTAACGTAAAGGTCATCACCGACGAGCTGGACTCTATCGCCCAGTTTTTCCGTAATAAGCTGCCAGCCTTCCCAGTCGTCCTCCGCCATGCCGTCCTCGATGGAGATGATAGGGTATTCGTTTGCCCACTTGACATAATA
This sequence comes from Dehalococcoidales bacterium, assembly GCA_016926115.1. The sequence continues at coordinate 7,076 of JAFGPF010000027.1, read as the reverse complement.
GTCGACCATCTCGGCGGGGGTCAGCGTCTTGCCTTCACGGGCGAGCACGTACTTGCCGTTTTCAAAGAACTCGCTGGAGGCGGGGTCGAGCGCGATATAGCAGTCCTTGCCTGCTTTGTAGCCGGCGGACTCGATGGCTGCCAGGATTGCCTCCACCGCGTCCCTGTTCGACGGCAGGGAGGGGGCAAAGCCGCCCTCATCGCCGACGTTGGTATCCAGACCCCTGTCCTTGAGGACCTTTTTCAAGGCGTGGTAGACCTCGGCGCCCATCTGCATGGCGTGGGTGAAATTTTTAGCTCCTGCGGGCATCACCATGAACTCCTGTAAATCGGTCGAGTTAGCGGCGTGCTTGCCGCCGTTGAGGATGTTCATCATCGGCACGGGCAGCGTATAGGTACTCACGCCGCCGAGGTAGCGGTAGAGGGGCATATCCGTGAGTCTGGCAACGGCATGGGCGGCTGCCAGCGACGTGCCCAGGATGGCGTTAGCGCCGAGTCGCGATTTGTCCGGCGTGCCGTCCAGTTCAATCATGGCGTGGTCGAGTGCCGCCTGGTCTTCGGCGTCCATTCCGATGATTACTCCGGCGATGATGTCGTTGACGTTGGCTACCGCCTTGAGGACTCCCTTGCCGTTATACCGCGACTTATCGCCGTCGCGGAGCTCCACGGCTTCGTGCGTGCCGGTGCTGGCGCCGGATGGCACGGCGGCGCGTCCCAGCGTGCCGTCGTACAGTTCCACCTCCACCTCCAGCGTGGGATTGCCGCGGGAATCGAGTATTTCCATGGCTTTTACGTTTTCAATCGTTGACATTTTTCCCTCCCCCTCAAATTAGCTATCGGTTACAACCAGGTTGTATCTCTGGGTCATGAGAGCGCGGTCTTCGACGGGATCCTTGAGTTCGCCGTGTATGCCTGTGTTGTATTTGCCCGGTGTAGCGAATTCGGAAACAGTGAAGGTAACATATAGAGTGGTGGACTCCCCCGGTTGCAGTGTGACGTATTCATGCCCGCTTTCAAACGCGATTATTTCCGGCAATGTACGCTGGTCGTTCTGGATAAGACGGATGGAGATAGGTGTCTCCGAATTGGAGGTTACGGTAACCGGGAGGGTCGCGGAGTCTCCCCGCTTTATCGTGAGGGTGCTGATGTCTTTTTCGTCTATCGGGAACTGGATACTCAGGTAGTAAGCCGGGAGGAGTTTTCGGGGCATGTCAGGATTACAGGAAATAGTCGCCGTTATCACGCTGGTAACCGGAATTAGGAGACCAAAAATCAGGGCGGGAGTTAAATATCGTTTCGTCTTTATCGCTTTTGCTTCTTTAGTACTCACTACTACCGCCGTTCCTTACAATTTCGATGGCTTTATTTACCGCTTCCTTCGGGCTGGCGGCGTGTATTATACTATCGTCGGTCTTTCCGTCAATCGCCAGCGACCATGTATTCAAACCGATAACCGGGATGCCGTTCTGCAGGGCGTGCCCGATTTCCGTGAGCGTGCCGTAGCTGCCGTCGATGGCGATTAACGCCTGGGAAGACTTGACCACCGCCACGTTCCGGGCGTGGCCGAGTCCGGTAACGATTGGTATTTTTACGTAGGGATTAGCGGTCAGACGGCTGTCACCGGGGAGAATGCCGACGGTCAGCCCGCCGACTTCAGCGGCGCCTTTACAGGCGGCTTCCATCACGCCGCCGAGTCCCCCGCAGACCAGCGCCGCGCCCTGCCGGGCAATCTCCCGCCCCACTTCTTCGGCGATGGAGGCTACCTCCGGTGAGACCTTACCCCCGCCGATGACCCCGATGAATATGAGTTTGTCTTTCAAAATCAATATCCTTTAGATATGAAAATTATAACATCGGGGATTGGAGTATAGCAAAAGAGAAACTGGCGGGATAAGCCGGAGAAGATACGAAGGCGGTTTGGGTGGGAATTCTTCGACAGGCTCAGAATGAGCGTAGAGGAAAATTAGTTGAACTTGTTCATGGCAATATCCAGCCCCTCGGTGAGCAGGCTGACTATCGCCTGGCTGACATCGGGAATAATCTTATCTATGATTTTTTTCTCGTCGCTGGTGAAGTCGGAGAGGACGTAGGCGATGACCGCCTCTTCTTTTTCGGCGGGAGATTCCGCGGGAGTGTCCGGTCGTCCCACGCCGACCCTTACACGGTAGAAGTCCTTGCTGCCGAGTCGCGCGATGATGGACTCGATTCCCTTGTGCCCGCCGGACCCGCCGCCGAGTCGGAGGCGTATTTTCCCCGGCGGGAGGTCGAGGTCGTCGTGGATGATTATAATATCTGACGGATTGACATTGAGCTTTCTGGCGAGGGCGCTGACCGATTCGCCGCTGGCGTTCATGTAGGTCTGCGGGCGCGCCAGCAGTACCCGCCTGCCGGCGATATTGCCGATGCCCGTGCGCGCCTGTCCCTGCTTGCGGTCGAAGCGTATTTCCTGTATCTTGGCCAGGTGTTTGACGCACATGAAACCGACGTTATGCCGGTTGCGCGTGTATAAAAATCCGGGATTCCCCAGTCCAACGATTAATTTCATGGTGTTATAATTCTAACAGCTTGAGAAACTCCTTTTCATCGAGTACCGTAATGCCCAGTTCCCGGGCGCGCGCCAGCTTGGAACCGGGGTCGGCGCCGGCGACTACGTAGTCGGTCTTGCGGGTCACGCTGCCCTTGGCGGCGCCACCGAGTTCTTTTATCTTTGCCTCCGCTTCCGGACGGGAGAGAGATTCCAGTCGACCCGTAACCACGAACTCCTTACCGGATAGAGGTAGTTCTCCGCGAACTTTGGCGGTCTCCTCCAGCTTGACTCCGGCCTCTTTAAATTTCCTGATGATATCGGCATTATTCTCCTGCCGGAAAAAGGCGGTAACACTGTCCGCTATCTTCGGGCCTACGGCGCTTATTTCCATCAGTTCGTCTCTTGTAGCCCTGGCGAGTTCATCGATGTTGTGATACTCTCCGGCAAGCACCTCCGCCATCTCCGCGCCGATATGCTTGATACCGAGGGCGAAGATGACCCGCGCCAGCGTTCTTGCCTTGCTGGTTTCGATGGCTTTCATGATATTTTCGGCGCTTTTATCGCCCATTTTCTCTAGACCGGCAAGCTGGTCTTTCTTGAGAGAATATAGGTCGGCGGCGTCTTTTATCAGGCCCTCCCGATAGAGGGCGGCGCTCATATTCTCCCCTATACCCCGTATATCCATGGCGCCCCGCGAGGCGAAGTGCTCGATGCGCTGCTGCGCCTGGGCGGGACAGGCGGCGTTGGCGCAGTAATACATGACCTCGCCCTCCGGCCTGATGACCTCGCCCCCGCACTCGGGGCACACGGGCTGTCCCTTATCGTTCTTCGGCAGTTTTTCCAGCAGGCTGAACTCCTTTTCTTTTCCGGTGCGCTTGCTGACAATCGGCCCCACCACCTCCGGGATGACCTCTCCCGCGCGCTGGATAACGACCGTATCGCCGATGCGGATATCCTTGCGGCGGATGTCGTCCTCGTTGTGCAGGGCAGCCTGCCTGATGGTTACGCCCCCCACCGCGACCGGCTCCAGGATGGCGTAGGGGTTGAGCGTGCCCGTCCGCCCCACGCTGATGCCGATGTCTTTCAGGACGGTGGTGCCCTGGACGGCCGGGAACTTGTAGGCAATCGCCCACCTGGGCTCGCGGCCTACGTCACCCAGCTCCGTGTGCAGGGCGAGTTGATTTATCTTGATTACTATGCCGTCGGCTTCGTACTGGAGGCTCTCACGCCGCGTCTCCCATGTCTTATAAAATTCTTCTACTTCCTCTATATTTTTCAGTCGGCGGTTGTTTGGGTTAACCTTGAAACCCAGCGTTTTCAGCCACTCCATGGTTTCCCAGTGGGTATCCGGGATTGTCTTGCCCTCCGCCCAGCCCAGCATGTAGATGAAGATATCCAGCGGGCGTCTGGCGGTGATGCGCGAGTCCAGCTGGCGCACCGAGCCGGCGGCGGCGTTACGGGGGTTGGCGAAGAGGGATAGTCCCTCCGCCTCTCTCTCCTTGTTCAGCTTGTGGAAGCCCGTCTTGGACAGATAGACCTCCCCCCGCACCTCGAAGCGGGGCGGGGCGTCTTTAGATACGGAGAGTGGGATACTCCGGATGGTCTTCAGGTTCTGGGTGATGTTCTCGCCGCGGAAGCCGTCGCCGCGCGTGGCGCCCGTCACCAGCTTACCGTCCGCGTAGGTGAGGGCTACGGCAAGTCCGTCGTATTTATGCTCGCCGACAAAGTCGAACTGTGTGTTGCCCGCCAGCTTGACCGTACGCGTGTACCATGCCAGCAGTTCTTCGTTGGAGAAGACGTTACCCAGCGAAAGCAGGGGCTGGGGATGTTCCACCACCCCGAAAGCCTCCAACGGGGCGGCGCCGACCCTCTGGGTGGGGGAGTCCGGCGTGAGTAACTGCGGGTACTCTTCCTCCAGCCTCTTCAACTCCCGCATCAGGTCGTCGTACTCGGCGTCGCTGATTTCTATGCTGTCCAGCACGTAATAGCGGTAGTTATGGTGGTTGATTTCGGTCTTTAGCTGCTCGATTCTGGCTTTTACATCATCGGGAATGGTCACGGAATACCCTCGTCTTGAATATCTTTCCTAAAGTATAGCACAGGGCTTAATTGTGAAAAAGTAACTATGGGAATAACGGAATTTTATGCATTGTTCATTTTTCTGCGGGTTATATTTATCAAATATTCTCTGCCCACGGATTATCTTGAGGACGTAAACGTTAAAAAGAAATCGCAGGAAAGAGTAAATGTCGCTCGGGCAGCATATCACGGGACCAATCGGCTACATAGTATACAGGACCAGGAAACGGGACAGGATTGATACAATCCTCAAAGCGGTTTTCCTGTCTTTGCAGTTGCTCGACCTTGTCTTGACCTTGCTGGCGGCTCGTTCCGGTTATCCGGAGCTGAATCCTCTCTTAAGAGGGTCGCTGGATTCAGTTACCAAGCTGGCGATACTCAAGTTCGGCATACCGGTGCTGATAAGCTGGTTTGTCCCGGGGAGATGGTTGATACCGGCTATTCTGCTTTTATGCATGGTAGCAGGGTGGAATATAAAAGAACTCTTGCTGTTCTGGTTCTAGAGTTGCTATAATTCTGCTATTCCACTCGTCTTAGCTCGAATACCACCGGGTTATCCGGGTCAGGGCAGGCTACACGGGCTTTGGACGGGTCTTTTTCCCAGGGGAAAGCCGCGCCGAACTCAAGCGGCTCGGCAAAGGGGAACAGCGTATAAAACGCCCAGGAGCACATACCTAGGGGAGTTGTCTGACCGATGACGAATTCATCCCCGACCCTGTGGCCAGCGTCGCAGGTGCCTTTCTGGGATATTACCTTAGCGATTATCCTGGTCATTTAGCTTCTCGTGTAACAGGTTTGAGTTCCAGGTTTAAAACATCCAGAAAATGTATGCCTTCCCTCTCCACATGGCGGCTCTCCGTTATTTCCAGTCGTTTCTTGAAAAGCGGCCCGTCGATGACCAGCGTATGGTACTCTCCGGCTTCGCCGCAGGGGGTAACACCTTTGGTCTTGCTCATTTTCTCCATACTTTTGATAAAGTCTCCGTCTATCTGTTTTCCCAGTATTTCTTCCCCGAAGAGTTCAGCTTTAGCAGCGATAACCACGGCAACAAATCCGGCGTCGATGAATTCTTCCATGAGCTTCTTCTGGTCTTCTTCCCATAGCGGCAGGTACGGTTTCATGCTTACTTCCCGGCATACTCCTTCAATCCACTCGCGGTGCGCATTGAAGTCGATATCGCCAAAGACGCCGCCTTCAATGCCTTCCTTTTTAAAGACCTTGAGCATGGTGATAAACTGGGCTTCGTAGTTATCTCCCTCGGTGCGCTGCTGCATGATGGGGATGCCCAGTGCCTCCGCCTGTTTCCTGATGACCGCGGCGGATATGCCGTGACTGCGCGAGCGTTCTCCGTCTCCGCTGATTGTGTTGGCAAGGTAGACGACCTCCAGTCCGCTTGCCTTCGCCCGGTACAGGGCGAGACAGCAGTCCTTGCCGCCGCTCCATGAAGCGAATACTCTCGGAATATTGCCTCCTATATCTTGAGATGGGAAGTATCGTTAAGCAGGGTTAAAATATTGCCCTGGGGATACGTTTCCACAATGCTGAGGGACGCTTGTTCAATCCGCAACTTCAGCCAGTGCTCCAGTCCCACGCCCAGCAGGTTGCAGATGATGAGTCGCAGGGGACCTCCATGGGATACGATAAGTACCGTTTCTTTTTCCTTGTGCCTGTCCAGTCTTTCCAGGAAGCTGCTTACACGTCCCTCCAGGTCCTCCATGCTTTCACCCCCGGGAAATGAAACCGCCTTCCAGTTGAGCAGTTCTTCGGCAAGCTCCGGGTGCAGTCGCTGTATCTCGTTGAACGTTAGGCCTTCGATATAGCCGAAGTTGCATTCGTTCAGTTCCTTGCAGGCGGTGATATTTACCTTTCGGCGGGCAACGATGATATCCGCGGTCGCACGGGCGCGACTCAGCGTGCTGGTGTAAACGGCGCTGATTTTTTCCTTAGCCAGTCGGTCGTGCAGCTTTTCCGACTGTTTGATACCGGTATCACTTAACGCGATATCGGTACTGCCCCAGAACCTGTCCGCCTGGTGCAGCTTGGTCTGTCCGTGTCTTACCAGTAATATCCTTGCCAAGAGCAACCCCCTGTTATTCCTCTTCTTCTTCAGTACGTCTTTTCAGTCGCAGTTGGGGGAAGGTCGACGTAATGCGCCTGACGGACTCCAGCTTCTTCTTGATTTCACCTGCCGTAGACTTGTCGGCGAGAAGCTCCTTAAGACGCTTCTCGTCGAAGCCTAGCACCTTCTCCCAGAGTCCATCCGGTTCCAGTATGGTTCTGACCTCGTCCTCGCTGAATCCTGTCCTTTCTACAAGCTTATAGGTAATCTCGTACTCGCTGCCGTAGACCCGGTTGAGGTCTTCGGACTGGCAGTAATCGATAATCGTCTGCTTGGCTTCGTTTAGCTGCGTCTCCAGTTCCTTGATTTCCGCCTGAAGAGCCGCGTACCTTTCCACGGCGTCGACCGCGGC
>JAFGPF010000026.1 GCA_016926115.1 Dehalococcoidales bacterium | reverse complement strand
GGAGACCCCTTAACTCCCCGCCCCCCGCTCATCCTGAGCCCGTCGAAGAATTCCCACCCCACCGCCCTCGTCTCATCAATCGTTTATCCCGAAGTTCTTTACGGTTTTAGCCACGAAAGCCGCGCGGGCGGGACCGGGTGGGAAGAAAATCACCCGCTGGGGCAAAAGGAGGCGGCGTCCTTTAACCTAATGCACAGCCCTGGCCTTTGATTATAATAAAAAGAAATACTCACTGATTTACTTGTAAAAATACCCCCTTCCTTTGTTAAAGGAAGGGGGCTAGGGGGATAGATTGATATAATTTTCCGGTTTGTATCTATTCCCACCCAAACCACCCTCGGGGCATCTACGGTTCAACCCGTAAGATTTGGTATTGATTTATTACCGGGGAATAATATTGACATAATGTGGTAGAATTAATGTATGGCTAAACCAGCTACACTAGTGCAAAAGATACATTTTGAAGACTTTAGTGGCGAACAATTTGAACGTTTAGTGTTTGCTTATCTCCTTCGTACTGAACAGTGGAGTACTCTAGAATGGTACGGGCAGGTTGGTGCAGACCTTGGTCGTGATATATGGGGTGAACGTGAAGATAGTAAGGTAAAAGTCTGTGTACAATGCGCCAATAGACATCCTCTATCTTATGAAAAAATAAGGAAAGACCTAGATAAAATAGTATCAGCCCCTAATGGTTTACCAAATGAATTTATCTTGGTTGCTGGTAGCAATTTATCCGCCAGAATGAGAGACAAAGTTAAAATATATGCTAAAAACAAGGATATATATTATTGTTCTATATGGTCTGGGCAAGAATTTGAAGAGATGCTACGTGCAAAAGCCGAATCTCTTCTTCAACGTTTCGTACGAGGCGAGGCATTTCCTGATTCTCCTAAAGAGATACAGAGTTTTTTGTCAAAGCTTGAACCTATAGATGATAATGAGATTCTAACATTAATGGCGGGGCTGTTTGATAGACCAGCGTTTTATACACCTTTTAACCAAGAAAGCTCTATCCCCGCTTTTAAGAAAGCTATATCTGATACCATTGAAGCACTTAACACTGGTATTCATCGTTTGAGAGATGGAACTGAAATAAGAAGGATACCTAGCAGGCATCAAGTGAAAGATAAGTTAATAAGGGATACACTCAATAAAATTGAGCGTATGTTAAGCAAATTAAGGGCTACATATGATATTTTCTTACGGCAGGGTGAAATCAAGCCATGTGGCTGTGGAGACCCGGATTGCCCAGTATTTTTTGTTTCTCCAACTGCTGCGCGTGAGATGGATATCATTAGAGTTAAAATACTAAATGAATATATAAAAATATATCCTCCTTTTCAGGTTCACCTGATGTCTTCACGTTGGTATATTTAATACCATTTCTACTCTAATTCATAACTTTCCCCTCCCCTTCCCCCCTCTGCTATAATAAAACCATGGAAAAGCCCCTTTTAGTCCTCTTTGACGGCAACGCCATCGTCCACCGCGCTTACCACGCCTTCGGCGCCACCCGTTACCGGCAGGAAAAACCCCTCACCGTCTCCAAAACGGGCGAGGTCGTCAGCGCCGTCTTCGGCTTCGCCTCCATGCTCCTCAAGGTCATCAACGACCTCAAGCCCACCCATTGCGCCGTCGCCTTTGATAAAGCCGCCCCCACCTTCCGCCACGAGCTTTTCGACGACTACAAAGCCCAGCGTCCCCCCATGCCGGACGAGCTTGCCGGTCAGCTCGGCAGGGTCAGGGAACTGGTGGAAGCCTTCGATATCCCCATCTTCGAGGTCGACAGGTATGAAGCCGACGATGTCATCGGCACGCTGAGCGGGCAGGCGGCCAAGCGGGGCGTCGATACCGTCATCGTCACCGGCGACGCCGATACCATGCAGCTCGTCTCCCCCCACGTCAAAGTCCTCTACCCGCGCGCCGGCAGGACGTTCAGCGATACCACATTGTTCGACCCCCCCGCCGTCAGGGAAAAATACGGCGTGCCCCCGGAGCGCATCGCCGACCTCAAGGCCCTCATGGGGGACTCATCGGATAACATCCCCGGCGTCCCCGGCATCGGGCAGAAGACCGCCGTCAAGCTCATTCAGCAGTTCGGCTCCCTCGACGATATATATAAACGCCTCGACGACGTCACTCCCCCCAAGACGCAGGCGCTCCTGCGCGACAACGAGGACAAGGCACGACAGAGCAAAGAACTCGCCACCATCGTCATGCAGACGCCCGTTACCCTCGACCTTGAAAAGTGCAGCGTCGCACGGTACGACCGCCGGCACGCCGCCGACCTTTTCCGCGAGCTCGAGTTTTACAGCCTCTTAACAAAACTCCCCGGCGGGGAAGGGGAGGGCGAGTCCGTAAAAGTGGAGGCCTCTCCCGCCTCCGGAGATTATCAAGTCGTCGCATCTTCCAAAGACCTCGACGATTTAGCAGGCAAGCTGTCCTCGGCGAAGTCCTTCGCCTTCGATACCGAGACCACCGGACTCAACCCCATGACCGCCGGGCTTGTCGGTATATCCCTGGCGGTGGAATCGGGCAAGGCGTACTACATACCTGTCGGCCACGTCATCCTCGACGAGGTAACCCAGCTGCCTCTAAAGCAGGTCATCGACCGCCTCAAGCCCGTCTTCGAGGACGCCGGGATATCCAAGTGGGCGCACAACGCCAAGTACGACATGCATGTGCTGGCGGAGCAGGGCGTAAGCGTCGCCGGGCTTTCCTTCGACTCCATGATTGCCGCCCATCTCCTCGGCGAAAATGCCCTTGGGCTCAAGGCTCTTTCTTTTAGCCGGCTAGGTATCGAAATGACGCCTATTAAGAACCTCATCGGCACCGGTCAGAAGCAGATATCGATGTCGCAGGTTGACATCAAACAGGCCTCCGACTACGCCTGCGCCGACGCCGATATGACCTTTAGATTGGTGCAGCTTCTTGATAAAGACCTTCAAAAGGAAGGCTTGATGAAGCTGTTCGATGATGTGGAAATGCCCCTCGTCCCCGTCCTGCTGCTCATGGAGAGGAACGGCGTGGCGGTGGATACGGCAATCCTGCAGGAAATGTCGAAAAGTCTCGGCGAGCAGGTGGACGTGCTGGCGGGCAGGATATTCGAGGAAGCCAAGCACGAGTTCAATATCAACTCACCCCAGCAGCTCGGCAAAGTCCTCTTCGAAGAAATGCAGCTGCCCACCACGCGCCGGGGCAAGAGCAAATACTCCACCGAGGCATCGGTCATGGAGGAACTCCGCCTCGTTCATCCCATTGCCGGCGATATCCTGCAGTACCGCCAGCTTACTAAGCTAAAGTCCACTTATATAGATGCGCTGCCCGCCCTGGTAAACCCGAAGACCGGACGTATCCATACCAGCTTCAACCAGACGAGGACGACCACCGGCAGGCTCTCCTCCAGCGACCCCAATATGCAGAACATCCCCGTCCGCGGCGAACTGGGGGGTCAGGTAAGGCAGGCGTTTATCGCCCCTTCCGGTGCCAGCCTGCTGGGCGGGGACTATTCCCAGATAGACCTCCGCGCCCTGGCCCACCTCTCCGGCGACGAGGGCCTTATGCAGGCGTTCAAACACGATGAGGATATCCATGCCGCCACCGCATCCCGGCTCTTCGGCGTGGACGCATCAAGGATAACCCCGGACCAGCGGCGGTTCGCCAAGACGGTGAACTTCGGCGTTATCTACGGCATGAGCGACTATGGACTGGAGCAGGCTACCGAGTTTTCCCGCGAGGAAGCCGGGAAATTCATCAAGGCTTACTTCGAGAAATACCCGGGCATACGCAAGTACCTCGACGATACCAAGGAGCTGGCGCGGCGGCAGGGCTACGTGCAGACGCTGCTGGGCAGACGGCGCTATATCCCCGATATCAACTCGGCTAACCGGCAAGTACGGGAGTCCGCCGAGCGCATGGCCATCAACATGCCGGTGCAGGGCACCTCCGCCGACATTATCAAGGTGGCGATGATTAACCTTTACCGCGAGATGGAGAAGCGGAAGTTGCAGAGCAGGATGCTGCTCCAGGTGCACGACGAGCTTGTCTTCGAGGTGCCCGATGATGAGATGGATACCATGCGCAAGCTGGCGACGGAGATAATGGACTCGGCGGTGGAACTGACCGTCCCGCTCAAGGTGGATACCAAAGCCGGCAGGAACTGGGGAGAGATGAAGTGACGGCGGATCTAGCGTTATTATAGTAACAGGGAGTCTAAGAGGGGCGAAGCCCCTCTTTTTAAAAAAGATTCCCCCTCTCCTGCTGGAAGCCTTGCCAGGAGAGAGGGATACAGGGGGAGAGGTTAACAAATACTCAATACCTATTTGAGAAAGGGATATTAAATACCTAATGCCGGAACTGCCTGAAGTCGAGACCATACGCACCGAGCTATTGCCCTATGTCCTCGGGCGCACGATTACCGGCGTCGACCTGTTCTGGGAACGTATCGTCAGGCAGCCGTCGGTAGAAGAGTTCACTTCGCGTATCGTCGGGCGGAAAATCAATGGTATTTCCCGGCGCGGCAAGTACCTCTTCTTTCACCTGAATGCCGGCGGGGTGCTGGTCATGCACATGAAGATGACCGGCTCGCTGATTATCAATCCGTCCGACGACCGATTTACCCGCGCCGTGCTCCACCTTGATAACGGTACGGCGCTGCATTTCTGGGACCCGCGCAAGTTCGGGGTGATGTGGCTGGACGAAGACGATAGCGCCGTCCTGGCTAAGCTGGGACCCGAGCCGCTGGACGACGATTTTACACCGGAAGTCCTGGCTGAAATCCTGCGTAACCGCACCGCCCCGGTAAAACCCGTCATCCTCGACCAGTCAATCATCGCCGGAATCGGCAACATGTACGCCGACGAATCCCTGTTCGATGCTCGAATCAATCCCACCCGACCGGCGGGGAGCCTTTCCGATGATGAGGTGCGGCGACTCCATGCTTCAATCAGGCGGGTGCTGCTGAAGGCGCTTAAAGAAAAGGGCGCCAGCATACGCAATTACATAAGACCCGACGGCAGTCCTGGCACCGCCCATGATGAATTCAACGTGGCCCACGGCGTGGGAAAGGACTGTCCCCGCTGCGGCACGCCCGTCAGGCGCATCGTCGTGCGGGGACGCGGAACTTATTTCTGCCCCAAATGCCAGCCGGAAGGCTAGTCGTCCCGGAGCCGGAAGGGCGGGTATTTATCCGTCATTAACCCCACGTATGCCGCCACGCGGTAAGACCAGCGGTTCATGCCAACTACCAGTTTAAAGATGTCTGCGGGATACTTGCCGGTAAACAGCAGCGCTATCACGCCGAAGATTGCCAGAATAAAAGTAAGGCCGACCCTGCTTTGTTGGCCCCCGCCTCCCTGGAATAAGGCGGTAATAATATAGTGAGGAATAGCCAGAAGCCACCATTTCACTAACACCAGCCCGCGCGACATTTTCTCGGTGTAAGGTATCTCAAGGTCGGCGGGGTAATCGGGGTCGGGATCGAGGCTGAAGGGCGGGTATTTGTCAGTGCCTAGCGCTTCATAGCTGTAGAAGCCCACCCGCCACGACCAGCGCAGGACGCCGACCTTAAAGTCGAACAGTCCCTTCGGGTGTTTGCCCGCGATGAGGATGGCGAAGAAGGTGATAATCCACACCACGATGAAGGCTATCCACAGGCCGATTAGACAAATATAATGCGGGATTCCAAGCAGCCACTTGAGCAGCCACCACCCCCGGCTTGGAGGTATGGTAAGTTCCCCCTTGAGAGTCAACGGATATGCCTGATTTTCCGCGTTCATAGAGGACCTCCTGATGACACCTGAATAGTCAATTGCCTAATATTACAATAGCTGTTTTTGGTTGTCAAAGGGCACTCTCAATTGACAGCTTTATCGCGTTAGTGTATTTTATGTTCAAGCAGTCATTACTATATAAGGAGCGCGAATATGGAAGCAGGCGGCAATGTAGCGTCGGGTTCTATCATTATCAAGCCGGGGGTAGGTTCGTCCTATGGCAATGGCTGGCGGCAGCTCTGGAAATATTTCCTGGAGCTTTTCTTGATAGGGCTTATAGCCTGGGTTATCAGCCTGCCATCTGGAGTGAGTGGATGGGCACAGGGTGGTGCCGGTGCTTTTCTGACAATTGTAGCTATTGCCTACGGAATATTGGTTCTTGGACCTATTGACTATGGCGTAAGTTACTCCTATCTTAAAGCCGCCAGGGGAGATAAAGTAGAAATAAAAGACATGTTCACGGCGTTTCAGAACTACTGGAATGCTGTCCTTGCGTCTGTACTTGTCGGTGTTATTGTCGTTATTGGGCTGGTTCTTATCATCATACCGGGTATTATCTTTGCCTGTAAGCTGGCGTTTACCCCGTATCTGGTGGTGGACAGGAAGATGGAGGTAATCGAAGCGGTCAAGACCAGCTGGCGCATGACTAACGGCCATGCCTGGAAGGTTTTTCTCATCGGCCTGCTGGCTATCCCTATCTTTATCGCGGGGTTGATATGCTTCGGCGTGGGCGTGATTATCTCTATAATGTGGATAACCATGGCATTTGCTTCCCTGTATCATGCGGTCAGCACGTACAGCGAGACGTCCGTAACGCAGCCTTCTCCAATTATCCCCTAGGATATTTGTCGCCGGGAATTGAAAAAGAGGGGCTTCAAGCCCCTCTTTCTTGATTATCTCCCCTCCCTCCAGCGGGAGTGCGTAGCGAGAGGGGGCGCAGCCCCCTCTCAAATTTCATCCCCCTCTCCAATCAAATTATCTTCTAATTTGCCTCAAAGCCGCTGATTGGAGAGGGGGTCAGGGGGTGAGGTATAAAGAATCCCCCTTTATTCTTAATATAACTCTAAAAACAACACAAAGCTAGTTACCCGCTCTTCACACTCGAATTGTGTCACTTTGAAAAATTAGTACCGGTAATTTTTACAGGTACTGCTTGAGTCTGCCTATCTCCCGCATCAGTTCCTCGAACTGCTCGGGGTAGAGCGACTGCATTCCGTCGGACAGGGCGTGGGCGGGGTCGTGGTGCACCTCCACCAGGAGCCCGTCCGCCCCGACGGCGATAGCCCCCCTCGACAGGGGAATAACATAGTCGCGCTGCCCGGCGGCATGACTCGGGTCGACAATGATGGGCAGGTGGCTGGCTGCCTTGATGGAGGGTATGGCGCTTAAGTCCAGAGTATTGCGGGTGTTATCCGAGAATGTCCTTATGCCCCTCTCGCAGAGGATGACGCGGGTGTTCCCTTCCGACATGATATATTCGGCGGCCATGAGCCACTCGTCGATGGTGGCGGCGAAGCCGCGCTTGAGGAGGACTGGCTTCGAAACCTGCCCGGCGAGGCGGAGCAGCGAGTAGTTCTGCATGTTTCTGGCGCCTATCTGGATGATATCTGCATATTTTTCGACGATGGCGAGGTTTTCATTATCGGTAGCCTCGGTTACGACGAGCAGTCCGGTCTCCTCGCGCACCTTCTTGAGTATTTTTAGTCCCTTCTCTCCCAGGCCCTGGAAACTATAGGGGGACGTCCGTGGCTTGTAGGCGCCGCCCCGGAAGACCGTGGCGCCGTGCTTTTTGACGATGCCGGCGATGGTAAGCGACTGCTCCTCGCTCTCCACGGCGCAGGGTCCCGCCATGATGACCGGCTCCCCGTCCCCGATTTTTACATCGCCGACGGTGACAACGGAGGAATCCGGGTGGGTCTCCCGGCTGACGAGCTTATACGGCTTGGTGACCGGAATGGCCTCCTTGACGCCTTCCATCGCCAGAAACTGGGAGGCCTCTACGGGACCCTTGTTGCCGATAATGCAGACGGCGGTCCGCTGGGCGCCCGGCATGGGGACGCCGCGGAATCCCATACGCTCTATTTCATCGATGACGGCGCGCACCTGCTCTTCGGTGGCGTCATTTTTCATTACGACAAGCATTTTTAGCCTTTCTCCCCCATTATGTCCCGGAGGGTATTATTATACGCTTCCAGCGTGCGGTTATCAAAGAGCACGAAGACGACCTTCTTAACGGAAGTGGTCTCCGAAAGAAAGGAGATAACCGTCTTCAGGGCGATACGCGAGGCCTTGTCCACGGGATAGCCGTAGGCGCCGGTGCTGATGGAGGGAAAGGAGACGCTGGTCAGGTTATTCGCGGCGGCGAGTTTCAGGCTCTCACGGTAGGCGCCGGCAAGTGTTTCCGGCTCGTCCTGGCTGCCGCCATGCCAGATGGGTCCCACGGTATGAATGACATGCCTGGTTTTCATATTGCCCGCGGTGGTAACCACCGCCTGTCCGGCGGGCAGGCGACCCTGCCGGGCGACGATTTGTTTACATTCTTCCAGGATGGCGGGTCCACCGGCGCGATGGATGGCGCCGTCAACGCCACCGCCGCCCATGAGACCGGAGTTGGCGGCATTAACGATGGCATCCGTATCCTGAACGGTAATATCCCCCTGTATAATAGAGAGTGTAGCCTGATTTGCGGTATAAGTAAGGTTATCGCTCATGTTCTTCACCCCTTTTACGTTAATCGAGACCGGTCAGGTAGTCGATAGCCCAGTCCACGGCGTCTTCCCCGGTCAGGTCGAGCGTGATATCGGGCTCGATACCCTGTTCCTCGATGAGGCGACCGTCGGGGGTAAGCCAGCGGGCGGTAGTAACATAGAGTCCGGAGTCGTCGTCGAGTTTATGCAGGACGTTGACGCTGCCCTTGCCGAAGGTATTGCTGCCGGCGACAAGGGCACGGTTATAGTCCTGTAAAGCGCCGGAAAGGACCTCGCTGCCGCTGGCGCTGGTGCCGTCCACCAGGACGACCATCGGAAGGTCGGTGGTTACGCTGCTTCTCATTGCTTTCAATGTGGCTATCTTTCCCCGGTTGCTTTTCACCTGAACCAGTACACCCTCCGTGATAAAGTGACTGGCTACCTCCACCACCGTATCGAGCAGCCCCCCGGGATTGCCGCGCAGGTCGAGGACGATGCCCCGGGCGCTTGCCTCTTTCAACTCCAGGATTACCGGCGCCAGTTCGCTTTCAGTACGCTCGGAGAACTGGGTCAGGGTAATACAAGCAATGTCTCCCCGCATCTCGAAGCGGACACTCGGCACTTCAATCCTGTCCCTGATTATCTCGATTTCCACCGGTTCGGTATCGCCTTCATGAAGGACGAGGAGCACGACCAGCGTGCCTTTGGGGCCGCGTATCTTAATGATTGCTTCCGCCAGACTCATGTCGCCGACGGGTTCGCCGTCTATTTCCCGGATAAAATCGCCAGCTTTAATACCGGCTTTGTCCGCCGGGGAATCGGCAATAGGGGCGATAATCACCAGTTCGTCTTCCTGCACCGATACGTAGGCGCCGATACCGTTAAACTCGCCTTCCAGGCTGCTCATCCCTATTTCATAGTATTCGATATCCAGGTACGATGTATAAGGGTCATCCAGCACTTCTACCATGCCTACGATGGCGGCGCTTTTCAGATTTTCCACACCAGACGGGTCGGCAATCCCATCCGCCAGCAAGTCCCACGCCTCTTCGATGAGCTTGATACCCTCTTCCTCCCGTTCCAGTCGGTCAATGTCCGCCTGGTACTCCTGCCCTTCGACAGCCGGGGTATGGGGGTCGTCCAGCGAATCCAGCATGCCAGTCACGGCGGCATGACTCAAATCGATGTCATCCAGAATATCCCGGTCAACATAATCTTCAAAGAGCAGGTCCCACGCCTGAACGACGATATCCAGCCGGTAATCCGCTTCCGTCTGCCGGCACCCCGAGAAGGGGACGAGCACGAGAATAACGATAAACGCCAGCACGCTTTTATAAAATCTGTTCGCGGTCAACATAGAAAAAAGTATATTCTTCATCGCCCTGGTATAAATCAGCGTTAATCAGACAAAACACGAGCCAAGTAAACCTGTAAGCCGAGTTCTGTATCCTTCACAAAGTGAAGGACGGTGACCATCTATCTAGCCCCGATGTTGCCATCGGAGTCAAGCGACCAACCCGGGGACGGGCCGGGCGTCCCTTTGTCCCTCTATTCGGTCTTGCTCCAGATGGGGTTTGCCCGGCCGGCCGGTCACCCGGCCGCCGGTGAGCTCTTACCTCACCATTTCACCCTTATCCTTCACAAAGTGAAGGACGGTATGTTTCTGTGGCACTTTCCGTAGGGTCGCCCCTCCTGGGTGTTACCCAGCATCATGCCCGGTGGAGCTCGGACTTTCCTCCCCGAAATAAATCGGGGCGGTCACCCGGTTTACTTGACCCGGTTATAGTGTAGTGGAGAGATAGAGGTTAGTCAATAAAGGGCGGAGTTTTACGCGCGGCCGGCATCCGCAGGAACCAAAAAAAGGAATATATTAATATTCTTTTAACGCTAATTTTATGGGGAATTAACCCTATTTATTGTAAAATTTTATTAGAACCAGGGAAAAGATATGAAATCATCAGAATGTGAATATATAGCAACGTGCCCTTATCATGCCGACGGTTATGACGGGCAGGTGATACCGGAACACTTCAAAGAGCAGTATTGCTACGGAATATACGTATGGTGCGGCAGGTACCTGGCATACAAGGCTTCCGAGGAAAGAAAAAAGCAGCTAGCCCGGATGGAGCGCGGTTAGGGCTTAGCGGAGTTTATCCAGAGCCTGATTCGCCAGCGCGTCCGCCCCGGCGTTCTGCGCGCGGGGTATGTACGAAAACGTAATCTTCTCAAGCGAACCGGCGAGCTTGACTACCTCCTGGTAGAGCGGCCGCAGGGCCGCGTTTTTTACTTTATAGCGCCCGTTCAACTGGTTCACCACGAGTTCGGAGTCGGACTTCAATTCCACGTTTTTAGCCCCGAGACTGACGGCTTTTTCCAGGGCGGCAACGACGGCGCGGTATTCCGCCTGATTGTTAGTGGTGCTGCCGATGTAGCGGGAGATACGCGCCAAAACTTTATCTTTATCGTCTTTGATTATGACGCCGATGGACGCGGGGCCGGGATTGCCCCGGGCGGCGCCGTCGGTGTTGATAATTACTTTATATACGCTCAATCTATCCTTCAGGATATATACAGGATTCTTCCGCAGGTACCGCACTGCACGGCCTGTCCGCTCCTCGCTCTCTGGAGGGCGCTGGCGGAAAGCGAAATGCGGCAGGCGCGGCAGATACCCTGCTCTACCTTGGCGACGGCCGGCTGCTTCTGCTGACTGATTTTTTCGTAGAGTTTGAGGGTAGGGGGGTCGATTTGTTCTGCCATCTGCCGGCGTTTTTCGTTGAGGTCCGCCAGGCTTTCCTTCAGTTTGTCTATCTCGGCGGATAACTGCTGCTGCTCACGCTGCCATTCTTTTTCGAGCTTGGCGTACGCTTCGGTGGCGTCGGCGAGGCCCTTTTCAGCGTTTTCCACCTGGTCGATGATTTCCAGCGCCTGGTTCTCCAGTTCGTCGCTTTTTTCCTTCAAAGTGGCGACCTCATGCTGGAGTCCGGACAGTTCCTTGGGATTGGTTACCTTGCCGC
Organism: Dehalococcoidales bacterium; assembly: GCA_016926115.1. The sequence goes on along the minus strand of JAFGPF010000026.1, from coordinate 1,823 downwards.
CGTAGAGCTGGTCTTCCGCGGCGGAAATCTTGCTCAAGAGGTCGTCCACCTCGGCTTCGGCATCGCGGTGCCGGTGGTGAAGTCCCTCCAGGTCTTTACGGTCGGAATCGAGCCTGGCTTTAGCCTCGTCGAGCGCCGTTCTGTCCCCGAGTTGGGCGGTCTTCTGCGCCAGGGACTGCTCTTCCTTTTCTATTTCAAGGTCGAGTTCCTGCAGCTGATAGAGTTGCCGGGTAACAGTCATTTTTACCTCGTTGCTATTCTATAACGGGGGCGCGAATATAGCAAACCGCGGCGCGAAAAAAGCGACAAAAACGGGTGGTGAAAATAGAACTATTGTGCTAATATCAACTACAGGTTAGGAAATCGGGAGGATAATATGGGCCTTTTACGATTGGCTGTGAAACAGCAGAGATGGGACCTGGCGGCGCATACCATCGTGCTGGCGACCGTCAGGGTATTGAACCAGGGGGACAAACCGAATGAGCGAAGAAGCAAAGAGAAAAAGAGGCGGGCAAAAAGGTAACCGCAACGCTAAAAAACACGGCTTTTACGCTAAGGTGTTCGATGAAGCGGAACAACTCGACTTCAATTTTGCCACGGATATAGAGGGTATTGATGAAGAGATTGCCTTAATGCGACTTGAGATAAAAAAAGCGCTTTCCGGCGGAGACGATAGGAATTTAATTCTACTGATAAAAGCAGCAGGCGCTCTGGAAAAATTGATACGCACGCGCTATCAGATTTCTGCGGCACAGCATCGGGGTTTAAAAGATGCAATCGGGAATGTCATCAGGGATATTTTGGTCCCGCTGGGAGCTAATATCGGCAGTGCGGTAATAACTAAAAAGCTCTCTGGTTAAGTAGACATAAAACGAAAAACGAATGCCACGGTATTGAAGCTGATTTACCATAAAACGAAAAACGAATATTCACGAACAAATCATACACAAAAGTAGTAAAAAAATAAAAAACGAATATCGAATGGCGTTAATATCATGGAAGTAATGAACGTATTAAACCAGTTGAGGCCGTACCAGCGGGAGGTAGCCGTGGCGGTGCTGGAGAGCGTGTTCGAGGGGAAGGGACTGACCTTCTCGGTGGAGATAGCGCGGCAGGGGGGCAAGAACGAGCTTTCCACACAGCTTGAGCTTTCATTGATGACCCTCTACATGGACGAGAGCAAGAACCTGGTTAAGTGCTCGCCGACTTTCAAGCCGCAGGCGGCGATATCCATAAGACGGCTCGAAGAAAGGCTCAACGAAGCCGGATTCAGAAGGATGTGGAAATCGGAACTCGGCTACATCATACGGCTCGGCGACGCGCGGGTGATATTCCTCTCCGCCGAGGAAACGGCCAACGTGGTCGGCAACACCGCCCATCTATTACTGGAAATCGACGAAGCGCAGGACGTCGGCAAAGAAAAATACTCCAAGGACTTCAAGCCGATGGGGTCGACGACCAATTGCACGACATGCCGAATTCCGTAACGCCCACAGGCAGGAGCCCGTCTATCACGATATCCTTCTCGGGGGTATAGGTAACTTGGATATCCAGGGCTTCGAGGGCCTTCAGTTTGAGGGGATAGTCGGCGTTGTGCAGTACCTTTGAGAATACCCGGGCCGCCTCGATCAGCTTGTCGGCATTGGCCTCGACCCGCTCCATGGACTCTCGCTTGAGGCGCAGATCCCTCAGCTTCTTTTCGTAAGCCTGGATGGTCTCTCTGACCTTCTCGATTACCGTTTCAAAGGTAGACTCGTTTATCCTGGCCTTGCCATAGAGCTGGATGTAACGCAGTTCTTCCTCTTTGGCCTTCTGGATGTTAT
>JAFGPF010000025.1 GCA_016926115.1 Dehalococcoidales bacterium | reverse complement strand
GCCATCGCCGGACCGCGCGTGCTGGAACACATCGTCGACGTCGTCCTTTACCTGGAAGGCGAGCCTTTCAGCGCTTACAGATTATTGCGCTGCGTGAAGAACCGTTACGGCTCCACCAACGAGGTAGGCGTCTTCGAGATGAAGGAACAGGGCATGATTGAGGTGGAGAACCCCTCGCGGGCTTTCCTCTCCCAGCGCGGGACGGAATCGATTGGCTCGGCGGTCGTGCCCACGATTGAGGGCAGCCGCCCCTTGCTCGTGGAGATACAGGCGCTGACCACCCTGACCGCCTTCGGGATGCCGCGGCGCACCGCCAACGGCGTGGACTTTAATCGACTGCTCCTGGTGACGGCGGTGCTGACCAGGCGGTCGGGCCTGAAGCTGGGCAACCAGGACATCATGGTCAACGTGACCGGTGGCTTGCGCGTGGGCGAACCCGCGGCGGACCTCGGCATGGCGCTGGCGATTGCCTCCAGCTTCAAAGATGCAGATGTCACCCCGCAGACAGCCGCCGTCGGCGAGATAGGACTTAGCGGCGAGCTGCGTTCGGTCAACCAGCTGGAACGCAGGTTAAACGAAGCGGCGCGGCTGGGCTTTAAAAAATGTATAATACCCAAAACGGGCGCCGGAAGCGTGTCCGCTAAGGATATCCGGATAATACCCGCGGGGAGCTTGAGGGAGGCAATAAACGCGGGTCTGTTGGGTAGAAAACCTAAGGGCTAAGCAGTCCTGATGTAGAACGGAGCGTCTAAGAGGGGCGTAGCCCCTCTTCCCAATACCTCCCCCTCTCCTTTGAAGGAGAGGGGGACATAGGGGGTGAGGTAGAATTTAACTTGAGGAACTACAATGAACGCTAAAAAACAAAAAGTAGCGGCAATCATCGTGGCGGCGGGCGAGGGTAAAAGGATGCGGGGCATGGATAAGGTCTTCGCCCCGCTGGCGGGCGTGCCCGTCCTGCTGCGCGCCACGCGCCCCTTCCAGGAATCCAAGCTCATCGACCAGATAGTCGTGGTGATAAGCGGCCAGAAAGAACAGCAGTGCCGCGCCCTGGTAACCGGCCCGGAATGGTCCAAGGTCACCGATATCTGCCTCGGCGGCGAGCGCCGGCAGGACTCGGTGGCGGCGGGACTGGAGCGTCTGGAGGAATTCGACTGGGTTATCATCCACGACGGGGCCCGCCCGCTGGTAACCTCCGACCTTATAGAACGCGGGCTGGAAGCGGCTAAGGAGACCGGGGCAGCCGCGGCGGCGGTCCCGGTGACGGACACCATCAAGGTCGTGGAGAAGGACGGGATAGTGCGCCAGACGCCGCCAAGACGAAATCTGCGCGCCGTACAGACCCCGCAGGTCTTCCGCTTCGATGTCATCCAGATTGCCCACAAACAGGACGTCAACAACGTCACGGACGACGCCTCGCTGGTGGAGATGCTGGGACACAAGGTTAAACTCTACCAAGGCTCGTATGATAATATTAAAGTAACCACGCCGGACGACCTGGCTATCGCCGAGATGCTGCTGAAGAAATATGAAAAATAACATGAGAATCGGAATAGGCTACGACGCCCACCCCCTGGAACCGGGACGCAAACTGGTGCTGGGAGGCGTGCACATACCCTTCGACGAAGGGCTGGAAGGCTGGAGCGACGGCGATACCCTGACCCACGCCGTCATCGACGCCCTGCTGGGAGCGGCGGCGCTGGGGGACATCGGCACGCACTTCCCGCCCGGTGACCCCGAGTTTAAGGAGGTCTCCAGCCTGTACCTGCTCGATAAAGTAGTCGAAAAGCTGGAAGAAAACGGGTGGCGGGCGGTCAACATCGACGCCACGGTGGTGGCGGAAAGACCGCGACTCCGCGAGTATATCGACGACATGCGCCGGAACTTCAGCCAGGTACTGGGAATCACCTTCGAGCAGGTCAGCGTCAAGGCCAGCACCAACAACGGCATGGGGGCAATCGGGCGGGGCGAAGGCATCGCGGCCTACGCCGTAGCCCTGATAGAAGAGGCAAAACCTGAAACGGAATAATGAAATTTGCAGGATTAAGCATCAATACAAATAACGTCCCGGGACTCGTCGACTTCTATTCGAAGGTGCTGCGCGCCAGGGCGTTCGGGTTCAAGGACCCGGACGGAAATAATATCGATTTTTTATCGCCCGTTAAACAATAACCGGGTTACCTGGAAGGACTTAAGATGAAAATATTCAACACTCTCTCCGGTAAAAAAGAGGAGTTCCTGCCGCAGGGCGACGTGGTAACGATGTACGTCTGCGGCATCAACCCCTACAGCGATTCCCATATCGGTCACGCCATGAGCTACATCGTCTTCGACGTCGTACGGCGTTACCTCACCTTCCGCGGCTACAAGATCAAGCACGTGGAGAACGTCACGGACGTGGAAGACAACATCATCGCCACCGCCAACCGACTCGGCATTCCGGTCAAGGAACTGACGGACAAGTACACGGAGAGATACTTCGAGGACATGGACAACCTGAACATCCTGCGGGCGGACGTCTACCCCCGGGCCACCGAGGAAATCCCCAAGATAATCGAGGTGGTGCAGGGATTAGTCGATAAAGGGTTCGCTTACGCGGTCGGCGGCAATGTCTATTTCCGGGTCAGGAACGTGCCGGACTACGGCAAGCTGTCCAGGCGGAGCCTGGACTCCATGAGGTCCGGGACAACCTGTGGAATCGGAGAGGAGAAGGAAGACCCCATGGACTTCGCCCTCTGGAAGGAAGCCAAGCCGGACGAGCCTTCCTGGGACAGCCCCTGGGGCAAGGGTAGACCGGGCTGGCACATCGAGTGCAGCGCCATGTCGCTTCGCTATCTCGGCGAGACGCTGGATATCCACGGTGGCGGGCAGGACCTGGTCTTCCCCCACCACGAGAACGAAATTGTGCAGTCGGAGAGCTTCACCGGCAAAAAGCCCTTCGTGAAATACTGGATGCACAACGGACTCCTCCAGATGGGCGCCGACAAGATGAGCAAGAGCCTGGGCAACCTGATAACCATACGTGACGCCCTGGCAAAGTACAGCGCCGATGCCATCCGCATCTTTATCCTGAGCTCGTACTACCGCAGCCCGCTGACCTACACGGAAGAAGCGCTGGAGGCGGCGGAACGGGGGGCGGAAAGGCTGCGTCAGGCGGCGGGGGGAGACAGCAAGGCAGGACCGGGGACCAAGGGCCTCAAAGTTGATATTTACCGGCAGAATTTCATCGAGGCAATGGACGACGACTTTAATACCGCACAGGCAATAGCCACTCTCTTCGACCTCGCACGTGAGATAAACCGCGCCGAAGAAGCGACGCATGACTCACACGCGGCCCGCGAATTACTAAAAGAACTGGGCGGGATTCTGGGGTTGACCTTTAAGTCGCCTGAGGAAGCCCCGCTCGACGCAGAGCTTCAGGAACGTATCAACAAGCTCATCGAGGAAAGGGCTGCCGCCCGCAGGGAGAAAAACTGGCAACGCGCCGATGAGATACGCAACGAACTCGATAAGCTCGGCATAGTGCTGGAAGATACGCCCCAGGGCACCGTCTGGAAGAGGAAAAAGTAAATAAAAAAGGCACTTACCGCGCCTTTTCTACCGATTTTCGCACACATATAACTATATCAGTTATCCGTGTGTTCTGAAAATCGCCCCGCATTCACCCGGCAATCCCGGTTAATCCCCGGACTACCGACGGATAGCCTGCCGTTCAGGAGTTACGAAAATGGTGCTGGTTTCGGTTACTGTTGCATTATCGGAGGAGCGCGCTATAGGATTATTAGCCCTTGCCGATTCTGAATACCTTGGTGCCGCAGCCGGGGCAAACTCCCTGGGTTGCCGGACGCCCGTTCTTGAGGGTAACCGATTTAGGATTCTTGATCTCTACCTTTTTCCTGCACTTCATGCAATAAGCCTGCATCTCCGCACCTCCTTAATTATCCTGCCATGCAGCGTAGCACCACCGCTCGTATTTGTCAATAGCGATAATCCCTAAAAAGACAATATTTCTCAAGGAACTACCCTGATTGTGACTTCGTCGCCCACTTTGGCTCCGATAAAGGTGGCGGCATCCCCGTCTTTCAACGCTATTTCCAGGTGGCCGCTGCTGCCGATAAGCGCCAGCAGCCCGTCGGCGGCGCCGTAGGTGAGGCTCAGTCCTCGAATTACCTTTCCGCCGACCTCCACGGTAATATCCCCGGTCTCCGCGGTGAGGTCGTCGGACTCGATATCGGTAATCAGGTTGCCGAAATTGTCCACGTGTAAAATAGTGCCCGCCAGCGCGCCGTCCGGCATACGGCGCGGGCCGGATACCGGCAGCACCGCCAGCGAATCCGCCGGACTGCCGAAAGCCGATACGGGCGTACCCAGCGAGAGATGGGCGGCCACGGGGGCGAAGATATCACGCCCGTGGAAGGTGGTACTCACCGGCGACCTCCAGAAACGCGACTCGGTAATAGTACAGGCTTCTACACCCTCCAGGTTTTGATAGCCATCAACGGGCATTCCGGATGTATACGGTCGTATAACATGGCTCAGGACCCCGTTGTCCGGCGCCACGAAGTCGGCTTCGGGCGTCCTCAATATAACCGCCCGCCGGTCGGTGCCCACTCCGGGGTCGACGACCACCACGTGGATGGAGCGGCGGGGGAAAAATCCGCAGGCGGTTTTCAGGACGAAGGCTGCCTGTGAGATATTACCGGGCTTGACGGCGTGAGAGATATCGATGAGTCGTGCTTCCGGGTTGATGCCCAGCACCACTCCCTTCATGGCGGCGACATAACCATCAGCCGGACCGAAATCGGTGGTAAAGGTGATAACGGCACTCATTTGCTTCCGCCGCAGGTCAGCCGGTCACCCGGAGAGAGACTATCGAGAGGATGATAAATATTACTACCAGGGCTATCGTAAGCTGAAAAAGCGTTTTTTCCACGCCTCGCTTGGTGCGGTAAACCGTATCCGCCTGCCCGAAGATACCCCCCAGTCCACCGCCCCGCACCTGGAGCAGGGCGACCAGTATCAGGGCTACGGCGACGACTATCTGTGCTACGTACAGGTAAGTATCCATTCCTTATTCTCCAGTTCAGGCTTCAGCTCTAAGAGTCTCCGACGAGTTTTTGCTTCAGCACTTCATTTACCAGCTGCGGATTGGCGCGACCTTTCGTTGCCCGCATTACCTGTCCGACCAGGAACTTCAGGGCTTCTTCCTTCCCCGCCTTGTAGTCGGCGACAGGCTGTCCATTAGAGTTTATCACCTCTGCCACTATTTTCTCAAGCTCTGCGGTATCGCTAATCTGGCTGAGACCGCTTTTCTTGATAATTTCATCGGCGGTCATGCCGGTCTTGTACATATCTTCCAGCACTGTCTTCGCCGTGGCGGCATTAATCGCGCCGTGGGCACTCCTTATCAGTCCGGCGAACATCGGCGGACTTATCTTTTTACCGAACTCTTCGATATCGATATTGTCGGCGTTTATAATACGACTGACCTCGCCGAGCAGCCAGTTGCTGACCTCTTTCGGTGGTATCTCCTTATCTATTCCGGCACTTTCCTCGAAGTATTCCGCCATGGCTTTTTCCCTGGTGAGTAAATCCGCATCGTAGCCCGGCAGTTCGTAGTCGGATATAAAGCGGTCGCGCCGGGCTTCGGGCATCTCGGGCAGTTTCTGCCTGACTTCCTCTATCCAGTCGCGGCTGATATTGAGCGGGGGGAGGTCAGGCTCGGGGAAATAACGGTAGTCGTGGGCGTACTCCTTGGTGCGCTGGGTGACGGTCTTAAGTTTGTCCTCCACCCAGCCCCGCGTCTCCTGGACCAGAGGCTTGCCCTGTTCGGCGGCTTTACGCTGTCGCTTCGCTTCGTACTCCATCGCCAGGTAGACAGCTTTGAAGCTGTTCAGGTTCTTCACTTCCACCTTCGGACCGAGCTCCCTGGCGCCCGCAGGCCGCACGCTGATGTTGGCGTCGCAGCGGAAACTCCCTTCCTCCATGTTGCCGGTGGAGACCCCCAGGTACTGCAATATGCTGCGCAGCTTGACGAGGTATTGCCGCGCTTCTTCCGCGGAACGCATGTCCGGCTGGCAGACGATTTCCATCAGGGGAACGCCGGAGCGGTTGATATCCACCAGACTGTAATTTTCACCGCCGGGGGTACTGCGGTGCAGCAGCCTGGCGGTGTCTTCTTCGAGGTGGATGTTATCGATGCCTATCTTTTTCTCCTGCCCGTCGACGTCGATGGTAAGCCAGCCGTCGTAGCCGATTGGATAGTACGACTGGGAAATCTGGTAGCCTTTCATGAGGTCGGGATAAAGGTAGTTCTTGCGGTCGAAGTTAGTATATTCGGAAATAGAGCAATGCAGAGCGAGGGCGGTCATCATGGTGTATTCGACAGCCTGCTGGTTGATAACGGGGAGTACGCCGGGCATGCCCATGCAGACCGGGCAGGCGTGGGTATTGGGGGGCGTGCTGGCGTAATCGGCGCTGCAGCCGCAGAACATCTTGCTTTTAGTCAATAGCTGGGAATGTACTTCCAGCCCGATAACCGTCTCGTAATCCATAGTTGTAAGTCCTGAAAAACGACATATCCAGTATAGCAATATCAGGCGTGAGTGACAAGGAAGGGAGCAGCAGCAGGTATATAAAGCGTCCCCGGATATGCTATAATTTTTGAGTCGATACGGGGCCGTAGTTCAGTTGGGAGAACGCCTGCTTTGCACGCAGGAGGTAGGGGGTTCGAATCCCCCCGGCTCCACCATTCCTCATCTACAACGTCCCCCTGTTACATTTCTTTGACATCGGTACTAACCCGTGAGTAGAATTGAAAAAGGACTAAATGGACACCAGTGAAAGGAGTTAATTATGGCCGGAGCATATATGGGAAAGATACTGTTCGTAAATCTTTCCAGCGGAGAAACCAAGGAAGAAAAACCCGATGAAAGCCTGTACCGGGACTTCATCGGGGGCTACGGACTCGGCGCCAAAATCATCTACGACAGACAGAAAGCCGGGGCCGACCCCCTGGGACCGGACAACATCCTGGGGCTCGTTTCAGGCCCGCTGACCGGCACGCCCGCGATTACCGGCGTCCGCTACGTGGCAGTGGGCAAATCCCCCCTCACCGGCGGCTGGGGAGACGCCAATTCCGGCGGCTATTTCGGACCCTACCTGAAGTTCGCCGGGTACGACGCCGTATTCTTTACCGGCATATCGAAAAAACCGGTATATCTCCTTATCAACAACGGCAAACCGGAACTCAAGGACGCCGCTGACCTCTGGGGAAAAGACACCTACGAGACGGAGGACTCCCTCAAGGCTGAATACGGCAAGGATACCCACGTATCCTGCATCGGACGCGCCGGCGAGATGTGCTCCTTAATCGCCTGCATCATCACCAAGCGGGGCGCGGCAGCCGGACGTTCCGGACTGGGAGCGGTCATGGGCTCCAAGAAGCTGAAGGCGGTCGCCGTCACCGGGAACATGGAAGTGCCCATCGCGGACAAAGCCCGCATGGACGCCCTGCGAAAGGAACAGACCCACAGCGTCCTGAATCCGCCGCCCGGACCGATGGCCGAGATGAATAAAAAAATGCCCCAGTACGGCACCACCAGCATGACGGATGCCAATGCCCACAGCGGCGACACGCCGGTCAAAAACTGGGGCGGCGTGGGCGTCGTCGATTTACCGGACGTCTCCGGACTCTCCGGCGATGCCGCCACCCACAACCGGAAAGGCGCCGAACCCTGCTGGCACTGCCCCATCTCCTGCCAGGCGTCGCTGCATGCCGGGGAAGGCGAGTACAAGTACCCGGAGGGCATCCGGCGCATCGAGTACGAGACCCAGGGGTCCTTCGGCACGCTCTGCCTTAACACCAATACGGAATCGCTCAATATGTGCAACCACCTCTGCAACAGCTACGGTCTGGATACCATTTCCGGAGGCAGCATTATTGCCTTTGCCATCGAGTGCTACGAGAACGGGATTTTGACCAAAGACGATACCGACGGCATCGAGCTTACCTGGGGCAACCACCGGGCTATCGTCGCCATGACCGAGAAAATGTGCAAGCGCGAAGGACTCGGCGCCATCCTCGCCGACGGCGTCAAGGTGGCCGCCGGGAAAATAGGCAAGGGAGCCGAAAAGTACGCGGTACACATCGGCGGACAGGAACTGGGGATGCACGACCCGAAGTTTGGCCAGTATCCGGGCAACATGGCGTCCGCGCGCTACCACATGGACGCCACCCCCGGCCGCCACACCCAGGGATTCGGACCCGGCGCCTTCGGCGGGCATATCACCAACGCCGCCGGACTCTGCCTGTTCGCCGCTTTCGGACCGCCCGGAGGCACCAACTTCACTCTTGAAAACCTGAAAGCCGCCACCGGCTGGGACCTGACCCAGGAAGAGCTGGACAAGACCGGGGAACGCATTATGACCATCCGGCATGCCTTCAATCTGCGGGAAGGAATCAATCCTCTAACGGATTGGAAGGTGCATCCGCGGATTATCGGCGACCCTCCCCAGAAGGAAGGACCCCTCGCCGGCGTATCCGCCGACCACGAACACCAGGTCTACTGGGGACTCGGGGCGCTCGACTGGGACAGGAATACCGCCAGGCCCAGTAAAAAGAAGCTGCTGGAACTGGGGCTGGACGATATAGCGGAAGAGCTATGGCCGCCGCAGGCAATGCCGGGCTTCGGGCCCGGCTAATATCGTGAACGTATAATCTAACGGACTACCGCGCATAAATCAAATCGGCGGAAATGCCCCCGCGTACAGATTACGGTGAGACGGAAACCCGCTTGATTCTACGATTTGCATAATAATTATGTATAGTATATAATTAATCTATAGTTCAAGTTTAGGCTAATACAGACTTCTTAAAAGTCATTAGATTTATATCAAGTATTGGATGGCCCGAGCTCTAACTAAATGATTGAGAGAGGAGGTCATCCAATGTCTTTTGAAGACAAGACCCTTACCTGTGCCGACTGCGGTAATTCTTTTACGTTTAGCGCTGAGGAACAGGAGCAATTCCAGTCGAGAGGCTACACCAACGAACCCAAACGCTGCCCGGAATGCCGTCAGGCAAGAAAGACCGATAGATACGGTTCCAGCGGCGGTTACAGACCCCGCCAGATGTTCCCCGCGGTGTGCGCCGAGTGCGGCAAGGAAACTGAAGTACCGTTCGAACCCAGTCAGGGCAGACCGGTATATTGCAGCGACTGCTTCCGTAAAGTAAGAAATAGCAGATAATCACGGTTTAAACTGCAAAAAACTCATGGGCTGAGGATATCCTCAGCCCATGTTTGTATCCGGACTATCAGAAAGGCTAATCGATTAAAATACTTCGTTTAACTACCCGGCCGAAATTCTCATTTGCCGGCGCGACGGAATACATAATATATCCTCTCGAATTCCTTTGAGCCCGCGCCCACGATTCCTTCCCGGGTGGTGAAGGTGGTTACCAGTTCCCATCCCTGTTTATCAAACTTACCCAGTTCCTCCGCGGTAATAATCCTGTTAAGGTGCCTTTCCTTGGGCCCCTGGACCACTTTATACTCCCAAGCCATATGAACATCTCCCCAATATGGTTTTCCGCTTATCCACATTCTAACACGCTTTCTCGTAAATAAAAAAATTCTCATCTTGACGTTTGATATAAGTATGAATATAATGCAACCTAAAGCTGAAAGACATAAAACGATGAAAATAATCGGGGTCTGCGGCTCGCCGCGCCGTGGTAATACGGAATGGATGCTGCGCACGCTGCTGGAAGCAGCCTCCCGCAACGGGGCGGACGTGGAACTGCTGCTGCTCAGGAAAATAGACGTGAAGATGTGCCGGGGCTGCCTCGCCTGCGAGGAGGGGGGCAAAGAAAGGAAGGGCATCTGTAAAATCAAGGACGACATGGCGGAGGCCTACCCCGCGCTGCTCGCCGCCGACGCCATCGTGCTGGCGACCCCCGGCTACATGGAAATGCTCTCCGGTCGGCTCAAGAATTTCCTCGACCGCACCTGCCCCATCTGGCCCCGGCTGGAAGGAAAACACATCGCCGGTCTGGCCGTCGCCGAGGAAGGCATCGGGCAGACGATTCGTAATCTGAAAGGCTATGCCTCGCTTCTGAAAATGCAGTGGGTGGGCAGCGTGACGGCACTGGCGAAAAATCCCGGCGACGCCATCAAAGTCCCGGGATTGGATAAACGCCTAAAGCGGTTGGCTAAAAAACTGGCGGCGGACAGCCCTGACCGCTGATATCCTTATCATTCGCAAAATTACATTCCAGAGTTTATAATTAATATCAGAGAAAGGAGAACCGGCAATGGCAGAATCTAAATACGGAAAATACATATGCACAGAACTCAAGCAGGGCGTGGTCATGCCCGGCTTCAAAGGCGACCAGAAGATAGGTCAGGGATACCGCGACGGATACCGCATGCCCCTCGAGCACGTCATCTGGATGGACGAGGACGTTATCCCGGGCGCCCTTTACGCCGAGTGCACCTGGCAGTGGCCCGGCTATATGAAAGACCAGCGGCAGATGATAATCACCCCGGAGATGGTGGAACGCATGAAGAAGGAAGGGGCACCCGGCATCACCCCGCACTCCCATCCCTTCATCGAGCTTTTCTGCTATTTCGGGACCAACATGGATGACCCGGGCGACCTCGGCGGCGAGATAGAGTTCTGGCTGGAAGACGAGGAGTTCCGGTTGACCAGAAGTTTCATGGTCTACATTCCTGCCGGAATGATGCACTGCCCGCTGAGGATTCACCGCTTTGACGCCCCCATGTTCCACCTGACGGTAGGCTCGGGGCACAGGTACGTATAATTCGGGGATAATTAACTCCGGCTTTATTTTTACTGAGAAAGAGGTAACGGAAATGGCGGAAAAGAGAAATGCCAGGAACGTCGTCGATTACGATAAACCTATTAAAAAACTACCGGCATATCGCCTTAAGGTAGACCCCAAATTCGTGAAGAATATCGTCCACGTGGACGCCGACACCGTACCCGGTGCCGAGTTCTTCAGCGAAGCCAGGTGGATAGTGCCGGGTGCCGGGAACGAAATCAAGCTGACGGAATCGCATACCCACAAATACGGGGTGCTGATAGGCTTCTTCGGCTTCAACTACGACGATATCCAGGACCTTGGCGCGGAGATAGAAATCACGGTAGACAACCAGACCCACAAGGTTACCAAAAGTTTTGCGTCCTATGTGCCGGAAGGCGTGCAGCACGGACCCATTATCGTCAGGAACATCAAGCGGCCGATATTCCACTTCATCGCCGCGTCCACGGACAAGTACGAATAATAGAACGGGGCAGATTACTTACACGCCGCGTCCAGCACGCGTAACGCGCGTAAAGTCACCCACTTGTTCGGCTGCTTTTTAGGACCGAAGTCGAACCACGTCTTGCCGGTATAGCTGTACTCCATGGGCCAGCGTCCGTCCGCATCCTGTTTTTCTTCAATCAGCTTCATAGTATTAGCCAGGCGCGGGTCTTTGGCGTAGCCCAGTCCCGCCAGCGACTCGGCAACCTGTAATATATCCGTAACGTAAAATACCGGAAAGCCGAACTTCCACCAGTTACCGCTCGGCTTGGGGGCGAACCCGCAGGGATAGTCCGCCGTAGCCGGGTCCACCCCGAAGAAGAAGTCCACGCCCGCCTCTATCGCGCTGTCTATCAGCGGCGTCCGCTTCTCCTGCGGCAGCTTGCTGAAAGCCAGCATCACCTTGGTGCCTCCCCAGGCGCAGGACAGCTTGTTATTGGAACCGCAGGCGAAAAGCGGACCGCGCTTGCTCGCATAATAGCGGAGGGTCGCCTTTTTATCCGTATTCGGGGCGACGTCCTCCCCGGTGACGCTCCGCGCCATCCATTCGAAAGCTTTGTCCAGGCGCGCGTCCGCACACCCCAGATCGAGTAATGAAGCGCAGAGATTGCCCTGTAAGCAGTCCGCCGTTGCGGAGGGCGCCCCAGAGGCTGAAAAATGCCCGCCTTCGCTAAGGCTGTTATCCAGCACGTAATAACAGGCGGTGGCGATACGGGTGTCCATGTCCAGTGAAGCGCCCAGCTGCGCCAGCATGATGACCGCCCAGACCGTGCTGGTGTACTTGGGTAAGTAGCCGACACCGGGCTTCTCCCAGTAGCCCTCCGTGTGCATCTTGTCCAGAATCACGGCTATTGGACCGTCGGTGTGGGCGGCTTTCTTTACCTGCTTAAGTTCGGCGGCACCGGCATGAAGCAGGTCGCGCCTGGCGAGGTATTTCACGCCGATATCGCCGTCTTCCAGCAGCCATTCCAAGGCAGCCTGAGCCATAGCTATTCTCCACGGAGATATTACGGTGAGAACAGTATAGCTTGAAATGCTGACAATCTCAACTGAGAGATATGAGATATGCGAATATGCTATCCCAGCTTAACGGGGGGAGGGGGGAGGTTGAACTTATCCGGTTCGGGAACCGGCGACTTGCTCCGCCTGATAAATTCGCGCAATATCGGTATAATCAACGTTAAGGTCAACAGCAGCGTCAGCACGTCGGTAACCGGAAACGCCAGCCACACGCCGTCTACACCCCAGAACTCCGGGAATATCAGCACCGTGGGCAGCAGGAACAGCGCCGACCTCGCCAGCGAACTCACGATCGCCTGAATCACCTTGCCTATTGCCTGGAAGATGAGCTGCCCGACCATCATCAGCCCTATTACCGGCATCACGGCAAAGATTCGCTTAGCGCCGTATACGCTCACGCTAATAAGCTCTACATCGTTGGTGAAGACACGCAGGAATGGTTCCGGCGAAAAATACAGTACCGCAAAGGCTATACAGCTGATAGCAGTCGCGTACGTAACGCTTATTCTGATTGACTTCAAAGCCCTGCCAAACCTTTTAGCGCCGTAATTGAAACCGAGTATCGGCTGGAGTCCCTGCCCGATGACCATGCCCGGCATCAGGGCGAACATCATGATGCGGTGGAGAATGCCGAAAGCCGATATGTGAATATCGCCTCCATAGTGGACGAGAAGCCTGTTGACGAAGATAGATGCGACGCTACCGGCGATGGTCATCGCCAGCGCGGAAACGCCGATGGCGAGGATGTCCTTCATTATCTGCCACTGGATTATCAGGTTCCTGGGAATCAGCTTGAGGAAGCTCTTGCCGGTGACATGGTAGCTCAGGAAATAAACGGAAGAGATTAACTGCGCAATCACTGTCGCCAGGGCGGCGCCCTGTACACCCATTTTAAGGGGTATAATGAAGACGGCATCGAGGATGATGTTCAGGCCGGCGCCGATAATCATGCCGATCATGGGAACGCGGGCGTTGCCTTCCGCCCGGATGAGGGTATTCATCGACATGGAAAATGTCTGGAAAAACATGCCGAAGAGGATAATCCTCATGTAATCGCTGGCGTAGGGGAGGATTGTATCCGAGGCGCCCATCAGCCTGACCCAGAAATCCACGTTCGAGAGGCCGACTATCATGACGACGACGGACAGAACGACGGTGCCGCTGAAGGCGTTGCCGAGGGCGTGCTCGGCCCTCGGGATATTATTCGCGCCGATAAGCCGGGAAATGAGCGATGCCCCACCCATCCCCATCATCTGCCCGATGCCCATCGAGAACATCTGGAGCGGGAATACTATGGAAAGACCGGCTATCCCGAGCGGCCCCACGTACTGGCCGATGAATATAGTGTCGACGACGTTATACAGCGTCATCACGAACATGCCGAAGAAAGCCGGAAGGGTAAGCTTGACCAGCAACCTGCCGATATGCTCATCATCAAGCACGTTGCGGCCTCGCTCTTCCATCATTCTACCCTGCATAAAGGCACCCCCAAGGTAGCTAGTCTATTACCCGGCTGCTCTCCGGAGTACTTAATAGTTGTCCAACCGTCCCGATACCCGCCTGTTTTTGCTTTGCGGCAGCCTTCCTGAATTGGCTTATGATAGGAAAGAGCATGCCGACTATCAGTAACAGCGCTAACACGTCGGAAGCCGGGAAGGAAAGGAAAACTCCATCCAGCCCCCAGGTACGGGAAAGTATCAATACCATCGGGATTAAAAACACCACCGGCCTGACGATTGCCGTGATGAAGGATTGCACTGCCTTACCGATTGCCTGAAAGATCAGCTGCCCGACCATCACCGCGCCCATGATCGGCATGGACAAAAATACGAGCTTGGAAGCATGGGCGCCTACGGCAATCAGTTCCGTGTCCTTGCTGAATATCCCGATTAACGGCTCCGGAATGAAGTAAAGTATGAGAAAAGCCAGGATGCTCAACGACGTGGAAACGGTCACCGCCAGCATTATCGACTTCTGGGCGAGGTGATAGCGCTTGGCGCCGTAGTTAAAACCGAGTATCGGCTGGAGACCCTGCCCGATGACCATCCCCGGCATCAGGGCGAACATCATCACCCGCTGGATGATGCCGAATGCCCCGAGGGCCACGTCACCACCGTGGGTGACCACCATATTTATCAACAACATTGCGGAAAGACTGCTGGCTATCGTCTGCACGAATGAGGCGACCCCGATGGCGAACATGTCTTTTAAAATCGAATAGTTCAGCCGCATGTTGCTCAAGCGTATTTTAAGGTAACTACTTCCGGTAAGATAATAGGTCAAGAGATATACGAAAGAAGCTACCTGCGATATTACGGTTGCCAGAGCGGCCCCGGTAACGCCCATCTTCAACCATATGATGAATACCGCGTCCAGGATTATGCTCAGTATGGCGCCCATTATCATTGCGGTCATCCCCACCCGGGCATTACCCTCCGACCGCGCCAGGCTGAGTAGTGCCATAGCCAGAATATTGAATACCGAACCGGCGGTGATAATCGTCAGGTAGTCCCTGGCAAAAGGAAGCACCGCTTCCGAAGCGCCGATAAGCTTCAGCCAGAAGTCGACGAAGGGGAGGATGACAATCATCGCCAGGACGCCCAGTATGACGCCTACGGTAATGCCGTTCCCCAGGGCAAGTTCCGCCCGGTCTTTTTCGCCTTTCCCCAGGAGCCTCGAGACCAGCGACGCGCCGCCCATCCCCACCATCATGGATAATCCCATGATTAACATCTGCAACGGGAAGGCGATGGAAAGACCCGCTATCGCCAGCGTGCCGACGAACTGGCCGACGAAAATAGTATTTATCACATTGTATAAAGTCTGGACGAACATCCCCAAAAAGGCCGGCGTAGCCAGTTTAATCAGCAGCCAGCCGATTCTATCGGTGTCCAGTATGTTGTGATCTGGAGGTTGATTTTGCATAGAGTAATTCGCACATCCTTGAAGGTATTACCGTACCAGTGGAATATCAGACCTGTTTACTGCAGTTTTAACAGCGTGTCTCGCAGAGTTCTCAGCGAATGAGATAAGGCTGTGATTTCATCATCTCCGAGGCAGGATATATATTCCCGTACAGCGTTTAATATATTATTCTCATGATTTTCCAGAAATTTTTTCCCTTTTCCGGTAAGAGCTATATTCAAAGTCCGCCTGTCGGTGGGGTCCATTTCCCTTTCCACCATGTCCAGTTCCACCAGCTTATCAATCAGGTGGGTCATTTGGGCTTTAGCAATGAGCAGTTTTTCGCCGATTTCGGCGGGATGCAGGGTGCCTTCGTCCTTAAGCACCATCATAATTTCAAAATGAGGGAACTTGATATCCTCTACAATATCGGCAAGGGTGACGTTAATAAGTTTCTTGCGTATAATCCTGAAAATAAGCGTCGGCACGGAGAGCAAATCTACGGCAACATCACTTAAAATATCGATTCGCATATTACGTCTTCCTCCTGTTAGCTCCGTCATGATATTAGTACATATACATAATAATATATTATTTTAATTGTATATATACTATATAGTTTATATTATAAACTAATT
>JAFGPF010000001.1 GCA_016926115.1 Dehalococcoidales bacterium | reverse complement strand
GATGTTGTATAATTTTTTATTATATTTGGTGATGCACGAATGTATGATAAGTCATTGATAACAGTTAAAGCAGGGAACGGAGGAGAAGGCACCGTAGCCTTCCGACGAGAGAAGTACGTTCCATACGGAGGGCCTAACGGCGGGGACGGAGGCCGGGGGGGTGATGTAGTATTCAAAGCCGACGAAAGTATAGACAGTCTGCGCGGTTACCGTGGCAGAAAAAAATACCGGGCGGGGGATGGGGGAGACGGCCAGGGGAGTCGTAAACACGGCCAACGGGGCGAGGATCTGGTGCTGCCGGTGCCGGTCGGCACGATCATAAAAGCGGTCGGGGAAGACAGAGAAGAACGGGTCATCGACCTGAATACTCCGGGGGAAATGGCTACAGTCGCCAGAGGAGGAAGAGGCGGATGGGGTAACACCCATTATACGACGTCGACGAACCAGGCCCCGAGGATAGCCCAGCGTGGCGAACAAGGTGAAGAATTCAAGGTCAGCCTGGAAATGAGGCTGATCGCCGACGTCGGTATAATCGGCTATCCAAACGCTGGTAAGTCGACGCTGTTGGGGGCGGCATCGTCGGCAAGACCAAAGGTGGCCCCATACCCGTTTACCACTCTGGAACCGATTTTAGGTGTAGTTGAGGTAGGGTACGACAGATTTGTAATGGCGGAAATACCCGGCCTGATAGAGGGCGCTCACGAAGGCAGGGGACTGGGACATGATTTTTTAAGGCATGCCATGAGGACCAAAGTGCTGTTACATTTGATCGACGGGAGCGCGCCGTCGCCAGTAGAAAATATGCTGGCGGTCAACCGCGAGATGGCCCTCTTCGATACGGTCCTGGCAGGGAAAATACAGATTATTGCACTTAACAAGATCGATCTTATCGAGGTTGAAGATAGACTGGCAGAGATAAAGAAACAGCTGTCAGGGGCGGGAGTGAAAGCGCATTACGTATCGGCCGTCACCGGGCAGGGCATAAAGGTATTGATGGAGGAAGTATTTAAATTACTGCAGGGAGAAAAGGCCGCGGAAAAAGAATCCGCGACGCCGGAAAAAATCTTCCGGCCGCGGCCGCGGGACAGCGGTCTCTCCGTCAGGCGTGAAGGCGATGAGTTCGTGATATCGGCACAAGGACTGGAAAGGATTAAAGGAGGGTTCGGGGTAACGCCCGACGAGCTACGCTGGCAGCTTAACCTGCTGCTGGAAAAGATGGGGGCAAATAAAATGCTACTAAAGGCGGGTATCAAGTCGGGTGACAAGGTACGCTGCGGTGAACTAACATGGGAGTGGTTTACGACCCGGGGTTAGGCGTGAAAATCGGCGTTCTCGGCGGGACCTTCGACCCGATACACCTCGGTCATATCATGATAGCCGAGGAAGCCAGGCAGTCTCTGTCCCTGGAAAAGGTCATACTGATACCGGCGGGTCGACCTATATTCAAGACTCACCGGCGACTGACTCCACCGGAACACCGTTTGAAGATGGTGAAACTGGCTGCCGCGAGACAAAAGTACATGACTGTTTACGACATGGAAATCAGGCGTCGGGGACCGTCATACACCGTCGACACACTGGCCGAGCTACGAGAACAAAAGGGACAACAGGACGAGATTTATTTCATTATAGGCTGGGATAACTTGGCCGAGTTACCGAAGTGGCGGGAGCCTGAACGCATCATAGAGATGTGTCGACTGGCAGCCGTGCCAAGACCCGGTGTGCCGAAACCCGATCTCGAGGAACTGGAGAACCGGGTACCAGGTATAAAACGGAGGACCGTTTTACTGGAGAAACCATGGACGGACATCAGTGCCACGGACATCCGGCAGCGGGTGGCCGGGGGAAAGTCCATCGACGGGATGGTACCGGCGCCGGTGGCGGAATACATAAAGAAGCACGGGCTTTATCTGAAATCTTAAGGAGGACCGATGTTGAAAGCGGTTGGCATCGTGGGGAGCCCGCGAAAAGGCGGCAATACGGAAATTCTGGTAGCCCATTGTCTCAAGGCCATAGCCGAAGAGGGACTGGAAACGGAAATAATAAGTCTGGCGGGAATGGACATAAAGGGCTGTAACCACTGTGGGTACTGCTACGAACACCGGGGCGCTTGCTCAATAGAAGACGATCTCCAGGCTGTCTACGGTAAGATAACGGCGGCGGACGTGATAATAGTCGGGGCGCCGGTATATTTCAGTTCAGCGCCGGCGCTGGTCAAAGGACTGCTGGAGCGGACGGGATTCATGTCGTTGAAGGGCCTGGCCGGGAAGGTCGGCGGGCCGCTGGTCGTCGGCAGACGGGCCGGCCAGAATTTCACCTTCGCCGAGCTCCTGTTCTGGTTCCATATCATGCAGATAGTCAATCCGGGCTCGATTTACTGGAACGTCGCTATCGGACGCGAGAAGGGCGAAGTGGAGAATGACGAAGAGGGTATGAAGATAGCCCGGCACTACGGCAAAAACGTCGCCAG
Organism: Dehalococcoidales bacterium; assembly: GCA_016926115.1. The sequence goes on along the minus strand of JAFGPF010000001.1, from coordinate 1,978 downwards.
CGTCGCGAAAAAGCTTAGAGGTTAGAAAGATACAGCAAAGAGGTCCGGACGGCTTTTTTATCGATTTTACGGCATCTGGGGGGCATCACAATAGTACGGCGAGCCCCCTTTTTTCTGGTCATAAAAAGGAATACTGGTCTATAATGAATGAGATAATGAAATCGGAGGTTACGGTAATTGAACGAGGAACCCGTCATCAGCCAGGAACTGGAGAGCCTGCTAAATGTGGACTACGGTCCTGACGTATATGAAATCGAAAAAGGAATGGTCCGCAAGTTCGTCGAAGCGATAGACGATACCAATCCGCGCTGGAAAGAGGAAGCGCCTCCAACCTTCGCCGCCGCCCTGGTGCCGAGCAGCCTGCTCCACCGGCTTTTCAACGCAAAGTCGCGGCTGATTCGACTGCTCAACGGGACCAGCGAACTGGAATATTTAAAGCCTATCAAGCCGGGGGACGTGATATCCGTTATGGCCAGACTCACCAGGCTACGCCAGGTGGAAGGCAAAACCGGCACATCGCTTTTCATGTTCACCGAGGTCACCTACACCAATCAACGCGACGAAGTGGTAATAAAGGGAAAAAACACCTATATAAAATATTAGGCGGTAATATGGCGACACAAGTTAATTTCGAGGATATCGAAGCAGGGAATGAAATACCGGCGCTGGTCAAGTACCCAACGACCATGCAACTGGTGAAATACGCCGCGGCTTCCAATGATTTTTACCAGATACATTACGACAAGGACTTTGCTCTGGCCAACGGCCTGCCCGGGATCATCGTGCACGGCTGGCTTTCGTTATCTTTCCTGGGGCAGATGGTAACCGACTGGATGGGGGAGCAGGGTAAACTGGTAAAGATAAGCGGCAGCTACCGGGGGATGAACCGCGTCAACGAAGATATAATCTGCAATGGTAAAGTTACGAAGAAGTATAGCGAAGACGGCAAAAACCTCGTCCGGCTGGAAATATGGGCGGAAAATCCGGAGGGAGAAAAAACGGTCACCGGAACGGCGGTCGTGGAGCTGCCGTCGCGGTAGTGATTACGTAAATGAGTATTTGAGTATTTGCGCAAATACTCAAATACGGACAATATCCGTTATCAGGGCTGTTTATCGAGGGCCTTCGCCACCAGTTCGCCCAGGTCCATCGCTTTAATCGATTCTTCCTTTTCCCTGGCCTTGATGGCGTCCTCCAGCATCGTCAGGCAATAAGGACAGGCCGTCGCCACGCATTCAACTCCCGTCCCGATTATTTCATCTACCCGGCGCGCGTTGACCCGCTTGTCCGGGTCTTCCTCCATCCACATATGACCGCCACCGCCGCCGCAGCAAAAACTGTTGGACCGGTTCCGGGGCAACTCGACCGGGGAGCCGCACACGTTACCCAATATCCCCCTCGGCTCATCATAAATATCATGATAGCGTCCGAGGTAACAGGAGTCGTGGTATGCGGCTTTGTCAATGACGCTCCCGGGAATTTTAATCCTTCCGTCCCTGAGCAGGCGGTTGATGAATTGAGTGTGGTGGATGACCTCGTAATTGCCACCGAACTGCGGGTACTCGTTTTTAAAGCTGTGGAAACAATGAGGGCAACTGGTGAGGATGGTCTTGACATCGTACCCCTTTAATGTCTCGATGTTCTGCTGGCAAATAGTCTGAAACAGGTATTCGTCACCCAGGCGACGGGCCGGGTCACCGCAGCAGGTCTCCTCGTCGCCGAGGATGGCGTATTTGACGCCGGCGGCTTCGAGGATCCTGGCCATCGCCCGCGCCACCTTGATGTTGCGGTCGTCCAGGGCGGCGCTGCAGCCGACCCAGTAGACAATGTCGACGTCCTTGTTTTCGGACAGTATGTTTACTTCCAAGTCCTCGCACCAGGTCGTGCGCGTGGACGTGGTGCCGCGGTACGGGTGGCCGCGGGTCCCGAGGCTTTTAAGGGCTTCCTGGGCGGCTTCCGGGACGCGGCTCTGCTCCAT
>JAFGPF010000024.1 GCA_016926115.1 Dehalococcoidales bacterium | reverse complement strand
GCGGGCGCCTATGGCGAAGGCGCCGATTATCATGCCCTCGATGACGCTGTGGGGATTACCTTCGAGGATACTGCGGTCCTGGTAGGCTCCGGGGTCGCCTTCATCGGCGTTGCAGAGGACGTACTTTACATCGCTCTCGGAGGTGCGGCAGGACTGCCATTTGCGTCCGGTGGGGAAGCCGCCGCCGCCCCTGCCCCGCAGACCGGCTTTAGTGACTTCGTTGACGATTTTATCCGGGTTCATCTCGAACAGCGCCTTGCTCAGGGCGGCATAACCGCCTGCGGCGATGTACTGTTCGATATCGGTGGGGTCTATCTCACCGTTGGCTCCCAAGATGTGACGTGTCTGTCGGTTGTAGAAGGGAACGTCCGCTTCGTAGGTGATTTTCTGGTTAGTCGCGGCATCGGTGTAGCACAGCCGGTCGATTACCTTGCCCTGGAGGACGGTGTCGTTGATGATTTCCGGGACATCCTCCGGTTTGACGTGCTGGTAAAATATTTTCTTGGGACCGATGACGACGACGGGACCGCGCTCGCAGAAGCCGTGACATCCCGTTTCCTTGAAATCGACGGTTACCTGGAGTTCCCGCTTTTCTATTTCTTCCGCGAAAGCCTCGACGACCGCCTCGGCGCCGGAAGCGCGGCAGCCGGTGCCGCCGCATACGGATACGGTGGTGCGGGCGGCGTCCTTTTTGCTCGTTAAAGACTGGCGGAGTTGCTCGAGTTCCTTAACACTTTTGATTTTTCTGTCCAGTAATTTCTTTACCTGCTCTACCATTTTTCAACCCCCATGTTTGCCTATTCGTAATTTTTCAGGATTTTATCAAGTTTCTCCGGGTTTACCTGGCTCTCGTACTTGCCGTCCACGACGACCACCGGGCCGAGGGCGCAGCAGCCCAGGCAGTTGGCGGTCTCCAAGGTGAACCTCTCGTCTTCCGTGGTCTCGCCGGGCTGGAGTTTGAAGTCCCGTACCATCTTGTCGACGAGTCTCTGGCCGCCCTTCACGTGGCATGCCGTACCCAGGCAAATGGTGATGGTGTGGCGTCCCCTCGGCTTGAGGCTGAAAGCCTGAAAGAACGTAGCTACGCTGAATACCTGGCTGAGGGGGATGTCCAGTTTCTGACTGATTTTAATAAGGACATCCTGGGGTATATAATTGTATTCTGCCTGGATATCCTGTAAGAGGGATATCAGCTGTTCCTTCTTATCGGTATAACTTTCAATCAGCGCCTCAATCTTACTGGCGTTGTTTTCGATTATCGTGCGAATGGTGTCGAAATCCAGTGCAGTGTCCACTTTGCTACCTCCTGTTTGACCTTCCTACTTTAAGGGTAATACCGGAGGGGGGTTTGTATCGCCCGTTATTGCGCCTGTAAATGCTGCAGGAAACACCTGATTCGGGGGGTGTTATCCGCAGTATGACGGGTGGAAACACCTGTTCGGACAGGTGTAAATGCCAGCCGTTAGATTGCATTGATACGCGTATATATAACAGGTAAACCCGTACTTGAGTAAGGGTATTTTGTCTGATATTATGTAGATGGGGGTTTGTATATGGGCGAGATAAGCATAATCCTGGGAGAAGACCATCTGATAACGCGCCAGGGCATTCGCCGCCTGCTGGAGGACGAAAAGGGTTTTACGATAGTCGGCGAGGGCGCCAACGGCGAAGAAGTGGTGGAACTGGTAAACGAGCTTAAACCGGACGTGGTTATCATGGACATCGCCATGCCCAAGCTTAACGGCATTGAGGCTACCCGGCAAATCAAGGTGACCAATCCCCGTACCGGAGTGCTGATACTCAGCGCTTACGATGACGATGAGTATGTTTTTGCGCTGCTCAAAGCCGGGGCTGCCGGATATCTGCTAAAAAGTGTCAGCGGCAACGAACTGGTGCGCGCCGTCAAAGCCATCCATAACGGCGAGCCCGTCCTTGCGCCAACCATTGCCAGGAAGGTGATGAACTACTTCAAACTCTCGGACAAGGTGCCGGCGATGGAGAACGACTCCGAGCACCTCAGCGAGAGGGAGCTGGATATCATCAGGCTGGCGGCGAAGGGGCTGACCAACAAGGATATCGCCGACCGTCTGCACCTGAGCTACCGCACCATAGAAGGTCATTTAAGGGATATCTTCAACAAGCTGGGGGTCGGCTCGCGCACCGAGGCGGTCCTCTACGGCCTGAAAAAGGGCTGGTTTACCCTGGAAGAACTGGTGTAACCCGGCTTTTGGTAAATATATTTTCTGGTAAGTGTTGATATGCCACTGAGTTCAAAAACTCTTTCAAAAATCATAGACGGTTCGGCTATTCCTTCTTTCGTTATCAACCGGGAGCACGTGGTTACCCACTGGAACAGCGCCATCGAGGCACTCTGCTCGACGAAGAGGACGGATGTTATCGGGGAGACAAACCACTGGCGGGCGTTCTATAAGGAAAAAAGGCCGTGCATGGCGGACCTGATAGTGAGCGGCGCGTCCGACGAAGAAATCGAGGTACATTACCGGGACAAGTGCAAGAAGTCCGCCCTTATCGATGGTGCGTACGAAGCAGAAGATTTTTTCCCGGACCTCTCCAGCGAGGGTAAGTGGCTCCACTTTACGGCCAGCCCGATTAAGGACGACCAGGGGGAGATAATCGGCGCGATTGAGACCGTGGAGGATATCAGCGAGAGGAAAAGGCTGGAAAACAACCTGCGTTTCTATTTCCAGCAGATTACCCGGGCGCAGGAGGAAGAACGCAAGTACATCGCGCGTGAACTCCATGACGACATGGCGCAGATCCTGGGTTCGCTTTCACGCAAACTGGACAACCTGCTCAGGAAAGCGCATACCTTCGGACAGGAAGATACCTCGGCGCTGCAGGATATCCAGTCCGTTCTTAACCAGGGTATGCAGTCTTTAAGCGGGTTTATCCAGAATTTACGCCCGTCGCTGCTGGACGACCTCGGTCTGATACCGGCGCTGCGGTCGCTGACGAACAACATCGAGAAAAGCGATGGTACCCTGGCGCAGTTCGAGGTAATCGGCGAGGAGAGGCGCTTTACGGGCGAGATTGAACTATCGCTGTTCCGCATCGTCCAGGAGGCGCTCAGCAATGTAAGCAAGCACGCCCAGGCAACGGAAGTCAGGGTAACGGCGGAGTTTATCGACCACCGGATAAAGCTGACCGTAAGCGATAATGGCGTGGGGTTTGAATTGCAGGGCAGCATGGACGACCTCCCCCGCATCGGGCAGCTGGGACTCATGGGGATGCAGGAACGGGTGTGGCTGCTGGGTGGCAGTATAGAAATCGATACGGCGCCGGACAAGGGAACGACTTTAATGGTTGATGTTCCCGCATAGGCGAAAATACCCGGGCGTATTCTCAATTAACCGATTTTAGGTCTACTCGGTGGTTCTTTTCCGGTGGCGTGCGCCCTGCCTTCGAGGATATCTATATAGCCCATGTCGGTCAGGGCTTCCAAGAGGATTTCCAGCAATACCGGAGTCAGGGGCGGTGAAATCTTATCCCTTTCAAAGTCGGTAAACCTGTCCAGTATCTCGTCGACTTTAATACCGGGCTCTTTTTCCACTTTCTCCAGTATGGCAATCTCTCTCCGGTAAAACGGCTGGGCGTAATCGCTGTCGCTCAAGTCCACCGCCTCGCAGATGAAGTGGGCGAGCGTGCGGGTATCCCCGCAGACGAAGTGTCCCCCCTTTGCCCGACCGCTCCGGCTTTTCGGGATATCGCCTTCAGGGGGCAGGGGACGGAACCCCGCGCCGTCGTATTTAGCCATGGAGGGGTCGATGGCGTCATGACCGCGGTACAGATACATAATGTTCTCCGAGTATTTATTGCCGAGCAGGAAAACGCCGTGAACGACGGGCATCATGGAGGCGAGCAGTCCCGGGCAAACCCTGCCGGTGAAGTTCACGCCGTCGTAATAAAACTCGTCGCCGATTTTATAATGAAAGTGGCAGGGATATTTCTCCGCGTCGGCCACGAATTCCACGAGTTTGCATCTTACCTTAAACATATCCGAACACCTTTGTTTAGTACGTGCCGTATTCGACGGCGGCTTCCATGAAGACGCGGAAGTTGTCCGGGTTCTTCACTTCCGTCGCTGTAGCGCCGCCGGCAAGAGTATAACCACCGCCGGGGGCACAGGTCTCGATCAGCCGGCGGCAGCATTCCTTAATTTCTTCAGGCGTGCCGGTAACTACCAGAGAGGCGGGCACATTTCCGGAAATGGAGCACCGGTCGCCAATCATCTTCTTGGCTTTAGCCATGTCCGTCTTATCGAACATCCAGGATACCCAGCCCTTGGGAAAGTCGCCGATGTATTCCAGTCGTTCGTTATAGGCACCCTCGGCGAAGAGGGATACCTGGATTCCCTCATCGATTAACGCGTCGATATATTTCTTAAGGGTGGGCCAGTAGAACTTCTCGAACTGCTTGCGGGACATAAAGGTATCGTCGCCCCTATGGAGGGGAAAGGCGACGGAGTGGCCTCCGGAAGCGTTTATCCGTTCTATCATTCCGGGCACTATAAGGTCGTAAATCATGTCGATGCATTCGAGGAGTTGCTCCGGACGGCGGAACATGTCCACGGCAGCACCCTGCGTACCCCTCAGGAAGTCGCCGATGACGTCGAAGGGTGCGATGCCCAGGCCGCCGCGTCCCGCGGGGAAACCGGCCGCTACCGCCTCCATGGAGACCGTCATAATTTCTTTCTGCCAGTTCTCCATGGCTTCCCCGGCTTCTATCAGTTTTTTAAAGGTGTTTCTTACCTCCGGTCGGGTGAACGGCATCGCGATGACCATCGGCGTGCCCATCAGGCTGCTGAGGGGCGTGAAATATTTCAGTCCTTCCGCCGCGCCCATGGTGCGGGGCGTCAGCACCCTGAACCCGAAGTCGGAGGGGTCTTTCATGAAAGCATCCCATTCGTCTTCTTTCATGTAGTCGGCCTCGACGAACTGGAAAGTATTGACGTCATCGCCAAGTCCATGCCCCGGCCAGCTATAATTCTTATAGTCACAGATATCCATCACTCTGCCGGAAAAAATAAACCCCGGACCCATGAACATGTCCATGTCCTCGTAGAAGTCTTCCATGAACTTCCGGTAGGCTTTTTTCAGGGCTTCGGAGTCATACATCACGGTCTTGAAATTGTAACCGGCGTAATATGCCGGATAATGGCCGGTGGGCAGGGACACGGGCACGCGGTCGGGCGCCTCGCAGCGGGAGACCTTCGTCATGCGGGTCACCCGCTCTTTGTAGAGTTTCTCCGCTTTGGAGTCGCGGAACTTGATGCCGGTCCCGGCAAGGTAGTCTTTCTGCCGTTTATCGCGTTTTTCTTCCCTGGTCATTTCCGACCATTGTTTTTCCATATAAAGTAATCTCCTTTGGAAAGCTGCTGGCAATTTTCAGTATATCATAGCGACGGTCCCGCACCAATTTTACCGGATTGCCTCAACAATTATCATTTTTCAAATGACTCTCCGGACGATTTTTAAAGTGAAAACTTAATAAAATCAATATTTTTAGTTATTTTTATAAAAATACTTGAAAAAGGTATTGACAAAGTTAATATAGGACTTTATAATATATTAAGAAAATTAAGCGGAAAGTTAAATTTCTTAATGCGTCTGGTGAAAAAAATACAAGAAAGGTGAACCGCAATGTCGAAAGAGTGGCATGAACTAACGAAAATGACGCAGGGTAAACCGATAACGATAGAGCGTGTACGGCTGGTCGACAGTGACATTGCTATCGAGGGAAGCTTTGCCCTGCCTCCCCTGGCAAGTCTCTCCGCCGAGGACCAGGTCTTCGTAATGGCTTTCGTACGCTGCCACGGTTCCATCAAGGACATGGAAGAGATGTTCGGCATCAGCTACCCCACCGTGAAAAATCGCATCAACCGCATCGCCAAGCAGCTTGAGTTCGTCGAGATTGTCTCCATTTCCAGCCAGGAAGAAGTCATGTCCGAGCTGGAGTCCGGCGATATCGATGTGGATGAGGCGATAAGGAGGCTCTCCAAATGAACAGACCGCCCTTATTGATGCGCGTGAAAGTCAAGAACGAACGCAACGACTTCGGACTATGGCTGCCGCTGTTCCTGTTGATACCGCTGGCGCTGGTGGTATTAATCATCCTTTCGCCCCTGATACTGATAAGCCTGCTGGTCCTCTGGCCGTTCGGCTGGGGAAGACTGGCGGTACTGGCACCGTGGGCGGCAATCGTTTCTTTCTGCGCCATGCGCGGCTTGAAAGTAGACATCAACAATCCCAGAGAAAGCGTATATATATCCGTCGT
>JAFGPF010000023.1 GCA_016926115.1 Dehalococcoidales bacterium | reverse complement strand
CATGCCAGCGGGCTGCTGGAATATCCCCAGTACACGCGCCCGGAGGAATACCGGGGATGGAAGGTGCCGGAGGTGCTGCTTTCCGGCAATCACGGCATGATTGCCAAGTGGCGCCGCGAGCAGATTATACGGCGGACGCAGGAGCGCCGCCCGGAGCTCCTGGATAAAACGAACCCCGGCAGTGAAGATAAACAAACGGTAGAGCGCCTGACAACCCGTAAGAAATCGGGATCGCAGGTTAATAAGGATAGGGAGTCATAACATGGACGTTGCATCACTGATTGATATCAAGAAGAACAAGAAAATCCCTGACATCGCCCCCGGTGATACGGTAAAAGTCAGTGCCAGGATTGTGGAAGCAGGAAAGGAACGCATCCAGATGTTTCAGGGCGTGGTCCTCAAGATAAAGCGGGGCGGTACCGGCGCCAGCTTTACGGTAAGGCACGTCGCCTACGGAATCGGTGTGGAGCGTACCTTCCCGTTCAACTCGCCCCTTGTGGAGAAAGTGGAAATAGTGCGGCAGGGTAAGGTACGCCGGTCGCGGTTATATTACCTGCGGAGTCTCTCCGGCAAGGAAGCCCGCCGCAAGATAAAACGCGTGGAGCGTAAGGCGCGGCAGGTCGGTGAGGAGTTGATAGAAGTCGAACCGGAAGAAGAGCTAGAACCGGAAGACGTATTAATGGATGAGGAAGCAGTCGCCGCGGCGGAAGAGGTGGAAGCGGCAGCAGAGGAAAAAGCCGGGGCACTCGCAGAGAAGCCTGAAGCCGTAGAAGAAGAAAAAACTGAACCGGAAGCCGCTGTAGAGGAAAAACCGGAAGCGGCGGTCCCGGAGGAGACTCCTGCGGAGGAGAAGGCGCCTGAAGCCGCCGTTGAAGAAGCGCCGGCAGCCGAAGAAGAAAAGGTAGCCCCTGAAGAAACTCCGTCGGAAGAACCGGTAGCAAAGAAAGAAGAACCCGCGGAAGCCCCTGCCGAAGCGCTCGAGGAAACCGAGAAAGAGACTTCCTGACCCCGGCAGGCAGATAAACCGATGCCGGGCATAATCATAGACCATTTCTGGAGTCCGGGATGAGATACGCCGAGGTTAGTGTAAATTCGCCGGCAGCCCAGCGCCGGACTTTCAGCTATTTTATTCCCGAAGGTCTTAACGTCCGTGAAGGACAGGCGGTACTCGTCCCCTTCGGCGAGAGAGTTCTCCAGGGAGTCGTCCTGGAACTGACGTCCGTCCCCGCCGTGGAAGACACCCGCGAAATCCTGGATATCATCGAACCGGAGCCTGTCCTTACCCCCGTACAAATATCCCTGGCGCGCTGGATAAGCGACTATTACCTTTCGCCGCTTTTCGACGCCGTGGCCCTGATGCTGCCGCCGGGATTCGAGCGGAAAGCGATTGCCTTTATCAGCCGGTTGCGGAACGATATCGATATTTCATCTCTCAACAACGACCAGAGAAAAGCCATCGACCTCGTGCCGGGGGAGGGCAGGGTGGATTTCAAGAAGCTGGAAAAAGCCCTCGGCAAGAAAAAGGCATCCACCGTTATCTCGCAACTGGTAAGACAGGGAGCCCTGACCAGGAGCTACGAGCTGGGTCCCGTCCGCGTCAAGCCCAGGATAGAACTTTACATAAGGCTATCCGGGGATGATATAGTTTCCTCGAAGCTTTCACCCAGGCAGTCGGCGCTTATCGATTTCATGAAAGAGCGCGTTGCGCCGGTTTCGTGGTCGCAAGCCCGTCAGCAAACGGGATGCAGCAAGTCCGTCGCCGACGCTCTGAAAAGCAAAGGCATGGTAGTGTTTGAAGAGGTGGAAGTCCGGCGGGAACCGATTTCTTACGATAATATAATACAATCCGGACCTCTGAAATTGACCACCGACCAGCGGGCGGCGTACGAATCGATTAAGGCCAGCCTGGGCAAGCCGGACGTGTTCCTGCTGCACGGCGTCACGGGCAGTGGCAAGACGGAGATATATCTGCAGGCGTTAGCCGAGGCGGTTAGGCTGGGGAAAAAGGGAATCGCTTTGGTGCCGGAAATCGCCCTGACCCCCCAGACCATCGAGCGCTTTGCCGCCCGTTTTCCCCACCGGGTGGCGGTATTGCACAGCCGACTCTCCCTCGGTGAGCAGTACGACGAGTGGCACCGCATACGAAAGGGGGAGTTCGATGTCGTTATTGGCTCCCGCAGCGCCATTTTCGTTCCCCAGCCCGATTTGGGATTGATAATCATCGATGAAGAGCACGAGTGGACATACAAGCAGGACAACTCGCCCCATTACCACGCCCGCGCCGTCGCCCTGAAACTGGCAGAATCGACCGGGGCAACGGTGGTCCTCGGCAGCGCCACCCCGGATGTAGAGTCATACTATAAGGCACGGAACGGCGAATACAGATTACTGCAATTACCACAGCGGGTCGTACCCAGTGCCGGGGCGTCATTGCCGCATGTGGAGGTGGTGGACATGAGGGAGGAACTGAAGGCAGGTAACCGCAGCGTGTTCAGTCAGGCTCTGTCGCAGGCAATCAACGAAGCCGTCGCCGCCCGGGAGCAGGTGATACTATTTCTAAATAGGCGCGGCGGCGCCACCTTTATCCAGTGCCGACGGTGCGGTTTCGTCCTGCGGTGCCATCGCTGCGAAGCGCCGCTCGCCCACCATATCGCCGAAGACGTGCTGACCTGTCACCAGTGTGGTTATAAGACCGGGGTGCCGCAGGTCTGTCCCAACTGTAATAGTAAGCAGTTGAAGTTCCTGGGAATCGGCACTCAGAAGCTGGAGCAGGAAGCGCGCTATACCTTTCCCCGCGCCCGGCAGATGCGCTGGGACAGTGATGCAACTGCCGGCAAGGCGTCTCACGAGAAGATTTTACAGAAATTCCGGAATAAAGAGGCGGAAATCCTCATCGGCACGCAGATGGTTGCCAAGGGACACGACATACCGTCCGTGACGCTGGTAGGCGTGGTCAGCGCCGATACATCCCTGAACCTGCCCGATTTCCGCGCCGGCGAAAGGACGTTTCAACTGTTGAGCCAGGTAGCCGGCCGGGCGGGACGCGGTCCTGCCGGGGGCAGGGTCATCGTCCAGACCTTCTCGCCGGACAACTACGCCGTACGGGCGGCGGCGCAGCACGACTATGCGTCTTTCTACGAGCAGGAGATTGCCTATCGAAAGGAGTTCCATAATCCGCCCTTTACCGGACTGGCGCGGCTTACGTACCTGCATACCAACGACGCCATCTGCCAGCGTGAGGCGGAGAGGATGAAGAAGGTGCTCATCGAGGAGAGCCGGACAAGGGGCGTCGCAGGAATCGATATCATCGGCCCCGCCCCGGCGTATATCCATCGACTGCGGGGAAGGTACCGCTGGCAGCTTATACTCCGCGGCTCCGGGTTGTCTGCTTTCCTGTCGCCGGTGGATTTCCCCCGGGGCTGGACGGCAGATATTGACCCGATGACGCTTGTCCAGTAAACTAAAAGCGGTTATTTCCCGTAACTATCATCGAAGGAGACGTTATGGCGATTCTCACCATCAGGACAATGCCCGACCCTGTCCTGAGAAAGAAAACGAAGAAAGTCGGTAAGATAGACGGTTCCATCAGGAAGCTGGTCGCCGACATGCGGGAGACGCTGCATGCCGACCCCGGCAGGGTAGGGCTGTCCGCAAACCAGGTGGGGGTGTCCCTGCGCGTGACGGTTATCGGCCTGCCCGATGAAGAAGACATCATCCTGATAAACCCGGAGATAATCCGCCGCAAGGGTCAGCGCCGGGTGACCGAGGGCTGCCTCAGCATCCCCGGTTATTTCGGCGAGTTATACCGGTCGGAGACGGTTACCGCTAAAGGACTCGATCTGAATGGCAAGGAAGTGCGGATCAAGGCGGAAGGGCTGCTGGCCCAGGCGCTGGAGCACGAGACCGACCATCTGGACGGCAATCTGTATATTGACCACATGGACGGCACGGACACATTACGCAAGATAGAGCCCGAGGACGCGGAAAAAGAGAGCTAGGCGGCGTTTAGAATTTCAGGGCGGTGAAGCGCTGCACGATGTGATTGTAGCGACTGGTGGCGGACGCTTCGGCCAGTTCTCCCGATGATTGACCGGCGTTAAAGTAAAAAAGCTCATCCAGCCTGCATTCCGGAAAGGCCTTCTTGGCACCGATGATGAATTTCTCGTTTATTCCGCGTTTTCCTTCGCGTACACGGTAGACCTGGCTTACTGATAGCCCCATTGCCTTGGCAAGGTCAGACAGGTTCTGGTATCTTCCGTTTGCCATTTCAAAGACTCTGGTCTTGATTATCATAAACCCTACGTCTCCGTGTGTAAAATTGCCAATTGGCACTATTATAGTATATAAAAATCCTATTGTCAAGAGTATCAATCTAAAAATCAATCATTTGACAGAAAAAAGGTTAATGCATAAAATGACAGGATTGTCCATGTAATTACTATTGCCATTTGTGATACAATATATGATTAGTCTAGTGAAGAGTTATGTCTGATAGTCTGACTCCTAAACCGGGCGATAGGGTTTTCCGCCCCCGCAGAATCAAGCGGTTCCGTCTAAAAAGGGTTCTCGGTGTTCCCGGCCTTTTTAGCGCCGGCTATGGTGATGTTGGCTCCTCTATTTATTATGCCCTAGGTATAGTAGCCATTGTGGCTCTAGGGGCGACCCCGATTGCACTGGCAGCGGCTGGCCTGATTTATATCTTCAACGCACTCACCTATGCTGAGGGGGGTGCGATGATACCGGAGGCAGGTGGTTCGGCCAGCTTTGCCCGGCATGGCATTGGTGATACCGTCGGGTTTATTGCTGGCTGGGCATTGATGTTGAGTTATATCGTCACTATGGCTATTTCCGCTTATACTATTCCCCCATATCTTGCTTATTTCTGGCCTATTCTGAATGATGCTACAGTAGGCACTATAGTGGCTATGGGCGTTATTACTTTTCTCATGATTATCAATGTTCTTGGCGTGAGAGAATCGACGGGGCTGAACATATTTTTCATTATTGTAGATATAGCTACCCAGATTACCATAGTTGTTCTGGGGATTGTACTGATACTTGCTGTCAATCCGGGGGTACTGGTGGACCATATGTTCGGCGAGGGTAACTGGCCATCCACATCGAATTTAATAATGGGGATTGCTATTGCTGCACTTTGCTTTACAGGTGTGGAAACAGTTTCCCAATTAGCCGAGGAAACTCGCAAGCCTGCTGAACGAATACCTCATGCCTATGTACTGATGATTGTTGCGGTGCTCGTCCTTTTTGCCGGCATTTCTGTTGTAGCCCTTTCCTCTATGACCCCCCAGATGCTTGGAGACCCGGTAGATGGCTGGGCGCGTGACCCGGTAGCCGGTATCGCAGCTAACCTGCCTTCGGAAACGTTGCGGTCCATATTCGCTCCGCTGGTGGCAATTTTAGCCGCCAGCATCCTGCTTACCGCCAGTAATGCCGGTCTTCTCGGGATTTCCCGTCTAACCTTCAATCTGTCTTCGCATCAGCAACTGCCAGCGACTCTGGGTAGAGTTCATCCTCATTTCAGGACTCCTTATATCGCTATTATTCTGTTTTGTTTTATCGCTATCATGCTGCTCGCGCCGGGATTTACCAGTTCCGTTTTCTTTTCTGACTTGGGTTCATTGTACGTATTCGGCTCTTTACTTTGTTTTGCCTTTGCTCATGCGGCTATCCTTAGTCTGAGAATCAAGAAACCTGATTTGCCACGTCCCTTCAAACTCGGCTGGAACATCAAGCTTAAAGGGAAGGAATTACCGCTTACCGCTATTTGGGGACTGCTGGCAACAACAGGGATATGGCTCGTGGTGGTTGTTACACAACCGTTCAGTCGCTGGGCTGGTATTGGCTGGATGGTCCTCGGACTTATAATCTACTTTTTCCTGCGGAGGAGACGCCGCAAACCTACGGAAGAATGGCAGATAAAAGCGGGGGATGTAGAAAAAACATCCAAAAAGGTATTGTAGATTTTTCTCAATAGGATTATAATAGCCACTATCGACTAAAAAACGGATAGACGGTATATGGAATTTAAGAAGGTTCTCGTACCCGTTGTCGGCAGCGACGCTGATGAGGAAGCCATGAAACTTGCCTGCCGGCTGGCTAAAAAGGATAAAGGTAAGGTCTGGGCGGTCTCCGTGGTGGCTATCAAGCGCGCCCTGCCGCTCGATGCAGAAATCGATTCCGAGATTACCAAAGCCGAACATGTGCTCGATGGCGTGGAGAGCGTCGCCGAAGAGGAAGACCTTGAAGTCGAGACCGACGTGCTCCAGGCGCGTGAAGTCGGCCCGGCGATAGTCGATGAAGCCGTCGAGAGAGGCGTCGACCTTATCCTGATGGGCATTACTTACAAGAGGCGTTTCGGGCAGTTCAGCCTGGGGAATGTCGTACCGTACGTGTTGAAAAATTCCCCCTGTCCGGTTATACTCTACCAGCAGTAAATTAATATTTGCGCGGAGTCTGATTTTCATATGAAGATAGTGATTATGGGTTGTGGGCGGGTTGGTGCCAGGCTTGCTTCGTTAATGGACGAAGAAGGTCACGAGGTTACCGTTCTGGACAACGATACCTACAGCTTCCGCAGATTACCGCCTTCCTTCGGCGGCACGGCGCTCTACGGCAATGGCATCGATGAAGAGGCACAAAAAAGGGCGGGTATAGAAGAAGCGGATATGTTCGTTGCCCTGACGCAGGGCGATAACCGTAACGTCATGTCGTGCCAGATTGCCAAGCACGTTTTCAACGTGCCTCGGGTCATGTGCCGCATATACGACCCCCTGCGTGAAGAGATGTACAGCGCTCTCGGTCTGGAAACCATCAGTCCTACCAAGGTATTCGCCCAGTTGTTAAAGGAAAAGATAGAACAAACGGAAGAGAAGGCAGAAGACTGAGGTATAAAGTATGTATATTATAGTCATCGGCGGCGGTCGCCTGGGTTATTACCTGCTCAAAGCGCTGCTTAACGAGGGTCACGAGGTGCTGGTACTTGAGAAGGACGCCCGTATCTGTAAGACCGTCACCGATGAACTGGGGAGTGTCTGCTTCCGCGGCGACGGCTGCGAGGCGGCTACGCTTGCCGAGGTCGGCACCGGCCGGGCGGACATGCTCGTGGCGGTAACCGGCGACGACGAAGATAACCTGGTTGCCTGTCAGGTAGCCAAGCACAAGCATAACGTACCCCGCACCATCGCCCGTCTGCGCAATCCGCAAAATGCTGCCCTTTTCAAGAAACTGGGAGTGGATGTAACCATCAGCGCAACCGATATAATACTCGAAGCGATTGAGCGGGAAGTGCCCACGCATCCGGCGACCGAACTGCTTTCCCTCGACGAAAAAGGGCTGGTAATCGTCGATGTAAAAATTACCCCGGAGTCCACGACCGTCGGCAAGACGGTTAAGGAGCTTTCCCTGCCCAAGGAAAGCAAGCTGGCGTTGATAATCCCCAACGAAGGCGGCGCCCATGCCCCCGCCTCCAATACCGTCCTCCAGGCGGGCGACCAGATAATCGCCGTGACCACCCCGGAGACCAAGGAAAACTTACAGGCTGCCCTGAGAGGTGAATAGCCGGGCTTTTAGTTAATAATCTGTTTCTTTAATTCTTCCGTGATACCTCGTTTTTCTATTTTCGTCTATTTCTTCATTTGACGTATGTCCGTCGTTTGTTATATCGTCAGGGCGAGTTTGTCAGATGGCGAACTTTTCATTAACTCTCACCAGCGTACGTAGAGAGGCTATTTGTGAAAGCAGGCAGGTTTATCAACGGCTGGACCGTGACGGCGGCAGTCCTGGCGGTGATAATCATCGTCGGCGGGATAATCATATGGTCGAGAGCCGGCAGCAGCCAGTCGCTGGAGATAACCCTGGAGCCAGATAGAAAATCCACCGGCAGTATCTATGTCGGCGGGGAAGTGCATAACCCGGGCTATTATTCCCTGAAAGACGGGGACACCGTCGAGGATATTCTGCAGGCGGCGGGTGGTGTTACCGACGGCGCTGACCTGAATGACGTCGAACTCATTGTTTCCTTACCGGAAAGCGAAGACTCCACGCAGAAAATCAATATCAACCGGGCGGAAGCATGGCTCTTGGGGGCGCTGCCGGGGATAGGGGAGGTCAGGGCGCAGGCGATTGTCGACTACCGTACGCTGAACGGCCCGTTCCGGGATATTTACGAACTGAAGAAGGTAGAGGGATTGGGGGACATTACCTTCGAGCGTATTGAACAATATATCACCGTCGACGACTGATTTCAGGGATAGTAAATAGTGGTATTGATTTATCTTAGCTGTGCCTGGGTAGCCGGAGTTTTCCTTGGCTACAAGCTGAACGTTCCCCCGCTACTCTGTCTTGCCGGGCTTGCCCCGCTCCTGCTACTGGTTTTTACCCGCCGCTATCTCAAGACGGTAGTCCTGGCCTGCCTCGGCATAATCATCTTCGTAGCGGCTGCCGCTTATTCTTATCATAGCCTCTATGCGATAGACGACGGCAGAGTCCATTTTTATAACGACCTCGGCACGGTCGAGATAACGGGCATAGTGTCGGGTGACCCCGATGTCAGGGACAGCAATACCCGACTTCACCTCTCCACGAGCGCCATCAGGCTGGAATCGGGCTGGCACGATATCGAGGGGATGGTGCTGGTCTTCGTGCCCCGCTATCCCGCCTATGAGTACGGAGATGTATTGCAAGTAACGGGCGAGCTGGCGACCCCGCCGCAACTGGACGATTTCGATTACCAGAACTACCTGGCGCACCAGGGCATCCACGCCACATTGTATTACCCGAAAATCGAGGTGCTGGACACGGGGCGGGGATTCGCCCCGCTGGCGTGGATATATTCATTGAGAGGTAAGCTGGCGGAAAACCTGGCGCAGGCGCTGCCGGAGCCGCAGGCATCGCTGGCGCAGGGCGTGGTGCTGGGGATACGCGGCAATATTCCTCAGGACTTGAGGGACGACTTCTCACGCAGCGGCACCGCCCACCTGCTAGCGATATCAGGGCTACACCTCGGTATCATGGCGGGCATCATGCTCGGCATCGGCATCTGGCTCTTCGGACGGCGGTATTACCTCTATGTGTGGCTGGCGCTGGCAGCCGTCTGGCTCTATACGATAATCACGGGCATGAACCCGTCGGTGGTGCGGGGCGCCATCATGGCAAGCCTGTTCCTGATTGCCGAGGCGCTGGGACGCCAGCGCAGCGCCATGGTGGCGCTGACCTTCGCCGCGGCAGTCATGGTGGGCGTGCATCCCTATATCCTCGGCGACGCCTCTTTCCAGTTGAGCTTCCTGGCGATGGTGGGGCTGGTCTTTATCTTCCCGGTTATCCGCGAGTGGGGCAGGGGTCTGATTTCGCGCTGGCTGGGTGAGGAAGGGGCTCTGGTTGCCACGGTGAACGTCATCGTGGATACCTGGAGCGCCACCCTGGGGGCAGTTATCGCCATCTGGCCCGTGGTGGCTTACTACTTCGGCATTATCTCGCTGGCGGGACCCCTGGCGACTTTCCTGGCTCTGCCCGCCCTGCCGTGCATCATTATCTTCGGGGGGCTGGCGGCTCTGGTAGGGCTGGCATTGACGGCGGCGGCACAGATAATCGGCTGGCTGGCATGGCTGTTCCTATCGTACATGATAGCAGTCATCGGCGGCATAGGTTCGTCACCCCTGTCATCCGTCGGGGTGGCATCTATTCACCCGGCCGTTATCTGGGGCTATTACCTGGTGCTCGCCGCGGCTATCGGGTGGCACGGCTATCGTAAACGATTGCGCGGCGTGCTGGCGGGTACGGCGGGTCGCATGAGGGCGGGAATTATCATATCCTTCGGGCTTTCCGGACTCGGTAAGTGGCTCATTCTGCCCCTGCTGGTGGCAGCGGTGCTGGTTGTCATCACGGCGGCTACCATGCCGGACGATGACCTGCGGATAAGTTTTTTAGATGTCGGGGAGGGGGACGCCATTCTCATTCAAAGGGGGGGGCGGCAGGTACTCGTCGACGGGGGACCCAGTCCGCGGGAGATTACCCTGGGACTCGGCAGCCGGATGCCTTTCTGGGACAGGACGATAGACCTCGTGGTAATGACCCATCCCCACCAGGACCACCTCGCCGGACTGGTGGAAGTGCTGCGGCGCTACCGGGTGGAGCGTGCGCTTTATCCCGACCTGGGTTACCAATCGCCTTTGTACGATGAATGGCAGAGGCTTATCGATGAGAAGGAGATAAAAAGCATCGCAGCGAAAGCCGGACAGGTGATAGACCTCGGCGACGGCGTATTTTTGAAGGTATTGAGTCCGCTGCCGGCACTATTCGCGGGCAGCGAATCGGATGTGGACAACAACAGCGTGGTGCTGCGCCTTGTCGCCGGGGACGTCAGCTTTCTGCTGACCGGGGATATTATGGATGAGGCGGAGCGGGAGCTCGTCAGGGGGCGCGCCGGACTTGCCGCCACGGTGCTCAAGGTCGGCCATCACGGCTCTGACACATCCACGACGCCCGGGTTCCTGTCGGTGGTGAGTCCGCAGGCGGCGGTTATCTGCTGCGGGACGGATAACAGGCACGGTCACCCGGACGCCGGTGTAATACAAAGGCTGGAGGGAGAAATCGCTTCCGAGTATATTTACCGTACCGATATACACGGCACGGTGGACTTCTTCACGGATGGGGAGAGGCTGTGGGTGAAGGACTGACCGGGGTATATCTGGTATAATAGCGGTATCGCGCCGGGGAGGTTGCATGATGGTAAGATACGCCGAAGATATAATGGTAGATAAGAAAGACCAGCTGGAAAAGGTCGAGGGGATATGTCTGCCGGACGAGACTATCCGGGCGGTATTCGATTTGAAAGGTCACGGCACCGGTTTCCTGGGTATCACGGACAAGCGCATTATCTACTTCGACAAAGAGTTCATGAAGAAAAAGAAGGCGATTGTCAGCATCCCTCATTACCAGATTGCCTCAATCGCCAGCGAGGACAACTCCGGGATGTTTATCAAGAAGGGCTTCTTCGTCAGCGATGTGCTGACCATCAGTCCCGTGGGGCAGGAGCCCAAGACGTTCGAGTTCCGGGGTGGGGAGAAAGCCCACGCGGCACATAACATGCTCATGGAGTACATGTTGGGGTAGGGGTTAAGGGGACTTCCTCACCAGTATGCAGATGTTCCTGGAGAAAGTCTTGAGAGGGAAGTTATAGCGGCTTTCCGGCGACGTGTCCACCACCTCGAACCCCGCCTTGCGCGTCAGTTCCTCTATCTCGCGGTAGGAAAACAGGTAGTAATACCGGTACAGGGTCTTGTCTTTGCTGCGCCAGGGCACCAGCACGTCTTTCGTCTTCAGCCAGAACCTGGGCTGCCACTTGTTCCACACGGTGATGAATGCCTCGCCGCCGGGCTTGAGCACCCGGTAGAGTTCCGTTATCGCCTTGAGTCGTTCGTTCTCGTCTTCGATATGGTGATAGGTAGCCACGGCCACCGCGCAGTCGAACGTATCGTCGGCATAGGGGAGGAGTCGGGCATCGCCGTTCACCAGCTGCACGTCGAACCGGTACTTGATGGCGTATTTGCGGGCGTTATGCAGCATGCGGTCGGAAAAATCGATGCCGTACAACTCGAACCCGTTTTTGAAGGGAATAAAGTCCGGCCCGTGCCCGCAGCCGACGTTGAGCAGACGACCCTGCCGCCAGCGTTTCGCCAGCGCCTCAAGCTCGTTGCGGAAGATAGAGCGATGCCGGAAGTTATACCAACTCGCTGCTATCTGGTTGAATACACCCTGCGTTGTTGACATAAGCTGATATCTGTTAAACTATATTATAACCCCACCATCCTAATAGTAAACGCAAGATGAGGAAATTTGCAAGAACCATATCCGGCGTAACGCCGCTGGCGGTCATGACCAAGCCTATGAGCTGTCCCGGCCGGTGCCTGTATTGTCCGACTTTTACCGATTCCCCCCAGAGCTACACGCCGGAATCGCCGGCGGTGCTGCGTGCTGTGAAGTGCGACTATGGAGCCCGGCGACAGGTGGAGATGCGCCTGCGGATATTCACGGAGATGGGTCACCCCACCGATAAGATAGAGCTAATCATCATGGGAGGCACGTTCCTGGCACAGCCGGTCGATTATCAGTACGCCTTTATCAAGGAATGCTACGACGGATTTAACGGCACAGATTCGGCGACATTGCAGGAAGCCCGGAAAATCAACGAGACTGCCGCGCATCGCTGCACGGGACTGTGCATCGAGACACGTCCCGACTGGTGCGGGCAAGCGGAGATTGAACGGATGCTGGAGTTCGGCGCCACGCGGGTGGAACTCGGCGTGCAGACCCTCGACAATGATGTGTACCGGCTGGTGAGGAGGGGACACGGCGTTGAAGAAGTGGTTAAAGCCTCCGCGTTGCTCCGTGAATACGGTTTCAAGGTCTACTATCACTGGATGCCGGGGCTGCCCGGCTCCACGCCGGAAAAAGACCTGGAGATGTCACGAACACTATTTTCCGACGAACGTTTCAAGCCGGATGGTCTGAAGCTGTATCCCACCATGGTGGTGGAGGGCACCGAACTGGAAAAATGGTGGCGCGAGGGACGCTACGTTCCATATACTGACGAGACAATGGTCAATCTGACCATCGATATTAAAAAGATTGTACCCAAGTATGTCAGGATTTCCCGTGTATTACGTGATATACCGTCGAAGTACATCGTTGCGGGACTCAAGGACTCGCTGCGGGATATCGTCAGGGAGAAAATGAAGCGGGACAATATTGAGTGTCACTGCATCAGGTGCCGCGAGTACGGACACCGGGCGCGGGCAGACCGGGAAATCGGCGAGCCCCGCCTGGTCAGGATGGACTACGATGCCGCCGGCGGCAGGGAAATATTCCTGTCCTTCGAGGATGAGCATGAAACGTTATTCGGCCTGCTGCGCCTCCGGGTGCAGTCGCGTGCCGTACCGGCGCTGGGAGAGGATGCCAACGGTAATGTCGCCGTCGTCAGGGAACTGCATGTCTTCGGCCCCGAGGTCCCCCTGAGTAAGCAGATTAACGACGCCGCCCAGCACAAGGGACTGGGCAAGGCATTGTTCCGGGAAGCGGAGCGGATTGCCCTCGAAGAGTTTCAGGCGGGGCAAATGGTGGTCCTGAGCGGCACGGGGGCTAAGGAGTACTACCGCACCGAGTTCGGCTATCACTCGGAGGGCGACTACATGGTCGGGAACTTGAGACCTCAAGGTTAATCAGCCCGGTATTAGTCCCTGCCGAGTTCCTCTAATCTGTCGTCGCTGATGCCGAAGTGGTGGGCGATTTCATGCCGGACGACCCGCTGCACCTCGGCGATAATCTCGGCATCGTTCTTGCAGATAGACTCAATCGGCTTCTGGAATATGGTCACCTTGTCCGGTATGACGAAGCCGTAGCCATGGGTACGCCGTGTCAGGGGCACGCCTTCGTAAAGGCCCAGCAGGGTTTCACCCCGCCTGCCCCCCAGAGCCCGCAGCTGCTCGCGCGTTGGTAAATCGGCAACCACCACGTCGATGTTTTCCAGCCTCTCCTGGAACTCTTCCGGCAGGTCTTCCATTGCCTGGGCTACGAGCCATTCAAATTTTCTGCTGTCCATCTCTCACGACTCTTCTCTTTGACCATATCAGGTAAATTAAAATAAAGAAGGCGCTAACGCTGGA
This sequence comes from Dehalococcoidales bacterium, assembly GCA_016926115.1. The sequence continues at coordinate 7,575 of JAFGPF010000023.1, read as the reverse complement.
GGTAACCACCAGCCAGCCTATCACCTTGCTGAAGAAGGGGTCTGCCTGCGTTGAGACGATGAAGCGGTAAAAATGGGTGACCCCCGCCAGGAGGCCCGCGCTCAATGCTACCGTCAGCCCGATGGAAAACGGCAGGCTTTTTATTTTTCCCGGCTTGACCACGAGGTAGGCGGCCAGGGCATCGGCGCCGATGAGCGCCACGATGAGAGGTACGAAAATAAGCATGGTCTTGGGCGTGGGGATGACTACTATCTGCCAGATTGCCCGGATGACGATGGCGATGACCGCCATCGTGAAAGTAATGATGCACCATGCCCTAAATCGCGAGTTACTCATTATATTAGATACCTCCGGTGATACCAGTCTATTTATCTCTCATCCAGTTCCGCAAGGTCGAACTTCATGCCGTCCCGCGCCGCGATGACCCTGATGCCGGTATTCGCGGACATTTCTTCGGCTATCTTCCAGGGTTTTGCCTGCCAGACGTGCAGCCCGAAGTGGCTCAATATGGCTGTCTTTGGCTTGATTTCTTTTATGATACGCTCGGCGTCCGGTATGGAAAGGTGCTGGATAGGCGGTCTAGGTTCGGTAAGCACCATGTTGATAATCAGCAGTTCGCTGCTATAGCTGCGGCAGAGACCGTCGAAGTACTCCGTATCTGCAATATAGGCAAAGTTATGTCTGGAAGACTGGAAGACCATACCGTATGTCTCCGCCGGGTGTACGTGCCTGACCGAAGTGGTGAAGGTGACGTTGCCTACGGTGTACGATTTCTCCGGTTCCAGCACCCGGATTTCCGCCACGTAATTTCTAAGGTAAGAGAAGATAACTGGTTCGGTTTCCAGGGCGTCTCCGGGGGCGAACAGGCAGCCGCGCCGGTTGAATCCGCCGTTGGTCATGGCTTCAATCATCACATTGGTGTCCGCGGCGTGGTCCAGGTGGCGGTGGGAAAGGATGATGGCGCTCAGTTTCTCCGCATTCAGTTTCCTTCTTGTGGAATGGACAATGCTTCCCGGACCGGGGTCAAGGAGTATTTGCGTGTCTTTGATGTTCAGCCAGATTCCGCCCGATGCCGCCAGCTGCCGGCTGACCATGAACCGGGCGCCGGCCGTCCCGAGAAAGGTGATGGTGTCGGTAGAGTCGTTAAGATTTTTCATATCCGGTAGAACCGTTTCTATAATAAAAGATAGTGTATCTTTTTACAATCGTGCCTGTGGAGGCTTAACCCCTTTGACAATTTCTGATTTTCGTATATATACTTAAATGTAGACCTTCTTTCTCTGGTGTATATCCGGGATTCCATTCTGGTAAACAGGAGGTAGAGAATAATGGAGAAACAGGCAACAACGCCCCGCGGCAATCTGGAGGCTTTACTTAACAGCTGCCCGGATGCCATTCTGGCCATCAATGCCGAAGGAGTAATCAAGTTCGCTAACAACGAAGCCTGCAAGCTCACCGAGCGTAATATGAACGAGCTTATCGGCGAGAGTATTGTTGAAGTTTACGAGAGTATCGAGTCCGCCCGGGAAGCCAACCGCAAGATATACGAAGCCGGCGGGACGATTCACGACATGGAGACAATAACGAGGACGAAAAGCGGCAAGCTTATTCCGGTGCGCGTATCCGCGTCTCATCTATACGATAGCAACGGCAAGTATATCGGCGGCGTCGGCTACTTCGCCAAGTACCGTCCCTGGAGCGGCGCCGAGGCCCAGGTCAAGGCTCGCGTCGATGAACTGGAATCCATGCTGGATAAATGGAAGGCGCTGGCGGCGCCGGTTTTCGAGCTTTACCCGGGACTTTCCGTCATGGTTGTCGTGGGACATCTCGATGTCGATCGCTTTGAAGACATCACCACCAATCTGCTCGACCATATCGTGGGTGTCAAGACCCGCGTTGTCCTCATTGACCTGTCAGCATCTGTTATGGACGAAGAAAAGGTCGCCGAACAACTGAAAAAGACGGTACGCGCTGTCCGTTTGCTGGGGGCGGAATGTGTGGTTGCCGGTATGCAGACAGCTCTGGCTCGGGCTTTGGAACCGCTGATTACAGACATTAGTATGGCTAAGAATTTCAGTTGTATGGAGCTTGCCCTGGAAGCCGCGCTTGACATAATTGGCTGTAAAATCTCCCCCAAGGAATAAAGCCAGGAGGACTAAAAGTTGGACAAGGTAATAGCCAGCATTGATGAAGCCGTGGCTGACATTCCAGACGGCGCGGTAATTGCCGTCCCGGGTTTTTTTGCCTGTGGTGTCCCCAGAGACTTACTGCAGGCGATAATCCGGAAAGGCACCAAGAATCTGACACTTACCTGCGGCTGCGGTCCCTTGCTGGGTGCGGCTGATGAGCTTACAAAGCTCGTGGAAAAAGGTCAGCTAAAAAAGGTCGTCGATTCTTACGGTCTGTTCCGCTCTGCCAGCAAGGGAATGGAAGACCCATTCGAGCAGGCGGTCAGGGCTGGTAAAATTGAGTTCGAGGTATATCCCATGGGTACCATGGCGGAGAAATACCGGGCCGGTGGAGCCGGTATTCCCGCATTTTATACCCCTACCGGAGTTGGTTCGGTGATAGAGGAAAGCGTGGTAACCAATATCGAAGCCAACCGGGTGCCCAAAGAAACGAGAATGATAGACGGAAAAAAGTACGTACTGGAGTATGCTTTGAGACCGGATTATGCCTTCGTTCACGCTTACATCGGCGACCGGGAAGGCAACCTACAGTATGCCAAGACTGCCAGGAATTTTAACCATGTGATGGCAACCGCGGCAAAGGTTACCATCGCCGAGGTCGAAAACCTGGTCGAGCCCGGGGAGATTGATGGTGACGATGTGCAGACCCCCGGGATATACGTGCACCGGGTGGTCAAGGTGGACCGGCTTAAATTTGCAATTACAATTGACTAGCGGGAAAGGCAACAAAAGATGTCTAAAAAAGTGAAAATCAGGGGGCTTTCAAGGGAACTGATTGCGCTCCGGGTGGCTAACGAGCTTGAGGACGGCAGCTATGTTAATCTCGGTATCGGCATACCGACTCTTATATCAGACTGGATTGAGGGACGGGATATTACCCTTCAGTCCGAGGTAGGGATGCTTAAGACCGGCCCGCTGGCGATGGGTGAGGAAGTCGACCAGGACCTGATTAATGCCAGTTGCCAGGCGGTAACCGCGCTGCCCGGCTCTTCTTATTTCGATATTGCCGAGTCCTTCGGGATGATTCGCGGCGGGCATATCGATGTCGCCGTGATGGGGGCGTTGCAGATTAACGACAAGGGCGACTACGCCGGCTGGTCTAATCCTGCCCGTGGTCTTTTCGTGGGCAACATCGGCGGGTCGATGGACCTGGTTGCCGGAGCTAAAAAGCTTTTCATCGCCATGGAACATACCACGCGGGACGGCGATTATAAGGTCGTCAAGGAGTTATCGTATCCCGCTACCGCCATGGGCATGGTCAGCATGCTGTTCACCGACCTTGCCGTGATAGAAATTACCCCCAAAGGCATGGTCCTTAAAGAGGTGTTTTCCGGGCTTACCGCCAAGGACGTGCAGTCCGTAACGGAACCGAAATTAATCGTCAGCCCCGACCTTACCGAGATTCAGCTTTAGGTTGCTATTACAATCAGGCCTTGATTCATATCAGGTCGGCAAAGCACAGGTTTAGTCCTGTGCTTTTTGTTTTCCGCTATACTCTATCAATGTTATAATGTGTCAATATTAATTCTCAAGAATCAGGAGGCAGCATATGAAAATTCTGGGTCTTTCTTTCAGTCCCCGTAAGGACGGAAACACGGTCGTCTTACTCAACCAAGCGTTGAACGGAGCTAAAGAGGAAGGGGCTGAAACGGAGCTTTATTCAATCGCCGGTAAGGATATCAGGCCCTGCGACGGCTGCTGGGGATGCCGGAAAGCGGGCGAATGCCATATCAAGGACGACATGCAGGAAATCTATACCGAGCTGCTGGAAGCCGACGGCATTATCTTCGGCACGCCCGTATATTTCTATAACATGACGGGGCCCGGCAAGGGAGTCATCGACCGCACGATTGCTTTGGGAGGCAGGCTGGCGAACAAGGTGGGCGGTATCGTCGCCGTGGCGGGCAGCTTCGGGCTCGTCGACGCCGTCAAAGACCTGTATTTCTACATGATTACCCGCCGCATGCTCCCGGCGAGCTTCATCGCCGCTTACGCGGGCGGCAAAGGCGATGTCAAAGACCTGGAGAAATGCATGCAGGCGACTCATGACCTCGGCAAGGAGATGGTAAAAATAGCCGCCAGCGGGTTCAAATACCCGGAAGGCGGCACGCACATCGCTTATGGCACGCATACTAAATAGAGGTGAATTATGGAAGCGGAACTAATTGCTCCATGCGGCGCGAACTGCAATGTATGCGCCGGGTACTTGGGGTATAAATATGATATTCAGAGCAAAGGAATCAGGGCGGGCTACTGCCGGGGCTGCCAATCCAAAAAATCACTATGCGACGTAAAGAAAAAGAAATGTAAACTGCCATCGGACGAACGTGTGGAATACTGTTACGAATGTGATTTGTTCCCCTGCGGTGATTTACAGTCTGCGGCGAGACACTTCCTGGTTCCTCTGGGTATGAACATGATAGAGAACACCGGATATATTAAAGAGCACGGTTTAGAGGCGTATTTTGAAAAAGAGAAGGTAAAATGGCGGCGCCCGGAATGCGGCTGGGTGGAATACTGTTATAAGTGTAATGCGTTTCCCTGCGGTGTATTACAGCAAATTGATAAACGTTATAGAGCGCATCACCACACCAGCATGATTGAAAACCTGGAATATATCCGGGATAACGGTATGGAGAAATTTTTAAAGTGGCAGGAAGAGAAATGGAAATGCCCGGAGTGCGGGGATGTAATATGCTGCCATAACGGCATCTGTTATAACTGCGGTCTGGAGAAACTGAAAAACAAAAAGGGGAATAAATACAGGTGGGAGGGCGAGACATAATAAAATCTAGCTCCCTGTGGTTGAACTGATTTTTCTATCGTGCGGTGCGTTATAATACTATTTGTTACTTAAGGCCGGCCTGACCGAAGTTCTTCGAGGCTTTCCATAAGGTCCTTCTTGATGGACACGAAACGCACGCCGAACGTTAAAAAGACCGAAAAAAAAATAGGGGCTTCCGTTAGGAAGCCCCCCGTTTGCTCTGCTGATATCTATTTCTGCTTCTTTGCGATGTATTTGATGGGTGCGTGTTTTTTAACTTTATCGGGGCGTACCGACGCCTCTTCGGTAATCCTGGCATCGATGAAGATGAACGGCTTGCCGACGCGCTTTACATCCAGCGGACAATGCATTATGTCCCTGGGAACAAAGATGTAACAGGGATAATCGATTTTTACTATCTTGTCGCCGAGAGTCATTTCAATATCGGCGTCGAAGTCGGCGAAGTTATTAGTTTCGCCGATGAGGTAAATCCACTGGTCGAAGGGGTGTTTGTGGGTGGGCATGCCCATGCATACCGGCTCGGTGATACGGGCGAAACCCATCGCGAGGACGGATTCGGGGATATCCATGGTACCCAGCCCCGTAACCATCGGCTCTTTGATTTCTTCGTGGATAGATTTCCAGGGTTTTAACTCGACGACATTCGGTTCACGTACGACGTTCTTCAGGTCATCCATGCCTGCCATAAGAGCCTCCTTTATAATGACATTTATGTCGAATGCAGGTGTTCGCTATTAATATATGCGGTCGGTGACATCAAATGCAAATAAAGAAGGGACTCCTTATTAGAAGCCCCCTTTGTTCACCTATGGCTCCCCAGCTTGGACTCTCACCAAGGACCTGAAGATTTTACGATACACGCACAAACGTACGCTATCTTTATACTAGCCGCTGATATCTTGGGGCCTTAACGCTACGGTAATCACCGGCGGTTTTTTAGATCGGTCTTGCTTGAGAACGAATGTTTCCGGGTACTCCTTTAACAGTGATTGCAACTTCTGGTGACCATAGGTTCGAGGGTCAAATGCTGAATCCAACTGGCGAAGGGTACTCCCCATTGCAGCCAAATAGGTCCAGTCCTCCTCTTTTGCGGCTGTTTCAAATCCCTGGATGAGAAGTGGGAGGGGGCCGTCAGATTTCTGCCCTTCCTCTTTCTTCTTCCTTCTTCTTACCCTCTTTTTCGGTTCTTGGGTAGCAGCGAGGTTCTCACAGTATATAAACTGGTTACACGCATTCACAAAAGACTCTGGCGTCTTTTTCTCACCAACACCAATGACAAAAAGCCCTTCTTCTCTTATTCTGGTAGCTAGACGCGTGTAGTCACTGTCACTGGAGACGATACAGAATCCTTGCAGCTCGTTATTATGCAACAAGTCCATGGCGTCTATTATCATCATGCTATCAGTAGCATTCTTTCCCACAGTATACCTGAATTGTTGTATGGGTTGGATTGCGTGCTTGTGGAGGGATTCCTTCCATTGGTTCATCGTGTTTGTGGTCCAGTCGCCATATATGCGTTTAATTGTAATAAGTCCGAATTTACTGACTTCAGCTAGAATCAGTGTGAGAAGGGACGCTTGTGCATTGTCTCCGTCAATTAGAACGGCATACTTTTGTTGCCCGGATTGTTCGTCCATTTTTATTACCTTTATCCGGTGCTGATAAAAGAAGATACTTAAAATCTGGCTCCCCAGCTTGGACTCGAACCAAGAACCTAGCGGTTAACAGCCGCCCGCTCTACCATTGAGCTACTGGGGAAAGTGTTACCTAATCCTGAATATTATCGCTTTTTACCGCTTTTAAGTCAAGCCTGACAAGCTATCCGCGCGCGTAGAAAGCTGTTATAATTATATATAGAGTCGTCATTTATGGAGTTGTGTATTGCCCTTAAACGATAGAGATTATATGAGGCCATCCCAACCCCCCGCTAGGAGACGTGGGGGATTCAGTATGAGCGGTTTCAGCCTGAATCCCGTGCTGGTTATAATAGTTATCAACTTCGTTTTTTACATCGCCACCCTTATAAACAGCAACATCTTGGTTAATCTGGGAGTGATACCCGCCATGTTCACGGAAAGACCGTGGACGATATTGACCGCCATGTTCGTTCACAGCGGGTTCTTGCACCTCTTAGGCAATATGTTTGTCCTGTATTTCTTCGGCAGGGCCATATATCAACTGGTGGGCTCTAATAAATTTCTCCTGGTATATTTCGTCGGTGGGGTATTAGGCAACCTCTTATACGCACTTCTGGGCGAGCCGTTGTCTATAGCTATCGGCGCGTCCGGAGCGGTCTATGCCGTCGCGGGAGCGCTGGTGATGATAGTGCCCAGGTTAACCGTCAGGTTGTATTTCTTCATCCCGATGCCGCTGTGGGTGGTGATTTTAATATTTTTCGTGGCCTGGTCTTTTATTCCCGGTTTAGGTATAGCCTGGCAGGCGCATATCGGCGGGCTGGTCGTCGGGCTTGTCGCCGGCTACTTCTTCAGGAAAAAGATAGGCTATATCGTTTACCGTTGACTCAGGCTCGCTATACATGATTCAGCTTGACTTTTACGCTTGCCGTTCTTATAATACTTAAGTTACCCTTTTATTATTTTT
>JAFGPF010000022.1 GCA_016926115.1 Dehalococcoidales bacterium | reverse complement strand
CCGATATTCATACGGGAAGGTACGCCGATGGGGTCGAGGATGATATCTACCGGCGTGCCGTCGGGCAGGAACGGCATGTCTTCCTTGGGGGCGATGATGGAGATGACGCCCTTGTTGCCGTGTCTCCCCGCCAGCTTATCGCCGACGGATACTCGGCGTTTCTGGGCAATCCAGACCTGCACCCACTGGTTGACCCCGGCGGGCAGGTCGTCGCCGCCGTTCTTGCTGTCTTTGCGTGTATATACCTTGACATTAATAACTTTGCCCCATTCGCCGTGGGGGACTCTCAGTGAAGTGTCTTTGACCTCACGGGCCTTTTCCCCGAAGATAGCCCGGAGCAGTTTTTCCTCGGCGGAGAGTTCCGTCTCGCCTTTAGGCGTAATCTTGCCCACCAGCGTATCGTCCGGCCTGACCTCGGCGCCGATTCTGATTATGCCGTCTTCATCGAGTTCCCGCAGGCTCTCCTCGCCGACGTTGGGTATATCCCGGGTAATTTCCTCCGGACCCAGCTTGGTATCGCGGGCTTCAACCTCGTGCTTGTTGATGTGGATGGAGGTAAACATGTCTTCCTCGACCATGCGGCTGCTGAGGATGATGGCGTCCTCGAAGTTGTAACCCTCCCAGCTCATGAAGGCCACGGTCACGTTCTGCCCCAGCGCCAGTTCGCCGTTCTCGGTGGCGGAGCTATCGGAAAGCAATTGTCCTTTTTCGACGCGGTCGCCCTTGTTCACCAGAGGGCGCTGGTTAATACAGGTCCCCTGGTTGGTGCGTACGAACTTCATCAGTTCATAAGTGTCTTTTTCGCCGTCGTCACGCGTGATGACGATGCGGTATTTCGTATTCAGTTTGTCATCGATATTGCCGGCAAGCTCGGTCACGACACCGGCGTTCTCCGCGAAGATTACCTGCCGGCTGTGCCGGGCGGCTTCCATTTCCATGCCCGTGGCTACCAGTGGCGCCTCGGGGCAGAGAAGGGGCACCGCCTGCCGCTGCATGTTGGCGCCCATCAGGGCGCGGTTGGCGTCGTTGTGTTCCAGGAAGGGCGTCAGGGCGGTGGCGACGCTGACCACCTGCTTGGGGGAAACGTCCATCAGTTCCATCTTGTCCGGCGTTTCCAGCAGGTAACCATCGCCCAGCCTGGCTTCGATTTTCTTTTCCTTGAACTGGTTGTTCTCATCGAGCAGGGCGTTCGCCTGGGCGATGACGTATTTATCCTCTTCGTCCGCGGGCAGGTAGATGATTTCGTCCGAGACGAAGGGGATTACCTTTATTTTACGGGACTTCAGCTTGGCTATTTTAGCAGCGGTCTGCTCCGTTATAACGGAATCGGCCTTCGCCAGGGTCTTGCCACTGTCGTCCTTGATATCCTCCGTGACCGTTCTCCCGATGAGTTTGTCGCTTTTACCACTTATCTCGCTGATTACCTTGCGGTATGGTGTTTCGATGAACCCGTATTCGTTGATAATGCTGTAGGTCGCCAGCGAGCCGATAAGTCCGATGTTGGGGCCTTCCGGCGTCTCGATGGGGCAGATACGCCCGTAATGGGAGAAGTGGACGTCCCTTACCTCGAACCCGGCACGGTCGCGCGACAGCCCGCCGGGGCCCATGGCGGAAAGCCGGCGCTTGTGGGTCAGTTCCGCCAGCGGATTGGTCTGGTCCATGAACTGCGACAGCTGCGAGCCGCCGAAGAACTCCCTCACCGCGGCCACGATGGGGCGGATATTAACGAGGGCGCTGGGGGTTACCGCCTCCGTGCCGATGATGCTCATGCGTTCCCTGACCACCTGTTCCAGTCGCAGAAAACCAATGCGGAACTGGGTCTGCACCAGTTCGCCGACGGTACGCACGCGGCGGTTGCCGAGGTGGTCGATGTCGTCTCCGGTATCCTGCCCGTTGTTAATCATGATGATATGACGTACGATTTCTACAATGTCTTCGTGGGTGAGGGTGCGTTCTTTCAGGTTGACATCGAGGTTCAGGCGTTTGTTCAGCTTATAGCGACCCACGCTGCCCAGGTCGTAACGCGCCGCGTCGAAGAACAGGTTCTTGATAAGCTTGCGGGCGTTGTCCAGCGAGGGAAGCTCGCCGGGGTGTAACTTTTTATAGATATCCAGCAGCGCTTCTTTCTCGTCCGTGATGGATGGGTCGCGGTCTATGGTCGTACTGATTAAATTATAGTCGGCGCTGTCCTCTTTGGCGAAGAGCTTCAGTAATTCCTCGTCGCTCCCGTAGCCGATGGCGCGCAGCAGGGTGGTGATTGGAATCTTGCGCTTGCCGTCTATTTTAGCCGATACCACGTTACGGTTGCTGGTCTCGAACTCCAGCCAGGCGCCACGGGTGGGAATTAACTTGGCCTGGCAGAGGTAGCGACCGGACACCGGGTCTTCCTCGCTGGTGAAGTAGACGCCCGGCGAACGCAGCAGCTGACTGACCACCACGCGCTCGGCGCCGCTGGTAATGAAGGTGCCCTTAGCGGTCATCAGCGGGATATCGCCGAAGAACAGGTCCTGCTCCTTGATTTCTCCGGTCTCCTTGACGAGCAACCGCACCTTGACGTACAACGGCGCGGAAAATGTCTGGTCGCGCTCGTGGCACTCCGACTCGGAATGTCCCGGTCGCGGCTCGCGGAACTCGTAGGCTATAAATTCGAGTTGCAGCCGGTTGCCGGTAAGGTCTTTGATGGGCGATATTTCTTCCAGCAGCTGCTTCAGTCCTTCTTCCTGGAACCTCTGGAAAGAATCAAGCTGTACCTTAATCAGGTTCGGTACGTCGAGGACATGGGGCAGCTTGGCGTAAGATTTACGTAAAATCTGGGGTTTTGATTCGGGTGTGGGTTTTGGCGACGCTAATACCATCTTTACTCCTTAGAAAAATGCAGCAATTCTCGTGTTTAATACTCTATCATTCAGAAAGAAGGCACGTTTGCATATGCAAAGGCATCATGGACGTACACGTATAGGAAGGTTAAAATAAAAAACACTTGGGGCATTATTACAAACATAAAGGATATCACTTTCGTATATACTTTGTCAAGTCTGATGGAGATATTTTTTCTAAAAATATATTGTATTCCTATATATTTTTCTCCGGAATTAAAATATTCGGGATATACTGTTATAATAATCAGGTATTATGCGTAAGTTAACGCGGGCCAGGCTGGCACTGGCTGTTATCAGCACGCCCTGCGAGGAAGTGGCAATCTACGCCATATGGCGCTGGCTCCTTCCGACGTTCGGTATCAATCTGCCCGTGCCGGTGGTTATCGGTGTGATGGTTGCCTGGCTGGCTTTCAGTATCTGGCTGTTTACCTTTACCACCTGGACGCTGGGTAAGCAGGTGCCGGTGGGTCTGCCCTCTATGGTAGGTACCAAGGGTAAGGTCGCCGAAAGACTTTCCCCGGAAGGCATGGTGAGAATCAAGAGCGAACTCTGGGGGGCAACCTCCGCCGAGGGCGATATCAATGCCGGCGAGGAGGTAGTCGTGGTGGGGGAGGACGGATTAAGATTATCCGTGCGCCGGGCGGTCGATAAGGCTAAACGTTAAAGAGAAAAGTAATAACATCGCCGTCCCGGATAACGTAGTCCTTGCCTTCCAGCTTCAAGAGTCCCTGTTTCTTAGCCTCGGCGATGCTCCCGCACTTCACCAGGTCGTCGAAGCCGATTCCCTCGGCGCGTATAAACCCCTTTTCCATGTCCGTATGGATTTTTCCGGCGGCTTTAACCGCCGTGGTGCCTTTTTTAATCGACCATGCCCTGACCTCCTCGTGGGCGATGGTAAAAAAGGGAATAAGGTCGGAAAGCTCGTAGGAGGCCTTGACGACGCGTTCCAGTCCCGGCTCGGTTATGCCGAAGTCGGCGCGGAACTCCTTGGCCTCGTCCTCCTCCATCTGGACCAGTTCCATCTCCAGCTTGCCGCAGAGGGTGAGTACGCGGCATTTCGACCCGGAGTATTGCTCGTTTAACTCCGCTTCCAGCGAGGCGGCTCCGGCGAGTTGCTCTTCACCTATATTCACCACAATGAGCAGGGGCTTGGCGGTGAGGAACTGGTAGTTGCTGATGAGCCTGACGGCGACTGGCTCCAGTTCCAGTTCGCGGATGGGCTTATCGTTTTCCAGGTCGACTTTGAATTTCATCAGGATGTCTTTTTCCTGGAGGAAGCCCTGGCGTTCCTGCGGCTTGGCGCCCTTAAGCGATATCTCCAGTTTTTCCAGCCTTCTCTCCATGATGGCAAGATCGGAAAAGATAAGCTCCATGTTGAGGGTATCGAAGTCGCGTTTGACGTCGATGCTGCCCTCGGGGTGGGGGATGGTATCGTCTTTAAAGGCGCGGATAACGCAGATGAGGGTATCCACCGCGCTCAGCTGGTTGAGAAGTTCCCCGCCGATGCCCTTGTCCTGCGCCAGGCTCTTGACCGATGCCCCGACGTCCATGTAACGCGCCTCGGCGGAGACTAGTTTCCTGGGGCGGAGCATCTCGTTGAGGGCTTTAAGGCGGGGCTCCGGCACCCGGGCGATGCCGACATGGGGGGAAAGTCCGTCCGTGCCGTGGGCGGCGGTATCCGCTTTCCCTCCCGTCAGGGCGTTGAAAACGGTCGTCTTACCGCTCTGGGGCAGGCCTATAATGCCGATGTTGATACTCATCAGTGCGCCTGTGTGCGGGAAGGCTTGGGCGGGGCTGTCAGCGGCCTTTCTTTACTATGTCCCTGGCTTTCTTGAGCGCCAGGTCTCTTTCGTCGATATTGAGTTTATCGTTAGCAGCCAGGTTCAGCAGGACGAGCAGGGCTTCGTGGGACGCCATGTCTCCCAGCTGGTTGATAGCCTGCGTCCTGATTTTACTGGCCATTTGCATGTCCGTGGCTATAGTTGCCAGTTTCCTTAATTCCTCGGTCACACCGCCTTCGTCAGGTATTTCCGACATCTCAGTTCACCTCTTGATTTAGCAGTTTGTATGACAGTGGTTATTTTATCCTCTAGGCGATTATTCCCTAAAGCGGATTTTTTGTCAACCTTACCCGTTCGCCTCCGGTGTGGTAAAATGAGGAAAATCCCTACCCCGGAGGACTTTAATTGCTGCACGTACTTATCGGCGAGGACGATTATTCCATCCGCCAGGCGCTCGAAGAAATTAAAAAGACCATCGGCGACGCTACCGCCCTGATGAGCAACACCACCGTCCTCGAAGGAAAACAGGTGACGCCGGAACAGCTGCGCAGCGCCTGCGAGACCGTGCCCTTTCTCTCCGAGAAACGACTCGTCATCGTCGAGGGTCTGCTGGAGCGGTTCGGGTCGGGGAACAGGACGGGACGCAAGAAGTCTATGAAAAAAAACGGACAGCCGGAAGAATACAAAGCCATCGCCGACGCCGTAAAGCAGCTGCCGGAATTTACGGAGCTGGTGATACTGGGAGGAGCCGTAAAATCGAACAATCCGCTGCTGCGGGAGCTGGCGGCTGCGGGGAAGGTCAGGACGTTTCCCAGGCTGAAACAGGACCGGCTGGCACAGTGGATTAACCGGCGGGTGAAAGATAATGGCGGCAGCATATCACAGGGGGCGGTTAAGCTGTTAACCAGGTTCGTGGGTAACGACTTATGGACCATGGCAAACGAGGTGGACAAGCTTGTCTCCTACGCCGGTGAACGTCAAATCGAGGAAGAAGATATCAGGGCGGTCGTTAGTTATGCCCAGGAAGCCAGCGTATTCGCCATGGTGGACGCCGTCATGGAGTTCCGGGAGGGCGTCGCCCAGGGTCTTTACCAGCAGTTACTCCGGCAGGGCGTTGCCCCGGCGCACCTGCTCGTGATGCTGGCGCGGCAGGTCAGGATAATCTACCAGATAAAGGAACTCAGAGGACAGAGAAAGACCCGTGGGGATATCCAGAGTAAGCTGGGGCTGACCAATGACTTCGTGCTACGCAAGGCGTGGGACCAGGCGGAAAGGTATTCCCCCGCGCGCTTGCGGGAGATGTATCATAAACTACTGGAAACGGACGTCGCTATCAAGACGGGTAAGATGGAAGACGAGGTCGCTCTTAATATACTCATCGCGGAACTGGGGCAGAGAGGCACCGTTTCAGGGTTTCAGAGATGATAAAGCGTCATTCTCGTGAAAACGGGAATCCAGTGGGGAGCGTGGTGTGGGTTCTCGGGTCAAGCCCGGGAATGACGTGATATTGGGCACCGTTTCAGCTTGACAAATCGGGGAAATAATAGGATAAAGTAGTAATAATATGGTAGCCAAGCAGGAAGCACCCATCCTCGCCGTCGATATCGGCGGCACCAAGATTATGACCGCTATTTTTTCCGCAGATGGTAAAATGCTGGCTAAAAACGTCTGTCCTACCCTTGCCGACGAAGGCGTCGATGCGGTCATCGGGCGACTCTGCTCCGCCATAGAGGGGATACTGAAAGAGAACGGCTTGAACGCTCCCCAACTGGGAGGCATCGGCATTGCCTGCGCCGGGGGTATCGACTCCGGCAGGGGCGTGGTGGTCACCCCCTCCCCGAACATGAAGGGCTGGGCGAATACCCCGCTGGCGGATATCGTGCGGGAAAAATTTAACGTAGCTACTTTTATCGTCAACGACGCCAGCGCGGCGGCCCTGGGAGAGCACCGTTCCGGCGCTGGCAGGGGAGTAAAAAGCCTGGTGCTGTTCACCCTGGGGACAGGCATCGGCGGTGGTATCATCACCAACAACGAGCTTTACCTCGGCGCCATCGGCGCGGCGGCGGAGATAGGCCACATGACCATCGACGACGACGGCCCCGAATGCGGCTGCGGCAATAAAGGCTGCCTGGAAATGCTCGCCTCCGGCAGGGCGGTGGAGAGGGATGCGGCAAAACGCCTTGCTGGCGGAGAAAAGTCCGCTCTCATGGAAACAGTGGGGGGCAAACCGGAGAAAGTCACCGCGGAGATGGTGGGCAAAGCCGCTAAAAACGGCGACCCCCTGGCTCTGGAGGTGCTCAACCGGGCGGCGTACTACCTGGGAATCGGCATGATAAACGTGGTCAATATCTTCTCTCCGGAGATGATTGTCCTCGGCGGGGGCATGTCCGAGCTGGGCGATTTGTTTATCGGGCCCGGCAAAAAGATGGTGAAAGAGCGCGCTTTCCCCATTTCCTCGCGGGAAGTACGCATCGTCACGGCGGAACTCGGCAACGAGGCGGGCGTCTACGGCGCCGCGGCTTATGCCCTCGACCGTTCGCAGAGGAGGACAGTATGAAAGTCCGTAAAGCGGTTATTATCGCGGCGGGGCGGGGCACGAGGTTCCTGCCCATGACGCGTTCGCAGCCCAAGGAGATGATGCCCCTGGTGGACAAGCCCCTCGTCCAGTATGCGGTGGAGGAGGCGCTGGGGTCGGGCATCGAGCAGGTAATCATCGTCACGGCGCAGGGCAAGTCGGCCATGGAAGACTACTTCGACCGTTCCCCCGAGCTTGAGCATTTCCTGGAGCAAAAAGGTGATGAAACTCACCTGGCACAGATGCAGGAAATCGCCTCCATGGTGGACATTTGCTACGTACGCCAGAAAGAACAACTGGGACTGGGGCACGCCATAAATACGGCTAAGGAACTCGTCGGTAATGAGCCATTCGCGGTCATCCTGCCCGACGATATTATAGATAGCGAGGTGCCGTGCCTGAAACGCATGATAGATATCTATGATAAGTACCAGGCGGGCGTGGTCGCCGTGGAAAAGGTCGGCGACGAAGACACGCGGAAATACGGCATTATCGAGCCGGAAAAGGCCGCCGAAAGGGTATACCGGGTCTTGAGCCTGGTGGAGAAGCCGGAGCCGGCGCAGGCGCCGTCCCGACTCGGCATCGTGGGCAGGTATATCTTCACGCCACAGATATTCGACGTTATCGCCATTACACCGCCCGGCAAGGGCAACGAGATTCAGATTACCGATGCCATGCAGCTGCTGCTGAAGCAGCAGAAATTATACGCCTTCGAGCTTGAAGGCGTGCGTCACGATACCGGCAATCCGCTGGGCTGGCTCAAGGCTAACGTGGCGCTGGCTCTGAAACGCAGAGAATTCGGACCCGAGCTGCGGGAATATATTAAAAAGCTGCTCTGACCTGTCATTGCGAGTCCCGATTCAATCGGGGCGAAGCAATCCGTTATTAATCACATCATTCCCGTGAAAACGGGAAGCCAGACCCATTTTCCTCACCCCTCGTTGATATCTTTTCCCATCCAGGCCGCCCTCGTACCATCCACGGCTTAGCCTCCGGTATTGTCACGCCCAAGTTTCCCCCTTTGAAAAAGGGGGATTAAGGGGGATTTTAATCACAGCCGGGCAGGGTGAGGCAAATAAAAGTCCTCCATTGACAGCCAGCACCCCTTGAACTTACAATTACGGTAAGTAAATTACTGTTATTATCCGGAGTATTCTTGTGAACAGCGGCGAACTTAGAACGGCATTTTTAGGATTCTTCGAAGAGAAAGGACACAAGGTCATTCCCAGCTCTTCCCTCGTGCCCAAAGGCGACCCGACTCTCCTTTTAACCAACGCCGGCATGGTGCAGGTCAAGCCGTATTTCACCGGCGAGCAGAAACCACCCGCCCCACGGCTGGCGTCCTGCCAGAAGTGCTTCCGCACCACGGATATCGAGGAAGTAGGCGATACCACGCACTGTACGTTTTTCGAGATGCTGGGCAACTTCAGCGTCGGAGACTATTTCAAAAAAGAAGCTATTAGGTGGGGCTGGGAGTTCGTCACCGAGCGTCTCAAGCTATCGTCGGACAGGCTGTGGATAACAATTTATCAGGATGATGAAGAAGCATTTAACTACTGGCGTGGGATAGGTGTTCCCGAGGAAAAAATATTGAGGTTCGGCGAGGAAGATAACTTCTGGGGTCCGGCGGGGAGTTCCGGTCCCTGCGGGCCCTGCTCGGAGATTCATTACGATTTCGGGGAAGAGGTCGGCTGCGGCAAGCCCGACTGCAGGCCCAACTGCGAGTGCGGGCGCTTCTCGGAGATATGGAACCTGGTCTTCACCCAGTACAACCAGGACGAAGCGGGCAACCGTACCCCGCTGCCGAAGCCGAATATCGATACCGGCATGGGCGTGGAGAGGACGGTAGCGGCGGTGAATAACATGCCGACTATCTATATGACCGACCTGTTTGCCCCGCTGCTGGAAACGGTGTCCAAGCTGACCGGGAAGACTTACGGGAAAAACGATAATGATGACTATGCCATGCGTGTCGTGGCGGAGCACGGGCGCGCTCTGCCGTTCCTCATTGCCGACGGCGTCATCCCCGGCAACGACGGGCGGGGCTACGTGCTGCGGCGGCTCCTGCGGCGGGAGACCCTCTACGGCATGAGGCTGGGACTGGACAAGCCTTTCCTCAACGATTTGGCTGAAATTACCATCAAGCAGATGAGCCGCGTCTATCCCGAGCTCAAGCAGCGGCATACCTATGTAAAAAAGGTGATTCAACAGGAAGAGACCAGGTTCGAGGAGACCCTCACCACCGGACTGGAAATAATCGATAGCGTGCTGGCGAAGGCAGACACCAAGAAAGCTAAACAGGTGTCCGGCGAGGATGCCTTCCGCCTCTATGACACTTACGGCTTCCCCGTGGAGCTTACTAAGGAAATCGTTAGCAAGCAGGGCTTCACCGTGGACATGGACGGGTTCGAGAAAGAGATGGAGAAGCAGCGGGAGAGGGCGCGCGCCAGCCACAAGTTTGATATCGATAAAGGCACCACCGGGGTTGTGAAACTGAACGTCGCCGGCACGGAGTTCGTCGGCTATCGTACGCTGGAACAAAAGGCGAAAATCGTGGGGCTAATGATTGACGGCGCGGCGGTAGATGTGCTGGAAACCGGGCAGGAAGCCGGACTGGTGCTGGATACCAGCCCATTCTATGCCGAGATGGGCGGGCAGGTCGGCGATACCGGCGAGATAATTGGGGAGAACGGTAAATTCACCGTGACGGACACCGTCCGTATGCCGCCGGATATCACCGTGCACCGCGGTACAGTCACGGCGGGCACTTTACGTGTCGGGGAGGCAGTCAAGGCGGTGGTGGATATCGACCGGCGACTTGATATCGCCCGTAATCATACGGCCACCCACCTCTTGCAGTTGGCCCTCCGGCAGGTGCTCGGCGAGCATATCCAGCAGCGCGGCTCGCTGGTAGCGCCGGAACGCCTGCGGTTCGACTTTTCCCACCTCGCCGCTATGACCCCCGACGAAATCAGGGCGGTGCAGAAAATCGTTAACGATAAAATCCGCCGGAACTTGCGGGTTTACGACGAGGAGACCGATTATCAGAAAGCTATCGACGCCGGGGTAATCGCCCTGTTCGACGAAAAGTATGGGGACGTCGTCCGCGTCATGAGCATCGGCGAGCCGGTGGTCAGCGCCGAGCTCTGCGGCGGTACACACGTCGATTTCACCGGGGAGATTGGATATTTCCATATCATCAGCGAGGGAAGCATCGGCGCGGGACTCCGCCGCATCGAAGCCGTCACCGGTCGTGAGGCGGAGGCATACGTTGACCAGCGTCTTTCAAGCCTGGAAAATATCGCCGCGTCGCTTGAAGCCACGCCGGAAAATGCGCTTGAAAAACTGACCAGCCTGTCTGACACGTTTAAAGCAATTGAGAAAAAAGCCATGACCATGGAAAGGGAACTGGCCAGGAAGGAAGCCGCCGAATTGCTGGACAGAGCGGAGAAGGTGAAAGGCGTCAGCGTGCTGGCGGCAAAGGTCTCCACGGGAAATCAGCAGGTCCTGCGCGAGATGGCGGACTTTATCCGGGATAAATTGCAGAGCGCCGTAATCGTGCTGGGGGGCGTCAGCGGCAGCCGTCCCGTGTTCATCGCCGCCGTGACGCCGGACTTAGTGGAAAAAGGATATAACGCCGGGAATATTGTCAAACAGGTCTCGCAGGTAACCGGCGGCGGAGGCGGCGGCAGGGCGGACTTCGCCCAGGCGGGCGGCAAAGACAAAGGCAAGCTGGACGAAGCCCTGCGCCTGGTGAAAGACCTGATATAATGCGGAGGTTAACATAACGCGTATCCTGGGACTGGATGTGGGCGATGTGCGTATCGGGGTAGCCATTAGCGATCCCATGGGTATACTCGCCAGTCCACTGGCTATCATCAATCGTTTCGACGAGCAGGCGGCTATCGATAAAATTGTCAGCATCGTCCGCCAGCATGAAGTCGGGAGGGTAATTGCCGGTCTGCCGTTGAACATGGACGGCAGTCTGGGAGAGCAGGCGGAAAAGACAATGTCCTTCGTCGGGGCGTTAAGTCGCCACATCAACGTTCCCACCGAGTACCGCGACGAGCGTTTGACAACGGTGTCCGCCCGGGAGCTTATCCAGGGTGTTAGAAAAACTAACCGTAACACCCGCTACGATGCGGCGGCCGCGGCGATTATCCTCCAGAGCTATCTCGATGCCAAGTCGGAGCGCCGTCCGGATGACGTGGAACCATCCGCCGGATAAGGCCTGACTCAACTGTCTAAAGAGACAGTTTCTTTTCAGGGTTAGCTTTGTTGACAAGCATTTAACCCCGCAAGTATCATAGAATTGAGAGTGTGCTTTCCGCAGGATAGTGTTGAATTATATGACAGGACTTAAAACATGGCAGTAAAGCGAGATTATTACGAGGTCCTCGGGGTGTCCCGGGAAGCCTCGACGGACGAAATTAAGAAGGCATTCCGCAAACTGGCGTTCCAGTACCACCCGGACCGTAACCGGGACGGGGACGCGGGGGAAAAGTTCAAGGAGGTCAACGAGGCTTACGAGGTCCTCTCCGATGTCGATAAGCGCGCCGCTTACGACCGCTTCGGGCACAGCGGCGCCGAGGGCATGTTCGGGCGGGGCTTCGAGGGGTTCGGATTCGGCGACTACGGGGATATCTTCGAGGACTTCTTCAATTTCTTCAGCGGCACGGGCACGTCTGCCAACCGGCAGGCGCCGCGGCGCGGTAACGACCTGCGTTACCGGATTACGGTCACTTTCGAAGAAGCGGCCCTGGGCTGTGAGAAGGAAATCAACATATCCCGCACCGAGGTCTGTGCCGCCTGCCACGGCACCCGTGCCAAACCGGGCAGCCAGCCGGTACGCTGCACCGAGTGCAACGGCACGGGACAGGTGCGGCGCGTGCAGCGGAGCATCTTCGGGCAGTTCGTTAATACAGCGGTCTGCGGCAAGTGCCACGGCGAGGGTTCCATAATCACCGAGGCATGCCCGGACTGCAAGGGCTCCGGCTTACAGAAGCAGAAGAGAAATATATCCGTCAGGGTACCCGCCGGCATCGACGACGGCAACGGCATACGCCTGTCCGGAGAGGGAGACGCCGGTTCGCGCGGCGGTTCCCCGGGTAACCTCTACGTGGTGATATCCGTAGCCCGCCATGAAGTCTTTACCAGGGACGGCGATAATGTTATCTACGAACTGCCGGTCAACTTCGCCCAGGCGGCTCTGGGGACGGAAGTGGAAGTGCCTACTCTTTACGGCGATAGCAAGCTTAAAATCCCCTCCGGCAGCCAGAACGGCAGGGTCTTCAAGCTGAATAACAAGGGAATTCCCCACCTGCGCGGCGGCGGTCGTGGCGACCAGCTCGTTGTCCTGCGTGTAAAGACGCCCGAATCGCTCAACAAAGAGCAGCGCAGATTGTTCGAGGAACTGGCAAAGAGCCTGGAAGAGGGTAAGTAGACAGGACTTTATTCTTCCTGGTTGGCGGAGGTCTTTTTCCTGCGCCGGAAGAGGGAGAACAAACGCCATCGCTTTCCGGTAAGTTCGTGTCTGGCGTTACCACCCATGAGTTCTACCGCCGCCTGGTGAGGGTCGGCGTCTTCATATAGTACCTGGTAGATTTTTTCCGTAATCGGCATTTCCAGACCCAGCTTCTCGGCAAGGCTCGTGGCAACCAGGGTGGTGTTCACTCCCTCGGCTACCTCGGACATCGATTCCATGATTTCTCCAAGGGGGCGTCCTTTGGCGAGTTCCGAGCCGACGTAGTGATTACGGCTTAGTGGACTGGAGCAGGTGGCGATTACGTCCCCCAGTCCCGCTAGTCCGGAAAAGGTGAGGGGATTCGCCCCCATAGCCATGCCCAGGGCGGTAATTTCGGTCAGGCCGCGTGTTACGAAAGCGGCTTTGGCGTTATCTCCATAACCCAGACCGTCGGCGATGCCCGCCCCGAGAGCGATGATGTTTTTCAGGGAGCCCCCCAGTTCCACTCCGATAACGTCGGAATTGGTAAAGACGCAGAAATTGGGACACGTCAGTAGTTTCTGCGCCTTCCTGGCGGTCTCCCTGTTCTCGGAGGCTACCACGGCGGCGGCGGGATGATTATCTATAATTTCCCGGGCCAGGTTGGGTCCGGAAAGAACGCATATATTGGAAATGAAGCGCTCGTCAATTTCCTCGGCGATAACCTGCGACATGCGTTTATTGCTGCCAAGTTCAAGTCCCTTGGCGGCGCTGATTACAATGGTCGATTTGGCAAGGTGGTTGGCTGCCTGCGAGATGTTCTGGCGCATGGTGGCTGATGGTACCGCGAGGATAACGGCGTTGGCGTCCTCCAGCGCCTCTGCCATCTTGCCGGTAACTATTATCTGTTCCGGCAGGGCGACATCCGGCAGGCGGGCGGGTTCGGAGCCTTTTTTCCTGATTAGCCTGGCCTCTTTTAGTGTTCTTGCCCAGAGCCGGACCTCGGTGCCTTTACCGGCAAGCAGTATCGCCAGCGTAGTTCCCCATGTGGTAGTGCCTATAACTGCAATCTTCTGCATTCTATAAAACCTGTAAATTTCCTCGCGGCATAGCGTCGGTTATTTGGGGTTATTGGACGGGACTGAAGTCTCGACATTTGCCTTCTCGCCTATCTTACGCTCGGTGCCGGATACCAGTCTGATGATATTATCCCGGTGCATTACGTAGATAAATACGGCGCATATCATGGCATAGGTTACGTACTCGATCGGCGGGTACGGTTTTAGAAAGTCGATTCTCAGCAGATTGAGCATCGTCAGCATGATGAAGGCGGTAACGGCTCCGATTATCGAGCCCATCGACATGTATTTTGTCCGGAAGCCGATGATGAGCATCAGTCCCCCGCCGACCACCGCCGCCGGCCAGTGCAGAGCCAGTAGCCCGCCGATGAACGTGGCCACCCCGCGCCCGCCCTTGAACTTGAGGAAGACGGACCAGGTATGCCCGGCAATCGCCGCCAGCGCCGCCAGCACCTTGGCGCTTTCATACCAGGTGAATCCCACGGTGGAACCGTTGACATAGCCGCTGAATATCAGCCCGGCGAGGAGAACCGCCGCGATGCCCTTGCCCATGTCCAGGATGAGCGAGGCCGCCGCCGCCTTTTTACCCGCCGCCCGCATCACGTTGGTCATGCCTATCTTGCCGCTGCCTACCTGCCTGACGTCCTTCTTGGCGAATATCCGGGCTATCAGCAGCCCGAAGGGTATCGAGCCCAGCAGGTACCCGATGATTACTACGGCGAGGTAAAGCAGTGGGGTCATTCTTCACCCCTTGTCTTGAAGACCATGCGGAGCGGCGTGCCGGTAAAACCGAAAGCCTCACGCAGCTTGTTTTCCAGGTAGCGGCGGTAAGAAAAGTGGATAAGCCGGGTATCGTTGGTGAAAAAGACGAAGGTCGGCGGGTTTGCCTCCGCCTGGGTGGCGTAAAAGACCTTTAACTGCTTGTTCCTTATTCGGGGTCGGGTATGAGAAGCGACCGCCTGCTGAACTACATTGTTGACCCTGGCGGTGGATAATCTTTTAAGCCTCTCCTGGTACACCTGGTTGACTTGAGGCATAATTCTCTCTACTCCCTGTCCTGACTTAGCCGAAGTATATAATATCGGGGCATATGAGGCAAATCTAAACTGGCTTTTAATCAGCCGATTCCATCCGGCTATGTCTTTATTTTCAATCAGGTCCCACTTGTTCGCGATGATTATCATCCCCTTGGCGGCTTGCTGGATATACCCGGCGATGTGCGTATCCTGGGTTGTAACCGCCTCCGTGGCATCGAGCACCAGCAGGACTACGTCGGCCCGGTCAATCGCCCGCAGGGTACGGATGACGCTGTAGCGTTCCACCCCGGCTTTCACCTTTCCCCGCCGTCTGACTCCGGCCGTATCAATAAGTAACACATTTTCACCGTTAAAGTCAAACAGCGTATCGACGGCGTCGCGGGTGGTCCCGGGCCTATCATCGACGATGGCCCGCTTGTTGCCCACCAGGGCATTCAGCAGCATCGACTTACCCACGTTAGGTCGACCCACGATGGCGACCTTAACGCCTGCCACGACGGGTTCGGTAGGGGGCGGCTCCGGTAGCAGTTCGACTATCCTGTCCATCAGGTCGGCGACGCCGCGTCCATGGTGAGAGCTGATGATCGCGGGCTCGCCCAGCCCCAGTTCGTAGAACTCCAGGGCTTCCATTTCCAGTCGCTCGTTGTCCGCCTTGTTCACCACCAGCATTACCGGCTTACTGGCGCGCCGGAGCATGTCTGCTATCTCGAAGTCGGACCGCGTCATGCCGTCTTTCACGTCCACCATGTCGATGATGACGTCCGCGTCGGCAATGGCCGTCTCAATCTGTGCCTGGATGCCCTCGGCGATGGTCGTGTCTTCCGGCTCGATTTCCAGCCCGCCGGTGTCTATCATGGTAAAGTCGTACCCCTGCCAGGAAACATCCGCCAGATTACGGTCGCGCGTGGTCCCCGGCATATCCTCGATGATAGCCAGAGGTTTCCCCACGATCCTGTTAAGGAGGGTGGATTTGCCGGCATTGGGGCGACCGACGATGGCGACAATAGGCTTGGTCATGGACGTTTTCTTTCCACCGATTATCTCGCTGCGGGCAACTCGCGGGCGAGTTTCACGCTCGGGGCTTCTATCTGCGTCCGGGCGATTGTCTTTAACTCCATAATAGCATTCCGGAAGTTCTCCACGAAGGCGTTATACTCCGTGACGAACCGGTTGTACTGCTCGATGACGTCCTTGGGTACTTCAAACCTGTCCACTATCTCGCAGAACTGCTCCGTAAAATCGTAGTAATGATTATTGAGAGTCCAGAGCTCATTGATGTGGGTGTGCAGGAAGTTATCGTAGCGACGGTTCCGCAGGTCGGTCTCCACCCTGGTGGAGAAATGGTTCGACCACGAATCGAAGATGTGGTGTGTCATCTCGCAGCCCCTCGCCCATTCCCACACCTGCGGGTTCTCGATGCTGAAGAGGTTATCTATCACCGTAAAGATAGTCTGTGAAGAATTGCCCAGGAAGCGCCGGTTGAAGTACGTCGCTAACTGAGTCAGTCTAACACACTGTTTTTCCAGTTGACTCTGCCTGGCGTTGATAACGGTCATAATCAAACCGATGCATAATACCACCACCAGCACCGGTATCATGATATTGATGGACAAATCATCGTAGTATATAAGACTTAATACGGCTATGGCGGTTATCAGGGCCGGGTACCAGCCGCGACCTAAAATGCTCTTAAACATATTGCCTCCAAATTCGCTAATAATCGGGAAGCGGTATCTCCAGTCCGCCCAGTATTTCCGCTAGTAGCGCCTTCTGGGCGTGCAGTCTGTTTTCCGCCTGGTCGAAGACCACCGACTGCGGACAGTAGATGATATTCTCCGCCACTTCCTCGCCGTGGTGGGCGGGGAGGGGGTGCATTAATATGGCGTCGTTCTTAGCTAGCGATAACAGGTTATCGTCCACCTGGTATTCGGCAAACGCAGCACGGCGTTCTTCCGCCTCGGCCTCCTGTCCCATGCTGGCCCATACATCGGTATAGACGATATCCGCGTCGGCAGCCGCCTGCTGCGGATTATTCGTGCAGAATATCTCCGCATCGTTTTCTGCAGCGAACTTCTGCGCCTGCTGTAATACGCCGATATCTACCTCATAACCGCGTGGGGAAGCTATGCGGAAATTCATCCCGGATAGAGCCGCCGCCAGCATCAGACTGTTCGCGCAGTTATTACCGTCGCCGATGTATGCCAGCGTAAGCCCTTCGAGATTGCCCTTGTGCTCGTGAATCGTCAGGACGTCAGCCAGCGCCTGGCACGGGTGCTCCAGGTCGGAAAGGGCGTTGATAACGGGTATATCGGCGTATCTCGCTAGCGTCACGACCGTCTGGTGTGAAAACGTGCGGGCGGCGATGGCGTTGGCGTAGCGGCTTAACACCCGGGCGACGTCGGCAGGAGACTCGCGTTTGCCCAGCCCCACCTCCTCGGGTGAAAGGTAGAGGCAGTAACCCCCCAGCTGCCGCATACCCACGTCGAAACTCACCCGCGTACGGGTGGAAGGCTTTTCGAACATCAGCACCAGCACCTTAGTGCTGAGCAGCGTGCTCCAGCCCTCGGCTTTTATAGCTACCGCGTTGTATATAAGCCTCCGTATATCCTCGCGGGTAAGGTCTGCTACGGAAAGAAAATCTTTGCCCTCCAAGGGAACCTCCTGTATGCCACCAGTATATCATGAAAACGCCATTCTTCAATAGTGGGTAACTTGACACTTAGTGTAGCGCTTATCTAATATTCTTTTATCAGGGAGGTGAACATGACAGAGAGTGAAAAATTTACCGTTTCCGGCAACCAGGTTTTAGAGAAGGTAAAACAAATCATACGCGAAGGCAATGTCCGGCGGGTACGCCTGATACACGAAGGCAGGGCGATTTTCGATATACCTCTGACCGTCGGGGCGCCGGTGGCGGTGGCGGGTATACTGGCGGCGCCATTGCTGGCGGCAATCGGCGCGTTCGCGGCGCTGGTGACTGAATGCACTATCGAGGTCGAGAAGGTAGAAGAGAAGTAAATATTATGCCGCAGCTGGTCAGGGGTGGCAAGTACGTTTATGGTATGTCCCGCATAGGCTCGAACGGTAAAATTGTGATACCGCCGGAGGCGATGCGGGAGTACCGGTATAAAGACGGCGATTACGTAATCCTCATGAGCGGCAGCCGGAAGTCGGGTGGTTTCGGACTGACTCAAAAGAAAATTCTGGAGAAATCGGAACTGAATACAATCTTAAAACAGTTACCTGCACTGGCGGACTATAAGATACCCGAGACGGAGATTATTGAACAAGGCGGCAGGCTGTTCTGCTGGACGGTAATCAGGGACGGCGGCCGTATTACGTTGCCGATACAGACGCTTGCCGATTACGGCCTTAAGCCGGGCGACCTGCTGGCGGTGGGGAGGGGTAGCTATATATCAATTGCCTTTATCGCCCGGGGTCCCATCCACGATGAATCGATGAGGCACCCGGAACTGGAGGTGTTTGAAGACTAATGGTAGAAATATTACTGGTGCGCCACGGTGAGACCACTCTTAACGCCGGTGAAATATTCCGGGGCCTGGTGGACGTGGAGTTGAACGAAACGGGACTGCGGCAGGCGGAAGCGCTTGCCGAATACCTCTCTGGCGAAAAAATTGATTTCGTCTACTCCAGTCCCCTGAAAAGGGCTGTGAAAACAGCCCAAGCTATCGCCCGTCACCACAATCTCGAGGTTAATATCGTGCGGAATCTTATCGACATCGATTACGGGGAATGGCAGGGAAAACCTTTAAAGGAGATAACGGAGCAGTACCGTGAGATTTACCGGGACTGGCTGGATACCCCGGAACAGGTGAGAATCCCGGGCGGCGAATGCCTGGCGGATGTCAATAACCGGGCGGTGCCATTCGTGGAGGACGCGATGATGAGGTGTGGCGAGGGCAGGATTGTCTTCGTGTCTCATCGCGTGGTCAACAAGGTAATTATCTGCAATCTGCTGGGGCTGAATAACTCACATTTCTGGAACGTAAAGCAGGACACCTGCGGCATTACCCGTTTTACCTTCGGCAAAGGCAGGGTAGTGCTTACCTGCCATAACGATACTTCATTTCTCAAATTTATCAAGGGTATTCGTAAGACGGATTTCTAGTTTTCAGCCTTTCCTCTCTTTACAGAGTCGGCTACGGGGTTTACAATGGACTTATGGCATTTTAACAGGAATGGGGGTGAATAATCATGGATATTGAATGGTTCCGCGACCTGGTTATATGTATTTTCGGTCTGGGAGCGGCGATAGCCGTTATCATACTGGCGGTACTGGCTTGTATTATATTTGCGAAAATACAGCCGATACTTAAGTCCGTAAAATCGACTACCCGGACTGTGGAGAATATATCTAACTGCGTTGAGGAAGAGGTGGTGAAACCGCTTTCGCAGCTGGCTGCCTTTATCCAGGGCATCCGGGGGGCGGTGAGTATGTTCGGTAAATTCGGGAGAAACAAGGAGGAAGATTGAAATGAGTGAGAAAGATTCTGGAACCAGTTTTGCAGTAGGTTTTCTCATCGGAGCAATCGCCGGGGTGGCCATTGGCTTTCTCTACGCTCCTAAACCGGGCAAGGAGACCCGCGCTATGCTGAAGGAAAAAGCCGGCGAATTTAAGGAAAAAGCCGGCGAGGTAACCGAGAAAGCCAAAGAAGCGGCGCTGGAAGCCGGGAAGAAGGTAAAGGATAAGTTCGGGCAAAAAGAGGAATAGAGTCGGTTCAACGGGCTTTCCTGGCAATTCGAGTTAACTGGTTGAGTACCTTATATATTGACGAACGTATTTGTTAAGCACTGGCGCCTGGTGGCTCTGGCACTGGGTATTATCCTATTTATCTGGGTTCTCTACCTCCTGAGAACCTTCGTGCTGCCCTTTGCCATCGGCCTGGTCCTCGCCTACCTCATGATGCCCCTGGTAGGCTGGATGGAAAGGCATATACCTCCCCGTAATAAATGGCCCGGGTTCAGGCGCGTCTTTTCCGTCATCGTTGCGTTTATCCTGCTGCTTGCCATCATCGGGGGGTTCGTCTACGTCATCGTATCGGCGGTGATGGATGCCTCCGTCAAGCTCGTGGAAAGCGCCCCTTACTTCATCGGCCAGAGCGTCATCCGCGTGCAGGAGTGGATTGAGGGAATTATTTCCAGACTGCCCGTGGAAATGCAGGAGGAACTTACCGCAGAGATCGTCGAAGGGGGCGTATCCCTGGGCAGGACGATTCGCTCCGCTCTGATGGGCGCCGTTTCGTCTATTCCGGGTACGTTTAACCTGATACTGGGCTTCGCGGTGCTCCCGTTTTTCCTGTTCTATGTACTTAAGGACTCGGACAAGCTGAAGCACAGCCTGGCTACCGGCTTGCCCCACAGCGTGTCCTGGCACGGCAGGAACATCGTGGACATCGTCGAAAGGGTGCTGGGACGTTATATCCGGGCGCAGCTGATGCTGGGTCTTATCGTGGGGTATTTTTCCTTCGTAGGTCTGCTCCTGCTGGACGTGCCCTTCCCCCTGGCGCTGGCGCTCCTGGCGGGCGTCGGCGAGCTTATACCCACCCTGGGGCCCTGGATTGCCGGCGCGGTGGCGGTAGTCGTCGCCATTGCCATGGCTCCGGACAAGGCTATCTGGGTGGCAGTCCTTTACATGGGCATTCAACTGGTGGAGAACAACCTGCTGGTGCCCAAAATCCAGAGCGCTTACCTCCGCATCCACCCCGCCGTGATGATTGTGCTGCTGGTATTCGGCGCTTACATCGCCGGATTCTGGGGAATACTGCTTATAGGACCTCTGACGGCGACGCTGGTGGAAATCTTCAAGTACGTCCGCGAGCGTTACCGCTCCCAGAACCCGCCGGAGGAGCTAAAGCCCCCCGCCGTCCCCGAAACCCTTGAATCCCCTTAACCACCCGCCTCCTCGTTTTAAACTTTTTCCACCCATGCACTCCTCGTGGCATCCGTGGCTTAGCCCGCCTGTATATACCGGGCGATTTAAATAAATCATGAATATAAGGTAGCGAGTCTTATACAAACCGGCAAGCTGAGAACCATGAACGCGATTCTCTAATCAGTCACATCACGTCGAATGAATATTATGGAAGCAATGATAATGCTGGCTGCGCCGTAGGCTAAAGAAAATATAAGCGCCGTTGAGTACTCTATATTAAACGTTCCGCCTGATGCCAGTGCACCCAGTACCGTAGCCGGGAGTCTTGCGCCAACAGACTCCACAAATTGCCCTATCAGCAACTCGAATATAAGCAGGAATCCCACTCCGGCGGATATGGATATTGCCGCCGAGCGTGTCGTTATCGCCAGTACGCCGCCAATCAATCCCCAGATAATAGTCGCCAGAGAGATATTGGCGAATCCAATTAATAAATCGCGTATTCCCAGCCAGCTCAACCACGCATCCACAGGTATATTTTCTCCGGGCGCCATCGCCAGAGATGCCAGCATCGTTACTACGGCTGCCCCGGCGGTGATAAGAACGACAAAGGAAGATAACGTAAGTAACTTACCGAAAAATAGTCGAAAACGGTTGGGTTCCATGACGAGAAGAATCCTGATGGTCCCTTTTTCATAATCACGGGCTATGTTCGTGGCGAATATGGCCAGCGCGATTAAACCGATAAACGATGAAGCGGAATAGATACCAATAATCCAGCCCCCCGGTGCTGCCAGCTGTTCCGGCCCCGGCGCTATCCCAAAAGGCCCGCGAAACTGTCCGGCGTCTGTCGCGGCATCCATGAAATTGAACATGGTGCCCATGAAAGCAAATAACACTACCGGCCCCATCCAACCTAGCAAGTTAACCGGTCGCGCTATCCTTAGCCATTCCGATGAAAACACACGGCTCATTATTTTCCTGCCTCCCCGCGCGTCATCTTCAGAAATATATCTTCGAGAGATTCACACTGGGGCCGTAATTCCCGCAGGTTGACCCCTTTAGACGTAGCCAGCCGGTTCAGCTCGGAGCTCCATTCCTTCGGGGCAGTGATGATGATAGCATCATCCTCCTGCCGGAACAGATGACCGGCCTCGCTGACGATTTTGGTAAGCAGGGGTATATCCGCCGTGTTTTCCGGCACCGCATATACAGCTTCACAGGCTTTTTCCATAATATCCGCAAGTTCTCCGGCGAATACCAGTCTGCCGTTGTGAATCATTACCAGACGGTCGGCTTCGGCCTCCACCTCGGAGAGCAGATGTGTAGAGATGAAAACTGTCCTCCCTGATCTGCCGATCTGACGAAGGAGGTTCCTGATTTCCACGATACCGGCCGGGTCGAGTCCATTCGTGGGTTCGTCCAGCATGAGCAGTTCCGGGTTGGGGAGTAACGCTACCGCTATGCCCAGTCGCTGCTTCATCCCCAGTGAGTAATTAGCCACCTTATCACCGGCGCGGGACGACAACCCGACTATTTCCAATGCCCGCGGCACCTGTTCAGGGGGAAATCCTCCGAGCTTGGCAAGGGCTCTGAGATTTTTAGAGCCGCTGAGGCTGGGATAGAATACGGGCGATTCTATAAGCGCGCCGACTTTTTTCAGGTAGGCCGATGGTGTGCAGATGCCGTGACCGAGAACTTCGGCATTACCCCCCGTAGGCTTAATCAGGCCGAGAAGTACGCGAATCGTGGTGCTTTTACCGGCCCCATTCGGCCCGACAAAACCGATTACGCCTCCACGCGGCATCTCAAAAGTCAGGTCGTCAACTGCTTTCAGCTTCCCGAACGTCTTCGTCAAGCCATTAGCCGAAAGTGCCGGGCCGTCACTAATGTCTATATTAGAAAGGTTCTTCACAACTCCATCCTTTATTATTCCATTAGTCAGTGAAGTCCCTCTTTTTCATAATACCAAATTATAGTAAATAATCAACAATGCCCCGCCCCGCCTGTCATTACGGGCCCCGATTCAATCGGGACGAAGCAATCCGCCCCTTGATTTACCCCGGCCACCCCATCACACCGTCTCGGTCCCGAAATAATACCTTGCCGCTTCGACGACGCGCAGGACCCGCCCCCCGACGACGATTTGTGCTATCTTGGCGTCTCTCAACAGCTTTTCCATCTTCCCCTCTTTGGAGTACCCGTAAGACCCCATGAGTTCCAGGCCGCGGTTGATGGCTCTCCAGGCGCAGTCGCCGACGACATTGGCGCACACGCTGGCCATCGCCAGTTGCTTGGGGTCCCAAGGAGGACCGTAAATATCCGCGCGGTCGAGACGCTCAAGCGTACCCCACAGGAACATCTCGGCGCTTACCATGTCGGAGGCAATCTGGCCGAGTTCATATACTATGGGGCCGTGTTCCTTCATCGGCTTACCCGCGGTCTCCCGATTATCGACGTATTGTTTCAGGATTTCATAGGCTCGTCTCATTATGCCGACCGAAAACGTTGCCGCAGCCCCGCGCGCCCCGGTACACCAGGCCGTAAGCGCCTTGACCGCGTTATCGCCTTCCTGGATACAGTTTTCTGCCGGCACACGCGCATTATCGAACCAGATATCCCCGTTCGTGTCCAGGGCCGTACCCATTTTCTGGTAGGGCTTGCTGGTTGATACGCCGGGGGTATCGACGGGCACGGCAATCAACGCCAGATTATTCGGGAATTCCTTGCCTTCTATCGCGCATACGACCGCGAACATCTTCGCCTCTCTATAACCGGACGGCCACAGTTTATGACCGTTGACGACCCATTCCTTGCCCTCCCGTCGTGCTCTGGTCCTTATCTGTGCCCCTTTGAGTCTCATGTCCTCTACGGCGCCTCCGCCGTGGGGCTCGGTAAGCGTGCTGGCGATTAAATAGGGTTCGTCTCCCAGGAGCAGTTCGGCGAACTTTTTCAATATAAAATCATTCGGGACAGGCATGCTGGCGAAGGCAACCGCCCCGCCGCTGATAAACCCCGACTCCGCGAAACCGTGGTCGCCCCTGGTGAGTTCCAGGATAACAGCGGAATTCTCAATCATCGAGAACCCGCCCATCCCGCCGTATTGAGGGGGCACGAACGTCTTTTGCAGGCCCAGGTCTAACCATAGTTTCCTGAACAGGTCTCTGACGATATTAGGGCCTTCTCTTTCCGTCCAGTCCCAGTAAGCATCGAACTCGCCTTCATGCGGCAGCACTTCCTTGGTAATGAAATCTCTCAGGGTGTTGCAGAACATCTTGGCTTCTTCCCTCATCAGGTGGTCCGGTCTGAAAAATACGTCTGTCTCCATTGCGCTCCTTCCATGGGTTTTATTTAGTAGCGTGAGATTAGCGGTAAGTTGATGTGTCGGTGTATTATAGGTATCTCATCGCAGGGATGTCAAAAGCCGCCGCCCCAATCGCATGTTATCTTTTATTACGATATTGTCCAAGTAATCTATTCCCACCCAAGCCTCCCCGGGTCATTCCCCGCTTATCCCGCCAGGCTTCCCCGCCTTAATCCCCCTTTCGTAAAGGGGGATTAAGGGGGTTTTCGT
>JAFGPF010000021.1 GCA_016926115.1 Dehalococcoidales bacterium | reverse complement strand
TCCATCGTCACCGACCTCGCCGACCTGCGCAAGAGAATGGATGAAATAACACTGGCTTACAATAAGAAGGGCAAGCCCGTAACCACCGGCGACATCGAAGTGGGCGGCGCCATGACCGCATGGATGCGTAACGCCATCAATCCCACGCTCATGTGCACGGCAGAATATCAACCCTGCATGGTGCACGCCGGCCCCTTTGCCAATATCGCCGTCGGCCAGTCGTCAATCATTGCCGACCGCATCGGCCTGAAGATGTTCGACTACCATATCACCGAGAGCGGCTTCGCCGCGGACATCGGCTTCGAGAAGTTCTGGAACGTAAAGTGCCGCTACAGCGGCCTCAAACCGCACGTATCCGTGCTGACTACCACCATCCGCGCCCTGAAGATGCACGGCGGCGGACCCAAGGTAGTCGCCGGCCTGGCTCTGCCCGAAGAATATACCAAGGAAAACATCGGGCTGGTTGAAAAAGGTATGGCCAACATGGAACACCTCATCGGCGTTATCCGCAAATCCGGCATTAATCCGGTGGTCTGCATCAACGCCTTCCACACGGATACCAAGGACGAGATTGCAGCAGTCAGGAAAGCCGCCGAGGCTGCCGGCGCCCGCTGCGCCCTTTCCACCCACTGGGCGGACGGCGGCGACGGCGCCCTGGAGCTTGCCGACGCAGTCAAGGAAGCCTGCGAAGACGAAAACGAATTTAAGTTCCTCTATCCCAATGAGATGAAGCTGCGCGAGAGAGTTGACAGAATTGCCAGAGAAGTCTATGGCGCGGACGGGGTCTCCTGGACTCCCGCCGCCGAGGCTAAAGCCAAGGCGTTCGAGGCTGACCCGAAATACGACGAGTACGCCACCATGATGGTCAAGACGCACCTGTCCCTCACCCATGACCCCACTCTCAAGGGCGTGCCCAAGGGATGGACGCTGCCCATACGCGACGTGCTCATCTATTCCGGCGCCAAATTCCTCTGCCCGTGCGCCGGGGATATTACCCTGATGCCGGGCACTTCGTCTAATCCTGCTCTCAGGAGGGTAGACGTCGATACTGCGACCGGAAAAGTGCAGGGACTTTTCTAATCCTGCAAGAAACGGTAAACTAGAAGTAGAGTAAGTAAATCTGCCGTATTAGCGGCAGAGTGAAGGATATATATATTGAGTGTAAATATCGCCGTAGCTGGAAAAGGAGGCACCGGTAAAACATCGGTAACCAGCCTGGTCATTCGCTACCTGCTTAAGAACGACCTCGGGACTGTCCTTGCCGTCGATGCCGACCCCAACTCCAACCTCGCCGAGAACCTGGGGCTGGAGGTCAGGCAGACCGTCGGCAGGATACTTAACGAGTTCCAGGGGGAGAAAATCAACATACCCCCCGGCATGACCAAGGAAGCCTACCTGGAATACCAGCTTAACGTGGCAATAACCGAGAGCAAGGGCATGGACCTCATCACGATGGGACGGGGCGAGGGCCCGGAATGCTACTGCTATCCCAACGTGGTTATCCGTAAGCTCATCGACGACTGGTCCAAGAACTACGCTTATACCGTCATGGACAACGAAGCGGGTCTGGAGCACCTCAGCCGGAGAACCACGCAGAACGTGGACGAGCTACTCATGGTCTCCGACCACTCCGTAAAGGGCCTGCGGGCGGTAGCCCGCGTGCGCGACCTGGTGGCGGAGTTGAAACTGGGGGTAAAAAGAGAGTCCGTAATCATCAACCAGGTGCCCGGCGAGATAGACCCGCTGCTCAAGGCGGAAATGGATAAGCTGGGAATCGTGCCGACCGCTATCATCCCGGTGGACGAGGAGATGCTGAGGTACGACCTGGAACAGAAACCGCTGTTCGAACTGCCGGATACCGCCAAGGCGGTGGCGGCGGTAAACGATATGATGGACAAACTACTGAAATCCGAGAATGTCGAGATAAAAAGGGGGTAGAAAATGGCCGCACAACTGATTAAAGGCGCCGAGGTAGCCGCTCAGATCCGCGAAGAACTGAAACAGGAAATCGCGGAACTCAAGTCCAAGCATAATGTAGTGCCCGGACTGGTCACGGTACTCGTCGGCGCGGACCCTGCCTCACAGGTCTACGTAGGCGCTAAAGAAAAAACATCAAAGGAACTGGGTATCTACTCGGAGAGGTACGACCTCCCGGCGGATACCTCACAGGCAGACTTACTGAAGCTCATCGACAAGCTGAACAAAGACCCCAAGATTAACGGCATACTGGTACAGCTTCCCCTCCCCAAAGGTCTCAACGAGGAAGAAGTCCTCTATGCCATCGACCCCAAGAAAGACGTGGACGGATTCCATCCCGTGAACGTCGGCAAGCTGATGATAGGCGAGCCGGACTACCTGCCCTGCACGCCTGCCGGTATTCAGCAGCTGCTGATGCGCTCCGGCACGCAGATTGAAGGCGCCGAGGTGGTAGTCGTCGGCAGGAGCAACATCGTCGGCAAACCCATCGCCAACATGCTGCTCCAGAAAGCGGACGGAGCCAACGCCACGGTCACCGTTTGCCACACCCGCACCAAGGACATGACTTTCCACACCAAGAGAGCCGATATACTGATAGTGGCGGCGGGTAAACCCAAAGCCGTCACCGGAGACATGGTCAAGGAAGGCGTGGTGGTAATCGACGTGGGTGTGAACGAGATAGGCAAGACGGCGGAGGGCAAGAGAATCCTTGCCGGTGATGTAGATTTCGACACCGTCAGCCCCAAAGCCAAGGCGATAACCCCGGTACCCGGAGGCGTCGGCCCCATGACCATTACCATGCTTATGATGAATACGGTGAGAGCCGCCAAGGTAGCGGCCGGCCTGACATAGTAAAGGAGGAGAAATGGACTACAAAACCGTCAAAAAAGAAGCGCCCGGACGGGGAGAGGTGGAAATACTGGCGGAAACCTATGATGCAGGTACGCCGGTAGGAGAAGATGAAGGAAAGTGGCGACAGAAGCTGGAAAGCCGGGAGGATAAACTTATGTATTTACAGTCCGGCGAACGCTACTGGTACAGCGACGACTGGTTCGGTAGCGAAAAACGAAAGAATCCGGCCTGAGCGAAGGAGGCGAAATGGCATTTGAAGTACCAAAGACAGCATACAGCGGAAAAATCAAACAGATGACTCTGGGCACCGGCGACAAGACGGTAACCGTCGGGGGTGAATCGGCTTACCCGTTCTATCTCTTCGAGGGAGAGATGCCCAACATGCCCAAGATAGCCATGGACGTTTACGACATGCCTCCCGACGAGTGGCCGGAAGCTATCATGGAGCCTTTCGCCGGCGTCACCGACGACCCGGTGGCCTGGGCGCAGAAATGCATCAATGATTACGGTGCGGAGATGATATGCCTGCAGCTCCTCAGCACCGACCCCAACGGGGAGAATCGCCCGGCCGACGAGGCAGCGCAGGTGGTCAAGAAGGTGGCGGACGCCATCGACGTTCCCCTGATTGTCTGGGGCACGGCTAACCATGATAAAGACACCGAGGTCCTGCGAGCCGTCGCGGAATTGGTACAGGACAAAAGCCTGATTCTGGGACCGCTCGAAGAGGGCGACTACAAGAAAATAGGCGCCGCCGCCATCGGCTATAAGCACACGGTGGTAGCCTCGACGCCCATAGACATCAACCTCGCCAAGCAACTCAACATCCTGCTGGGAAATCTTGGCGTTCCCGATAACCTACTTATCATGGATCCTACCGTCAGTTGCATCGGTTACGGTATCGAGTACTGCTATTCGGTCATGGAAAGAATGCGGATGGCAGCGCTGACGCAACAGGATGAAAAACTGCAGTTCCCCATCATCTGCAACATCGCCAAAGAGGCTTGGAAGTCCAAGGAAGCGAAAATCTCCGAGGCGGAAGACCCGACGATGGGGGATGCGAAAAAGCGAGGTATCCTGCTGGAAGCCATGTCAGCCATGGTACTGCTTCTGGCCGGAGGCGACGTACTGATCATGAGACATCCCGAAGCGATAAAACTGGTCAGGGAAATGATGGCTGACCTGACCGCCAAATAAGTGAGGTAAAAATAAATGGCAGAAGAAGAGAAGACACAAAAAAGTATCGACCAAGCTAGCCTGGAACTGATAGAAAAGGCAACTCAAGACGGAGTTAATACCGCCTTTGACCGGGCGGACAGCATGAAACCATGTCCTATTGGCTCCGTAGGCAGTTGCTGCAAGCACTGCGGCATGGGACCCTGCCGGGTACCCCTGCCCAAAGGCAAGGAGGAAACTCCGGAGGATAAAAAGAAGAGACGGGGTATCTGTGGAGCTACCGCGGAGACCATCGCCGCCCGCAACTTTATTCGCATGGTTGCCGGTGGTGCCTCCGCCCACTCCGACCACGGTCGGGGAGTGGCCGAGCTTTTCCTGGCGGTAGCCAAGGGCGAAGCGCCGGGCTACGAGATAAAAGACGAACAGAAGCTGCTGCAGCTGGCCCTGGACTGGGATATAGAAATCGGCGATCGCAGCAACAACGAAATCGCTGTTGACATCGGCGAGAAGGCGCTGGCCGAGTTCGGAAATCAGGAAGGCGAGCTTATTACCTTAAGAAAAGCGCCGCTGAAGCGCCAGGAGCTATGGCGGCAACTGGGCGTAGCCCCGCGGGGTATAGACAGAGAGATAGTCGAGATAATGCACCGCACCCATATCGGGGTAGACCAGGACTACGTGAACCTGCTTAAACAGGGTGTAAGGGCAGCCATAGGTGATGGCTGGGGCGGCAGCATGATTGCTACCGAGCTCCAGGATATCCTCTTCGGCACCCCGGCACCGATACTGGGTAAGGTAAATCTCGGGGTGCTCAAAGAAAACGAAGTAAACATCATCATTCACGGTCATGAGCCTTTGCTCTCCGAGATGATTGTGGCCGCGGCCCAGGAACCGGAAATGGTAGAACTTGCCAAGTCCAAGGGGGCTGAAGGTATAAATCTGTCCGGCATGTGCTGCACTGCCAACGAAATCCTGATGCGCCACGGCGTAGCCATCGCCGGGAACTTCCTGCAACAGGAACTGGCGATAGTAACCGGGGCAGTGGATGCCATGGTGGTGGATGTCCAGTGCATCATGCAGTCCATACAAACCGTGGCCGAGTGCTACCATACTAAAATCGTCACTACCGCGCCCAAAGCCAAAATCCCCGGCGCTACCCACATCGAATTCGACGAGCACGATGCCATAAAATCGGCTCGAGAAATAGTCAAGACTGCTATCGAGAACTTCCCCAACCGGAAGGGCAACATCCTGATTCCTGATGTACAATGCGACCAGATTGCCGGTTTCAGTCATGAAACCATCAACTACCTGCTGGGCGGGATGTTCCGGGCCTCCTACCGGCCGCTGAACGATAACATCATCAACGGCCGCATCAGAGGGGTAGCCGGCGTCGTCGGCTGCAACAATGCCCGTGTCAAGCACAACGAAGGCCATGTCGCCATGGTCAAGGAGCTAATCAAGAACGATGTACTGGTGATTACCACCGGCTGTAATGCCATCGCCTGTGCCGAAGCCGGGCTCATGGTCCCCGAAGCTGCCAAGAAATACGCCGGCGAAGGACTCGCCGAGGTCTGCGAGACGGTCGGCATTCCGCCGGTACTGCACATGGGCTCCTGCGTGGATAACAGCCGCATCCTGATAGCCGCCACTGCCATGGTTAAGGACGGCGGTCTAGGCGACGATATCAGCGACCTGCCCGTTGCCGGCGCGGCGCCGGAATGGATGAGCGAGAAAGCTATCTCAATCGGCCAGTACTTCGTCGCCTCGGGTGTATACACCGTATTCGGCGTGACCTGGCCGACCGAGGGTAGTAAGGAAGTCACCGATTACCTGTTCAAGGACATGGAAAAGACACTGGGCGGTATGTGGGACTTCGAACCCGACCCGATTGAAGCCGCTCACAAGATGATCGCCCACATCGATAAGAAGCGAAAAGCCCTGGGCATTGATAAAGCCAGGGAGAGAGTACTATACGATATGGAAACGAGGCGCGAACTGGAAGGCTAGGCTTCCATCGCCGCAGTAATAAGGAGGAGTTAAAGGATGTCAAAGATAATAGCATCAGCAGCCATTAGAGGTGCCCACAAGATTGTAGACCAGGCTGATACGAAGTGGAAGGAGGCGATGGATAAATGGGGAGCCAATGAACCCGTCGGCTTTCCCAACACTGCCTATTACCTGCCGATAATCTACGGCATCTTAGGTATGAAGGTCGAAAAACTCGGGGATATGGAAGCGGTGCTGAAGAAATGTAAGGCGTTGCTGCCGCCGATGGTCAAGGAAGAGCATCACCTGCCCTACCTGGGACCCGCCCTGGATGCCGGCATGATTGCCTTCTGGGGAGAGGAACTAATCGAAGCTATAAAATATCTGGAGAACCCGGATTTCTATCTCAGAGGAGAGGATGTTACCGACAGTAATATCTGGCTCGGAGCCGCCGACGACGTCATCATGAGAAAACGAGGCGTGGAATTCGTCGACGGCACCGCTCCCGGCTTCGCCGCCATACTCGGCGCCGCCCCGACTCCCGAGATAGCCAAAGATATCGCCGAGGAACTCCAGAAGAAGAACCTTTACGTGTTCATGGCAGGCAGCCACAACGGGGCCAAGTTCTCCGAACAGCTGGTCGAAGCCGGCGTACAGATAGGCTGGGGTACAAGACTCGTTTCTTTCGGGCCGGACACCAGCGCCACGATATACGCCATTGGCTTCGCCACCAGGGCAGCCATGTCCTTCGGTGGTATTGAAGCGGGCGACTACCGTAAAATCCTTATCTATAACAAAGACCGTGTCTTCGCCTTTGCCATGACCATGGGCGACGTTACCGATGAATGGTACGCCAACGGCGCCGGCGCCGTGAACTGGGGCTTCCCGGTCATCGCCGATACGCCGATTCCGGAAATCCTGCCCACCGGCGTCTGCACCTACGAACACGTGGTCTCCAACATCCCGCACAACGAAATCGTATCCAAGTCAATCGAGGTCAGGGGACTCAAGGTTACCGTTACGGAAATACCCATCCCGGTAGCTTTCGGGCCTGCGTTCGAAGGTGAGAGAGTCCGCGGTGACGATATCTACCTAGAAGCCGGCGGAGGCCGCACGCACATGGTGGAATGGGTAACCAGCAAGGACATGGACGAGGTGGAAGACGGCAAGGTAGAGGTAATCGGACCCGAGTTGTCCGACATCGAACCCGGTTCCAGGCTGCCACTGGCGATAGCCGTTGAGGTAGCCGGACGCGAAATGCAGGACGACTACGAACCCATCCTGGAGCGCCAGATACACCACCTCATCAACTACGCCCAGGGAGTCATGCATATCGGCCAGAGAGACATCGCCTGGATACGCATTGCCAAACAGGCCGTGGAAAAAGGATTTAAGCTGGAAGATATCGGCAAGCTCCTTCACGCCAAGCTGCACCAGGACTTCGGCCGCATCTTCGATAAGATGCAAGTGAAAATCTACACCAAGGACGAAGAAGTCAACAAGATAGTGGAGAAAGCAAGGGAGGTCTACCAGATCAGAGACCAGCGCATCGAGGGTATGACCGACGAGACTACCGAAACCTACTACTCCTGCACGCTCTGCCAGTCATTCGCTCCCAGCCATGTATGCGTCATCAGCCCGGAGAGGACCGGACTTTGCGGCTCCTACAACTGGATGGACTGCAAAGCCGCCTATGAGATTAACCCCACCGGACCCAACCAGCCGGTGGAAAAAGGTGAGACAATAGATGCCAAACTGGGACAGTGGAAGGGCGTCAATGAGTTCGTCCTCCAGGCTTCCCGCGGCAAGATTGACCACTATAACTTCTACAGCATCGTCAACGACCCCATGACCACCTGCGGCTGCTGCGAAGCCATCGCCGCCGTGCTGCCCATGTGCAACGGCGTCATGACGGTCAACCGCGACTACACCGGCGAAACACCCTGCGGCATGAAGTTCACCACCCTCGCCGGAACAATCGGCGGCGGCTTGAGCACCCCGGGATTCGTCGGGCACGGTAAATACAACATCACCCAGAGAAAATTCCTCGCCGCTGAAGGCGGACTGCTGAGGATGGTCTGGATGCCCAAGATACTTAAAGAGGAGATCGCCGAACGGTTCAAGAAGAGAGCCGAAGAACTCGGCGTGCCTGACCTCCTCGATAAGATAGCCGATGAAACGGTAGGAATTACCGAGGACGAGATACTCCCCTTCCTGCAGGAAAAGGGACATCCCGCCCTGACTATGGACCCGATACTCGGTTAGGAAAGGAGAAAATGAAATGGCACTTACTGGAATAGAGATTTTCAAACTTCTGCCCAAGACGAACTGCGGCGACTGCGGCGTGCCAACCTGCCTTGCCTTCGCGATGAACCTTGCCGCCGGTAAAGCCGAGTTGAGCGCCTGTCCGCACGTGTCCGAGGAGGCAAAAGCCCAACTATCCGAGGCTTCGGCGCCGCCTATCCTGCCGGTTACAATCGGCGTGGGGGACAAAGCCCTGAAAGTCGGCGGAGAGACGGTAATGTTCCGCCACGAAAAGAGGTTCGAAAATCCGGCAGGCATCGCCATCCTCATCACCGATACCATGGCGGATGGAGAGGTAGATGCCCGCTTGAAGAAATCCAAAGAACTGATATATGAAAGGGTGGGACTCTCGCTGGAAACCAACCTCGTGGCTCTCAAAGCCGAATCGGGAGACGCCGCCAAATTTGCCGCCCTGGTAAACAAGGTTAAAGGCGCCAGCGACGCCAGTATCATCCTGATAAGCGATAAACCCGATGTCCTGGCGGAGGGCGTGAAAGCCTGCGCCGACCGGAAACCGCTGATTTATGCCGCGACACCCGATAACGCGGACGCCGTGGCAGCGCTCGCCAAGGATAACGGATGCGCCGTAGCCGCCAAAGCCCCCGGCATGGAGGCGCTGGCGGAACTGACAGAAAAGCTCGCCGCGGCAGGACTCAAGAATATCGTCATTGACTCGGAGTCCCGCGACGTCAAACAGGCGCTGGAGGACCAGATAGTTATCAGAAGCGCCGCCCTCAACAAAAAGTTCCGTCCACTGGGCTACCCCACCATCGTCTTCCCCTGCGAGATGACGGACAATCCCATGAAGGAAGCCATGATTGCCGCCATGTTCGTCGCCAAGTACGCCAGCATTATCGTCATGTCCGATTTCAGCGGGGAGAGCCTCTTCCCGCTGCTGGTGGCAAGGCTGAATATCTATACCGACCCGCAGCGACCGCTGGCGACCACCGAGGGTATATACGAAATCAACAACCCGACTGAAAACTCCCCGCTGCTGGTGACCTCCAACTTCTCGCTGACCTACTTCATCGTCTCCGGCGAGATAGAGAACAGCAAAGTGCCCAGCTACCTGTACGTCAAGGACACCGAGGGACTCTCGGTAATGACCTCATGGGCCGCAGGCAAGTTCTCCGCGGATATAATCGGTCCCGCCGTCAAGAAGAGCGGCATCGAGGATAAGATAAAACACCGCAAGCTCATCATTCCGGGATACATTGCTGCCGAGAGCGGCGGCCTTGAAGAAGAACTGCCCGACTGGGAGATCCTGGTAGGCCCCCGAGAAGGGGCACACATCCCGGGTTATCTCAAAGACTGGAAGCCCTAAGAATAACTATTAGGAGGCAAGATGATCCTTATCGGGGAAAACTTAAACGTTATATCACAGTCTCTCGGCCCTGCCCTCAAGGACAAGGTTGCGGGCCCGATTGAGGAGATGGCTAAAGCGGAAACGAAAGCCGGCATCGACCTGATTGACCTCAATATCGGCCCCGCCCGCCGGGGCGGTGACGAGCTGATGGCATGGGTGGTAAATACGGTACAGGCAGTCACCGATAAGATGCTGTCCCTGGATACCACCAACCTGGATGCCATGGAAGCCGGGCTGGGTGTCCGTAAGGGCCCGGTGTTAATCAACTCGGTCTCGCTGCAGACCAGCCGCATCGATAAGGGACTGGAACTGGCCAACAAGTACAACGCCGACCTTATCGGGCTGCTTTGGAGTAACGACGGCATGCCGCGCGACGTTAACGAACGGGCGATGCATACGGTGGACTTTGTCTATAAAGCCAACGAAGCAGGTATCCCCAACGAAAGTATATGGATTGACCCAATCGCCAGCCCGGTCTCAGTAGAAATCAACCAGGTCAAAGCCTGCGTGGAATTCATGGCTATGCTGGGAGAGATTGCCCCCGGCTGTAAATCGACGGTCGGACTCTCCAACGTCTCCAACGGCGCACCCGACGCCCTCCGGTGCTGGCTGAACCGCACCTACATGATAATGCTGATGCGCGGTGGACTGTATTCGGCAATCGTCGACGCCTTCGATAAAGACCTGATGGCGATAGCCCGCGGCGATAGACCGGACATCGTGGAACTGGTGCACAAGTTGATGGACGGGGAATCGGTAGATATCGCCTCCCTACCCAAAGAGATGGCAAACTACGCCAAGACAGCCAGGGTGCTGATGGGAGAATCACTCTATTCCGCGTCGTGGCTTGAAGTATAAGGCTCCCGCTCCTAGTTTACAGCAAATACGGAGCTATAAATAAAAGAAACGTGTCAATATGACGAGGGAACGCCTGACAGTACCGGAGCAGAACGTACGAGATTACGCTTACGAACTGGCGTATAAGCTCGCGTGCGAACAGCTTGCCGGTATTGCCGATATCGAGGAGCAGTGCCGGAATAGCGGCGCCAGGTATGTCGCCGATAAAAAGGCAATAATCCTCGACCACCTGAATAAGTCTTATCAAATCGGCTTCCCCAAAGGCGAGGTGTCCTACGCCGATAACGAGGAGGAAGTGCCCATGCGGGAGATAATACTCGTCATGGACTATTTCACCCGCGCCAAGGGCACTCCCCTTTCCGGTAAGACCATTACCTATAAAGAACTGCACGACGGCATCAACTACTTTCCCACGTTCTCCAAGAGGACCATACAGCCGCTGGTTACTTTTTTCGGCGATAAACCGGAACAATTGCTGAAAATCGCTGCAACCATGGGCGGGTATAAGGCGGACTTCGGCGACGCCGCGGTGACCTTCGACACATTCCCGCGAGTGCCGGTGACCTACGTACTCTGGAAGGGCGATAGTGAGTTCCCGCCGGAAGGCAGCATCCTCTTTGACAGCACCATCTCCGATTATCTCACCAACGACGATATACACACGCTCTGCGAAACAATTATCTGGAAACTGGTCAGACTTCTGAAGACGGGAGGTGATACCGACCGACGCCACGATGCGCCGGAGAAGAAGTAACAGCTGCCCCAGAACGATTTTTTTTGTGCAAGAGGAGAGAGAATGGCTAGCGATACCCTGACCAAAGCGGACGTCCAGGACAAACTAAAGGTTATATTCTCCCATTACAACGGCGATAAGCAGGAACTTATACCTATCCTCCAGGAAACGCAGGCGAATTTCCGCTACCTTCCCGCCGCCGCCATGCGGGAAATAGCCGGTTTTCTCCATATGCCGGAGAGCACCATCTTCGGAGTGAGTACCTTCTACGCCCAGTTCAAACTGACGCCCCTGGGCAAGAAGATAATACGGGTCTGCCGCGGCACCGCCTGTCACGTACGGGGCGCCGCCAAGGTACTGGCGGAAATTGAGAAGCAACTCGGTGTCAAGGCTGGCGAGACCACGGAAGACCTGGAATACACGCTGGAAACGGTCGCCTGTATCGGCGCCTGCGCTCTGGCGCCCACGATGACAATCGAAAGCGAGACCTACGGCAAAATGTCCACCAAGAAAGTTGCGGAGGTTTTAGGTGACAGAAGCAAAGTCGAATAACGGTAACAAGCAGCGCACGATATTTATCTGCCAGGGAACGGGTTGCGTTTCCGGTAAGTCGGTCCAGATTACGGAAGCCCTGAAGAAAGCCGTGGCGGAACAGGGGCTGCAGAGCGTCCACGTCGACTTTACCGGCTGCCACGGCTTCTGCGAACAGGGACCAGTGGCAATCGTCGAACCGGAAGGCATTTTCTACGCGCACGTCACCGTCGACGACGTGCCGGAAATCGTCGAGTCCCATTTACGCGACGGCAAACCCGTGGAGCGCCTCTTTTACAAAGACCCCGTCAGCGGGGACGCCATACCATATCATAAAGACATTAAATTTTACAACATGCAGCAGCGTATTATCCTGCGCAACTGCGGCCGGCTCAACCCGGAGAGAATTGACGATTATATCGCCACCGGCGGCTACGAGTCGCTGAAAAAGTGCCTCAAAGAAATGACGCCGGAGCAGGTAATCGACGAAATCAAGCGCTCCGGTCTGCGGGGACGCGGTGGCGCCGGCTTCCCCACCGGCATGAAATGGGAGTTCTGCCGCAAAGCCGCCGGCGAACCGAAGTACATGATATGCAACGCCGATGAAGGCGACCCCGGGGCTTTCATGGACCGCAGCACCATGGAAGGTGACCCCCATACCGTCCTCGAAGGCATGACCATCGCCGCCTATGCCATGGGCGCCTCCGAGGGCTACATTTACATCCGCGCGGAATACCCGCTGGCGGTAAAACGCGTGCGGCTGGCGATAAAGCAGTCCGTGGAAAGGGGATTCCTCGGCGATAACATCCTGGGCACCGATTTTAGCCTGCACATGCACGTCAAGGAAGGCGCGGGGGCCTTCGTCTGCGGCGAGGAGACCGCCCTGATGGCGTCAATCGAGGGCAAGCGCGGCATGCCCCGCTCCCGTCCCCCCTTCCCGGCGACCTCCGGACTCTGGGGGAAACCGAGCAATATTAACAACGTAAAGTCGCT
This sequence comes from Dehalococcoidales bacterium, assembly GCA_016926115.1. The sequence goes on along the minus strand of JAFGPF010000021.1, from coordinate 20,220 downwards.
GGCGACCGTGCCGGTTATCATCGCGAAAGGCGCCGACTGGTATGCCAGCACCGGCACCGAGAAAAGCAACGGCACGTGTGTCTTTGCCCTGACGGGCAAAATAGCCAATAGCGGTCTTATAGAAGTGCCCATGGGCATACCCCTGCGTAAAATAATCTATGAAATCGGCGGCGGCATTCCCGGCGGCAAGAAATTCAAAGCCGTCCAGACCGGCGGCCCCTCCGGCGGATGCCTGCCGGAAAGTTACCTCGACCAGTCCGTGGACTACGAATCGCTGGCCGCCGCCGGCTCGATGATGGGCTCCGGCGGGATGGTCGTCATGGACGAGGAGACCTGCATCGTGGACGTCGCCCGCTATTTCCTTTCCTTCACGCAGGCGGAGTCCTGCGGTAAGTGCGTCCCCTGTCGCATCGGCACCAAGCAGATGCTGGACATACTGGAGAGGATCTGCCGCGGGGAGGGTAAACCGGAGGACATCGACCTGCTCCAGGAGCTGGGCCAGAATATCAAAGCAGGGTCGCTGTGCCAGCTGGGACAAACGGCGCCCAACCCCGTTTTGACCACCCTGCGCTATTTTAGAGAAGAATACGAAGCACACATCTATGAGAAACGCTGTCCCGCGCTGTCCTGCACCAGTCTGATTTCATTTTATATCCTGCCGGACAAGTGCCAGGGCTGCGGCATCTGCCTGCGGAACTGCCCGGCACAATGCATCGCCGGGGACAAACGCATGGTACACGTCATCGACCAGGACAAGTGCATCAAGTGCGGCACGTGCCTGGAGGTCTGTCCGGAAAAGTTCGGCGCTGTGGTCAAGGTCTCCGGAGAGACGGTGGAGGTACCCGGCGAACCCGTGCCGGTAACGGCGGCAAAACCGGCCGCCCCGGCAACTTCATAAAATAAGCGAGAAGAAAATGGACAACATTACGCTGACCATTAACGGGCAGGAAGTAAAAGCCACCAGGGGCATGACCGTGCTCGAAGCAGCACGGTCGGCGGATATTTACATACCCACCCTCTGCCACTATCCCGACCTCGAACCGTACGGCGGCTGCCGGCTCTGCATCGTGGAAATAGAGAATATGCGCGGACTGCCCACCTCCTGCACCACGCCCGCCACGGACGGCATGGTCGTTACCACGGAATCGGACGCCATTAACGAGGTGCGCCGCGCCTCGCTGGAACTCATATTAAGCACCCACCCCTGCGACTGCCTGGAGTGCCACCGCCGTGAGCGCTGCGGCCCCTACGATATCTGCCTGCGGCACGTTGCCGTGACCGACCGCTGTGTCGTCTGCCCGTCCAATAACAACTGCGAACTGCAGGATGTCGTGGACTATATAGGCGTGCGTGAATTACGCATCCCGCGCGACACCGTGCCGCGCACCATCGATAACAGCAATCCGTTCTTCGACATCGACCGCAACCGTTGTATTCTCTGCGCCCGCTGCGTGCGAGCCTGCCAGGAAATTACCGGAGTCGGCGCCATCGACATGGCATACCGCGGCTACGGCATGAAGGTCGCCACCTTCGGCGACGTGCCACTAATGGACTCGATTTGCCGTTCCTGCGGCGAGTGCATGGTGCGTTGTCCGGTGGGTGCCATGAAACCCAAGGAGACGGTGGTACCGGAACGCGAAGTCAAGACCGTCTGCACCTACTGCGGAGTCGGCTGCTCGATGTACCTGGGCGTGAAAGACGATATGATAGTCGGCGTACGCGGCGACGAAGAAGGACCCGCCAACCAGGGGCGACTCTGCGTGAAGGGACGTTTCGGCATCGCCGAGTTCGTGAACTCCAGCGAGCGGCTGACCAGGCCCCTTATCAGGAAGGACGGCAGACTCGTCGAAGCTTCCTGGGACGAAGCGCTGGACCTGGTCGCTGGTAAACTGAAAAATTACAGCGGCGACGAGGTGGCGGTGATATCCTCGGCAAAGAGCACCACCGAGGACAATTATATCATGCAAAAGTTCGCCCGGGCGGTGCTGGGCACCAACAACGTCGACCATTGCGCCCGTCTCTGACATGCCCCCACTGTGGCCGGTCTGGCCACCACCCTCGGCAGCGGCGCCATGACTAACTCCATCAGCGATTTGAACGAAGCCGCCTGCATCATGGCTATCGGCACCAACACCACGGAAGCCCACCCGATAATCGGGATGAACTTCAGAAAAGCCGCGCGCAGAGGCACCAAGCTCATCGTCGCCAACCCGCTGGAGATACCGCTGGTGCGCGACGCCGCCATCTGGCTGCAGCACCGTGCCGGCACGGATGTCGTCCTGCTGATGGGCATGATGAAAATAATCGTCGACGAAGGCTTGATGGATGCCAGGTTCGTCGAGGAAAGGTGCGAGAACTTCGACGCCTTCAAGGACGCGCTCTATAATTACCCGCTTAAACTCGTCGAAGACATAACCGGCGTGCCCGGTGAAAAGCTTATGGAAGCCGCCCGCATGTACGCCACCAACAGCCCGGCGGCTATCTGCTATACCATGGGAATCACCCAGCACTCCCACGGCACGGACAATGTAATCGCCGTCGCCAACCTGGCAATGCTTACCGGCAATATCGGCAAGCCCGGCTCCGGCGTCAACCCGCTGCGGGGACAGAACAACGTACAGGGCGCCTGCGACGTGGGCGCTTTGCCCAATGTCTTTACCGGCTACCAGGCAGTGAACAACGAGGATTCCAGGAAGAAATTCGAAGCCGCCTGGGGCGTCAGCCTCAATCCCGTACCCGGCAAGGCACTCACCGAGATAATGCCGCTGGCCCACGAGGGCAAGGTGAAAGCCATGTACCTCATGGGAGAAAACCCCTCATTGAGCGACCCCGATGCCACCCATGTACGCGAGGCGATGGAGAGACTGGAATTCTTCGTGGTACAGGATATTTTCCTCTCCGAGACGGCGCGGATGGCGGACGTGGTCCTGCCGGCGACCAGCTTCGCGGAGAAAGACGGCACCTTCACCAATACCGAACGACGCGTGCAGCGGGTGAGGAAAGCCATCGAGCCGGTGGGCGACAGCCGTCCCGACTGGTGGATTACCTGCCAGCTTGCCCGGCGTATGGGAGCCGACGGTTTCGTCTTCGACCACCCGGCCCGGATTATGGAGGAAATCGCCGCCCTGACCCCGAGCTACGGCGGCGTTACCTACGAACGACTGGAAAAGGATACGTTGCAGTGGCCCTGCCCCACCGAGGAGCACCCGGGTACGCCGATACTTCACACCGAGCAATTCTCGCGGGGCAAGGGACATTTCGTCCCGCTGGAATACCGGCCCTCCGTAGAGCTGCCCGATAACGATTATCCGCTGGTACTTACCACCGACCGCTTGCTGTTCCACTTCCACACCGGCACCATGACGCGCAAAATCAGGGGCCTGAACGTCTTCGCAAACGAGGAAGTGGTGGCGATAAACCCGAAGGATGCTGAATCGCTGGGTATCAACGACGGCGACATGGTACGGATTACATCACGTCGCGGAGAGGTGACCGCTAAAGCCGGCCTGACGGACGCGGCACCCCCCGGCACCATCGCCATGACCTTCCATTTCGCGGAAACCCCCACCAACGAGCTTACCAACCCGGCCTATGACCCCGTGTCCAAGATACCGGAGTATAAAGTAGCCGCGGTGAGGGTCGAGAAAGCCGGCGGCAAAGTGGCGGCGACGGCTTAATTTAAAAGAGGGGCTGACGCCCTCCCTGGATAATACTCCTTTTTACCCTTCTTCCTGCAACAGCCTCTGCGCCGTGATAGCGGCGATGGCGCCGTCGCCGACCGCTGTAACGACCTGCCGGGGCGAGCCGCTCCGGATATCCCCCGCCGCCAGGACGTACGGCACTTCCGTCTCCATTCTGCCATCGACGATTATCTGCCCCTGTTCATCCAGTGGCACGACACCGTCCAGATATTCCGTATTGGGCTCTAGCCCGACGTGCACCAGCACGCCGTCAACTTTCAGCGTTTCCTTTTTACCCGAGGCATCCTTGAGTTCTATCGCCTCTACCTTATCGTTGCCGAGGATAGCCGCCACCGTCATGCCGCAGCGGACGTCTATCCCGGGGTCTCCTTTCAGCCTGTCGCAGAGCACCGCCGTGGCAGTCAGCTCCGGCATAACCTCGATGAGTATCACCTTCGAGGCGATTTTCGCCATATAGAGCGCCTCGGTAACGCCGGCGTCCCCGCCACCGCATACCGCCACCACCCGGTCGGCATAATGGCTGCCGTCGCAGAAGGCGCATTCAAAGACGCCCTTACCCGCCAGTTCCGCCTCGCCGGGCACGCCGAGTTTCTTATTCTTAGAACCGCCGGCGAAAATCACGACGCTGGTGGTGTAACCCTGTCCGTTTGAGCAGCCCACCCAGCGTGTGCCGGAGAAGACCTCCAGCCCGGTGACGTCACCCGTTTCTGTTTCCAGTCCGTACTTCTTAGCCTGCTCGACCATTTCCACGGCGAGCCCCGCGCCGGAAACGCCCTCGTTAAAGCCAGGGTAGTTCTCGATAAGCTCGATGTTGCGTATGTAGCCGCCGACGGTCTCTTTTTCCAGCAGGAGCGTCCGCCGGTTCGCCCGGCTCAGGTAAAGTCCCGCCGTCAGCCCTGCCGGACCTCCCCCGACGATGACGACATCCCAGTCAAACATGCGTTAATCCTCCGGAAGCAACTCTAAAAATAAGTTAGAATCAGGGCAGACCCGCGCCGGGAACTTCCACCTTGACTATCTCGATATGAGCACCCGGTTTTACTCCGGTCTCGCCGGATTGAGGTATTACCGCTGCCATGATAAAGAGCGTGCGGCGGTCCGGTCCCCCCAGCATACAGGCGACAGCCGTGCCGGAGAGTTCCACTCGGTCTGTCACCTCGCCGCCTTCCCGTACGCGGATAACCTGTTTGCCGGACGCGTCCGCCACCCAGACAGCGTTTTCGGCGTCAAGGCAGATACCGTCGGGGAACACGTTCTCCGCCGCCAACTTATCTGCTTCTTCCTCCGATAAACCGGGGGGTATCGTTTCCCCCAGCTTTGCCCAGACACGCCGCCCCGCCAGCGAACCACCGGATTCTATATCGAAAGCCGTCAGACGGGAGCCCATCGTCTCGGCGACTATCAGGGTACGTCCGTCGGGGGTAATGACCGACCCATTGGGGAAGTACATATCGTCGGCGACCACACTCATGCCGCCGTCCGGCGTTACCATGATGATGCTCGCCGGTGCTAACGGTTCTTTATTGAAGAAGTCGTACCCGAAGTGCCCGATGTATGCCCTCCCCTGCTTATCCACGACCATGTCGTTGCAGTTATAGGGCGTCAGCTTACCCAGGTCGGCTACCTCAGTCAGCCCTCCGGGGTCGAGTCTCAACAGCCGCCTTTCCATCATCGAGACCACCAGCAGGCGTCCGTCGGGCAGCCAGCCCAGTCCGGAAGGCACACCCGGCACCTCCACGACCGTCTCCGCCTTGCCGCTCATGTCGACGGTCATTACCCTTCCGGAATAAAAATCAGAAAACCAGAGTTTTCCGTCGTGCCAGCGTGGCCCTTCGGCAAACGTCAGGCCTTCCAGCAGGACTTCCGTTTTACAGGTCATATCGCTACTCTCCCGCCGTAAGCTCCGCCAGCCGCTGCAGCACCTCCTCCATGGCGTCCCATTCCTCCCCGAAACCCGCCCAGTCGCCGGCTTTCAGGTTTTCCTGTGCCTTTTCATAGTGCTGGCGCGCCTGCTCTACGAGCGCGGCGATTTCACCGTCGAGGGGCGTCTCCGGTTCTAACACTTCCGGCGGGGGCTCGGGCGTCACCGGAGGTTCGGGAGCAGGCTCGGGCAGCGATATACTCTCGCCGAAGACGGCCTCGATGCTTTCCATCAGGGTCGGCTTCATGGCTATTTCTTCGCCGACCGCCACGATAACACGTTTCAGTTCGGGCAGCCCCCCGGCGTCCGCCTGGAGGAAGACCGGCTCCACGTAGATGTTGGACTTCTCGATTGGTATCAGCAGCAGGTTGCCGCGCAGTACCCGCGAACCACCCCTGCCCCAAAGGGCAAGCTGCTCGGTGATGACGGTATCCTGCTGAATACGGTTCTCAATCTGGCTGGGACCGTACACCAGGCGGTCCTTGGGGAAGTAATAAGCCAGCAGCTTGCCGTAATTATCGCCGTCGCAGTGGGCAGCCAGCCAGCCGATGGTGTTGTTCTTGTTGACCGGGGTATAGGGGAGCATCAGCAGGAACTCTTCGTTTTCACCGTCGGGCAGGCGCATGATGACGTAATACGGGTCCATAGCCTGTTCCTGTCCGGCATAGACCTCACGCGGCACCGTCCAGAGGTCTTCTTTATTGTAGAAGACACGGGCGTCCCGCATGTGATAACTCCGGTACATGATCGACTGTATATTGAACATGTCCTCGGGATAGCGGAGGTGAACGCGGAAAGAATCCGGCATCTGTTCCACGGGAACGAAGAGGTCGGGGAAGATAGTCATGTATGTCTTTATCAGGGCGTCGTCCGGCTCTGTCACGTAAAAGGTAACATCGCCGTTATAAGCGTCGATGACTACCTTAACGCTGTTGCGGATATAGTTTAGTCCGCCGATTGGCTCGGAATAGGGATATCGGTCGGTGGTGGTGTAGGCATCCTGAATCCAGAACAGGCGACCGTCGATGATTACCATATAGGGGTCGTTGTCCAGTTCCAGGAACGGCGCCAGGTGGTTTACGCGCTCCTGAATATTACGGTAGTACAGCACGTGACTTTCCGGGTTCAACTCACCACTGATAAGAAGATTAAGGTCGCCGAACTGCCAGGAGTAGACCAGCCTGCGGAAGAAACCGTTAAGACTCACGCCGCCGTCGCCTTCATAGCGCCCGTAAACATTCTCGTCGCCGCTGGGATAATCGAACTCCTGCGTATTCGTCTTCACGATTACGTAGTCGTTCGTCTTTTCTCCGTAATATATCTGGGGACGCTCTATCTCGAAGATACCTACCGGCGGTATGTCCTGCAACAATAGATTAGGCAAACCTTGAGTGGTAATTTCGTTGACGGGGCTTAGCACCACGCCGTAGCCGTGGGTAAACTGGAGCTTACGGTTTACCCAGGTCTGCGCCTCGCCGGCAAGCTTCTCGGCGGACAGCTCCCGGGCGGACAGCATGACCTGACGGTAGTCGCCGTCGATAACATAGCGGTCGATATCGACGTCATAAAAATCATAGTAGAGCCGGATGGACTGAATCTGATTATAGGTATCCTTCAGCGGACGGTGGTCCCACAGCCTGATGTTGTTAATCGTGGCTTCGTTATTCGCGATATCCTGCGCGGTCGGTTCCGTTTCAGCGGGGAACGCCTGCTCTGCGATGCGGTCGAGCGCGTAGGCATCGCGGGTGAACTCGATATTATATTCGATATACGGACCCTCGCGGACAAGCTCGCTGGGCTGTACCTGGAAGCGCTGGATTATGGCAGGATATATAGCCCCGACGATGATAGCCGCGACCACCCAGGCGGCAATGCCGTAGACGGGCCATCGGATTTTGCGCTTGATAACGGCGGCTACTATTGCCCCCATGACGGCGACCACCACCACCAGGAGAATCCACTGCGCCGGCAACTTGGCGTGCACGTCGGCATAGCTGGCGCCGAAGACCACGCCGCGCGCGGAATAGACCATCTCCCAGATACCCAGCCAGTAGCCCCAGGCAAAGAGCCCCAGGATAGCCATCACCAGCCCGCCGATATGCCCCAACACACCACGCGAGAAGTCCAGCTTGAGGCGCTGTACGCCGTAGGTAAGAACATAGGTGAGTACCGTGACTATAAAGATGACAATTAATGCCCCGGTGAACCACCCCTTGATGAACTGCATGTACGGCAGCGAGAAGACGTAGAAGCCGACTTCATTTTGAAAAACGGGGTCGATAACGCCGAAGGGCTGCCAGTTGAAGAACCGCAGGATAGTCTGCCAGTTTCCCTGCGCCACCATGCCGAATATCAGGCTCAGGATGATGGTGCCGATGACAACACTCCACCTGACGATACCCTGGAGCTGACTCACGATAGCCCAGGGCCAGAAATGGGATTTATCCTGGGGCGCCAGGCGGGTAGCCAGCACCAGGTTAGCCAGAAGCAGCACGCAGAATATGACAGCGGCCAGAAAGAAGACCAGCAACCTCGTCTTGAGGATAGTGGTATAGACGCTGCCGTAGCCCAGGCTGCTGTACCAGAGCCACTCCGTGTAAAAACCCTTGGCGACGCTGGCGAGGATAAAGAGCACAATCAGACCACCCACCGCCAGAAGCACCCGCCCCACTATCCTGCTCCGCCGCGACGGCGGCTTGTCTTCCTTTTTCTTATCCTCCGGAAACCAGCGCTGCCAGTCTCTTGAAAACGAATCCATCCCAATCACCCCCCCTTTTATTTACAGTCTCAACTAACAGAATAACAGACACTTACATTACGGTCAATTTCTTGACAGGAGTGTGACGGTTGCCGATAATTGGCATATATTCACCTTTTACCACAAGGAGATATTATGAAAATTCAGAACTACCGCGATGTGGCGGGTAACGAGGCACCGCCGGGGGTCGTCATGCGCGTGGTAGCCGGTCCTGCCGAGGGCGCCCCGACCTTCGTGATGAGGGTATTCGAAATCGAGCCGGGCAGCGCCACCCCCCACCATACCCACCCCTGGGAGCACGAGATGTTCGTGGTCAAAGGAGAGGGCACGCTGAAAAGCGGCAACACGGAAAAGCCCCTGAAAGAGGGCGACGCCGTCACGGTGCTTCCGGGAGAACGCCACGGCGTTTTCAACACGGGCAGGAAACTGCTGACCATGATGTGCGTGGTGCCGCTGGTGGACGGCAAGATGCCAAGTACCCTGGCGGCGCGGGACTAACAGGACAGGAGCACAATGAAAGAATTTAAAGATAAGGTGGCCGTCGTTACCGGCGGGGCCAGCGGCATAGGCCGGGGGCTGGCGGAAAGATGCGCCGGAGAGGGCATGAAAGTAGTCATCGCGGATATAGAAGAATCCGCCCTCAGGAAAGCGGAAAAGAAGCTGAAAGGCGACGGCGCCACCATATTGACCGTCCGCACTGATGTCTCCAAATTCAGCGATGTCGAAAACCTGGCGCAAAAGACCCTCGACGCCTTCGGCGGGGTACACCTGCTCTTCAATAACGCCGGTGTGCAGACGGGCGTGCCGGAAGGCAAACCGCTTTGGGAGAACACGCTGGCGGACTGGGAATGGGTCCTCGGCGTCAATCTGTGGGGAGTAGTTCACGGCATCAAGGTCTTCGTGCCCGTCATGCTGCGGCAGAAAACGGAATGCCATATCGTCAATACCTCTTCCATGGCGGGTCTGATTACCGAGCCGGCACTGGTTATTTACGCCGCCACTAAAGCGGGCGTGATTAAGATTTCGGAGGGACTCTATCTCCAGCTAAAGCAGGCGGGCGCTCCTGTAGGCGTGTCCGTCCTGTGTCCGGCGTTCGTCAGTTCCCGACTTGACGATGCCGGGCGGAACCGGCCCGCGGAACTGCAGAACCCCCCTGAAACTGCGGAGCAAACCGAACGACCTTCTCTCTTAAGTGAGATACGGAAAGGCGACTGGAAGACGCTAACCCCGGAGCAGTCCGCCGAGATTGTCTTCAAGGCAATTAAAGAAAATACTTTCTACATACTCACCCACTCCCTGATTAACATGCTTATGAAGCAGAGAGCGGATAACATACTACAGGGACTTAATCCGGAACCACCCCATTTCGACTGAATATAAAGGAGGGACTATAAATGCCATTCAAGGTTAAATGCAAGCTCATCGGGTTTATGAACGACGTCGAACGCTTTCCCTGCCACTTCGACTACAAAATCGGCGAGGAGTTCACCTACGACGGAGAGAGAATCGAGGGCAGGATTTGCCCCGGCGTCTTGCTGACCATGGTGCCGACCATCTGGCAGACATTCTTTAGCGGTAAAAGGGCGTACGAGCGGATTATCTTCAAGTATTCCGGCTTGAGTGCCAAAGACCCAGGCATGAAAAAATACGACGGAATCGGATACCGTCCCCTGAAAGAGGTGCCGGAAGGCTCCGGGCAGAAATCCACGATAGTCGTTACCCCGGAACGCCCCGCGGGTCTTAAGGGCGGCGGGACGTTCGCCTGCGCCGACTGTCGTACCTCGGCGTATTTTTCCGTTGAGCCCGTCGACGTTGCCAGCGGAGGCTACACCCTGCCCTATTATAAACGGGAAATGAGCGTACTCGATAAAGTGAAAAGCCAGCCCGGCATCACCGTGGACGAAATACTGGAGCAATTCTCCGACTTTGAAAAAGACGAGATATATCCCCCGCTCTACGAGGTAAACGTGCAACTGATGTTGGAAGAGCTTGAAGAAGTCGGTTACGTGGAACTCCGCGACGGTAAAGCTTATCCCGGCGAGAAAGGCATAGCGGCTAAGAAACCTGAATAATTAAAAATCTGTTGATAAGAAAGGCGTATGGATTCGGTAAAGTCAGAATACCGTCCCTATTCCTCGTGGGAGACGGGGGAAATCGTCAAGCGTGCCTGCGATGCCGCCATAAATGGCGACATAGAGTCGCTAAGCTACTGCCTGGCGGAGCTATCGCCGAAGCACCGTAATATAGACCTGACCACCTGGCTGGATATCACCGAGTCCGCCCAGAAGCTGGGCCTGTATCCGGTCGACTGGCTGGCTAAAGCCGCCGCGACCACCGGACGGTTCACCCCGCGAACCACCGGCAAGCACAACCTTTATATCGTCCTGCTGCACGAGCTAAAAGGGAAAATCCCCGGTTATGGCCTGTACGTCGGAGAAACATCGAAATCACCGGAGGCCAGGTTCAAAGAACATTCCGAGAGGAAAAGGAACAGAAAAGGTCCACTGTTTTCGCGTATTGTCTTCAAGCATCAAAAATGTCTGTTACCGACTCTGTATAATCACCTCAACCCGCTTTCCAGAACGGAAGCCAAGAAGCTCGAAGTGGAAATAGCCGAGGCGCTGCGACTGGAAGGCATCCCCGTGTACGGCGGGCATTGACCGGCAGGAGAGAGGGATTAAGGGCGAGAAGTATATAATATATCCATTTTACTTGGCAACACATACTGCGTCCTGATAAACTGTACGTAGACATATACAGGAGGCACACATGCACGGCTGGATGGGTAAAATACTCCACGTTGATTTAAGCGACTCAAAAATAAGCGAAATAGAGACAAAGCCTTATGCCGATAAATACCTCGGGGGGCGGGGGCTGGCTTCCCGGCTTTACTGGGAAAAGGTAACCCCGGAAGTTAAGGCGTTCGACCCGGAGAACCGGCTTATATTTATGACCGGCCCGCTGCTGGCGACCGGCGCCCAGGGCGCCGCCCGTATGTCCGTCTCCGGAAAGTCACCGATGGCTTACCCGGAAGGCTACTGCTACGGCAGCATGGGCGGGCATTTCCCCGCCGAGCTTAAGAGAGCCGGTTGGGACGGAATCGTCATCGACGGGCGCGCCCCGAAGCCCGTCTGCCTTGCCATAGATAACGATAAAGTTGAAATCCGCGACGCATCGCCTCTATGGGGACAGGGCGCCTATGAAACGGAAAAACTGCTGTATAAAGAATACGGCGATAAGATAAAGTTCGCCACCACCGGCGTCGGCGGAGAGAACCTGGTAAGGTCGGCAACGATGTTCGGCTCGCAGCTCGCCGCGGTCACCGCCGGTTTCGGGGCGGTGATGGGCTCCAAGAACCTCAAGGCAATCGTCGTCAGGGGCACGGGAAGCGTCTCCGTCGCCGACCCCGCCGGACTCAAGGAGCTCAATCGCTATACCATCAAAATCAAGCATACCGTCAGCCTGGCGGTAACCCCCCGCCTGGGCATGACCAATCACGGGCACGTGCTTAAAGAGGTGGGACAGCGGCACTGCTACCAGTGCGGACTCACCTGCTCCAAGTATATCTACCGGTTTGGGGACGACCCGGAACTGGAAGACCTGCGCGGCTGCCAGGCGATGGAATATTACCTGCCGTGGATGTTCGGGCATGAAGACGAACCCATTAAAACGATGTTCGACGCCCCAACTCTCGCCAACGAATATTCAGTCGGCACGTTTGAACTCCAGCATATGATTGAGTGGCTCTACGCCTGCTATACCTCCGGGGCGCTTACCGGGGAAGAGACGGGACTTCCTCTATCAAAAATCGGCACGCGTGAGTTCCTGGAAACACTGCTCTACAAGATAGCCCACCGCGAGGGATTCGGGGATGTCCTGGCCGAGGGCATGATGAGAGTGCGCGACAGAGTGCCGGACAAGGCTAAAGCCATGTTCAGGAACAGCGTCGCTCCCATCGGAGAGCATGACGGTGTCCCGCCGCGTGCTTTTATCGCCCATGCCCTGCTCTATCCTTTTGAAAACAGGATGCACCCCATCACCGTGCATGAAATAGGCTACGTACGTATGCCGTGGCTGATGCACCAGGAAGACCCTAAATCGTCCCCGATTTCCCCGGAGGTCTTTCTCAAGATAGCCCGGGCTTTCTGGGGCAGTGAAGCCGCCGCCGACCAGACGACCTATGAAGGGAAAGCGATGGCTGCCCGGAAAATACAGAATCGCACCTACCTCCGCGACAGCCTGGGGCTGTGTGACTTCGTCTGGCCGATTACCTACTCGCTGACCACCGAAGACGGCTTCGGCGACCCCGACCTCGAAGGCAGGATATTCACCGCCGTGACCGGCATCGACGCCGCGGAACTTGACACGTACGCCGAGCGCATCTTCAATATACAGAGAATCATCAGGGTGCGTGAGGGGCACCGGGTGCCCGAGGACGATTATCCGCCGGAGTTCAACTTCACCGAGCCGCTGACCTTCGGCGCGCATGGCGGCAAGATGATTATGCCCGGTCCCGGCGCCATGCCCGTGGACATGACCGGGAACATCCTCGACCGCGAAAAATTCAAAGGCATGCTCAAGGAATTCTACCGACTGCGGGGCTGGGACGAAAACACCGGCATGCCCGCCAGGGAAACACTGGCATCGCTGGGTATGGAAGACGTAGCTAAAGCTGTCTAACAAGGGGTGGGAAGGCATACCACGGGATAAGCCGCCGACGATACGAGGGCGACATAGGTAGAGAAAATCCCTCTTAATCCCCTTCCGATTTCATACGGAATCCCGTATGAACGGAGTGTATCGGGACTTTTTCAAAAGGAGTAACTATGTTCACCCTCACCCTGCCTCCTCCAATCAAGGGAGAAGGATAATACCTGCGGGCTAAGCCACTAATGATACGAGGACTCATTCCTCCAGTCGGTCTATCCTATCACGAGAAAAACAGTTTCCCGAGCAGCGGTTCTTTGACGGAGATAGCGCCTTCCGGGCACATCTCCTGGCAGCAAAAACAGCGGATACAGCGGCCGTAATTATAGACAGGCGGACGGGACTCGTCGCCGCGGAGCCAGTCCACCGCTTTCGGTCCTACCGGGCAGTGTTTAACGCACGTACCGCAGGCCGTGCACAGTTTCCCGTCGATGACCGGACGCGGGCTGGCATGGCTTTTAACAAACCTTCCGAAACGCCCGCCGGCGGCGGGTACGGGTGGCTTGCGAACCACATCGAAGTCCCGGCAGATATACTTTTCCACGTCATCGCCGACGATTTCGATATTTTCATAGCGATACGTGCCCAGTCCGGACTTCTCGCCCGGTTGGGAGGTAGGCACGAGGGATGGTTCGAGGTCGATGAGCTTGCAGGCGACGGCGTCCAGGGCAATGGGGTCGTCCGAGACGAGTATGACGCCCAGCTTACGGGGATTGCCGCTCCGGGGTCCGTTGCCTTCCATAGCCATGATGGCGTCCATTATGTAAAGTCTGGATTTGATTAACGTATTCAAATCAACGAGCATGGTGGCAAAATCAAAGGGGTCGGGAGTCCGGGCGTGGTGCTGTCCCTTAATAAATCCGGGAATACAGCCGAACTGGTTCTTAACGGCGCCGGTCATCCGGGTCAGTCCGTGCGTTTTCAATTTGGGCAGGCTCACCAGTCCGTCGGCATCGAGAACGCCGTTAGCGATAGTAAAACGCCGGTTCAGGAGCGCTTCCTTATGCATGACCACCCTGCCATGGGAGAAGTCGGCGAAGGGTATACCCAGCTCGTCAGCCACCTGCTTGAGGCCCGCCAGCCTCATATTGACCCGGCACCCCCCGAAACCCGGGGAATCGCCGCAGGACACATCTACTCCGGCTTCGATGAGTATTTTCCCGACCGCCCGGAATACGGCGGGATGTGTACAGACGCACCTCTCCGGAGCGGCGCCGATAAGTACGTTGGGCTTGAGGACTATTTTCTCGCCGGACTTTACATAGCGGGCAAGCCCGCCGATGAGGTCGAGTCCCCTCTTTACTGCCTCGTAGACTTCATTATTATTATAGGTATCGCAGGCTACCAGGGCTACGCGGGACTTCTTGATAACTTTCTTCATTCTCTAAGGCCAGAGTACACTCGCCACGTCGTTAAGCCCGAGCTCCAGCAGTTTCTTCTTGCTCGGCTTGCCCGTCTCTTTGTCCCAGTCCATTTCCTCCAGGTACTCGTCGAAGATATCCTGCTCGGTCATGGTAGTACCGGCGCGCGGTCCGACCGTCTTGGGCGGTTTGCCGAGCATCCTGTCCGGGTACTTAAAGGGCATCTTCAAACCTTCACGCACGTTGAACGCCTGCCGCATATTGGTAATCCGCTCGCCGGTCTTTATCAGCTCTTCGGGAGTAAGGTCATCCCAGCCGGTAATCGCCTTCAGAGAATCCATCAACGTATCGACGTGGGGAAAGCCCCCGATAACGAAATTGCACATTCCCAGCGAATTGGTGGCGTGCGAGAAGTTGGTGCTTATTTTATGATGGGTCCCCCTGCCCTTCAGGACACTCCTCTCAATCTGGGGAATATCGACCCCGGGCGGCACCATGCCGCCCCCCTGGGTATGCCTGCCGGGAGTGGGGTCCGTCCCGTAGCCGGTGGCAAATCCCCAGCCTCCCCTCGGGTCGTGTGCGGCGAATTCCTGCCCGCCGACGTGCATGGCATATTTCTCGGCGCCCCTGCCGATTTTCTCCGCGGCTTTCTTAACCCCGTCGGCGATAATATCGCCGAACCCCTCGCGTTTGGCCAGCTTCTCCGTCATGGCGACGATTGACTTATGATTACCCCAGGTCATCTCCAGTCCATCAGTGTCTTCTTTAGTAATAACGCCATTCTCATAACATTCAATCGTAAAAGCAATACATGCGCCGGTGGAAATGCTGTCCAGTCCGTAGCGATTGCAGATATCACTGGCAACGATTATCGAGTCCAGATTATCGTTGGCGCAATTGCTGCCGAACATGGCTAACGTTTCGTACTCGGGTTTGTGCGCTCCTTCCCTGTATTTGTACTCACCCGTTCCGGCCTTCATGACGCCGCCGCAGGCAATGGGACAGCGCCAGCAACCGTACTTTCGTTCCTGTTTGGCCACCACTTTCTCGGCGCCACAACTTGTATAGGTCGGGAGGTCGATTCCTGCCACACCCGTCCAGTTCTTGGTCGGCGCGTCATCCATCTCGCAGCACATGGTATATATCGTGGGCGTGCCGAATTCCCGGAGCGTGAATATGTGGCCTCCGAGTTCGGCGGTATGCTTCTTCCTCATTTCCTTGAGCTTTTCAGGCTCGGCAACGGGCACCGTTATCTTACCCTTCAGGGCAATCGCCTTGAGTTTCTTGGCGCCCATCACGGCGCCCAGGCCGGAACGCCCGGCGGCACGTCCCTTGTTATTCATTACCGAGGCAATCAGGGCGACCTTCTCTCCCGCCTGCCCTATGCACGCCACTTCCATGTCTTTGCCGTGCTCTTCCCTGAGTATATCCTCGGTCTCGAAGGTATCTTTTCCCCATATCTTGTCTGCGTCTTTGAGTTCGGCTTTGCCGTTATCAATCAGTAGATAGACGGGCTTGTCCGAGATGCCGATGAAGAATACCGCATCGTACCCGGAGAATTTCAGGTACGGACCGACAGAACCCCCCGAGTTGGCATCGCCCCAGCCACCCGTCAGCGGCGACTTTCCCACCATGATATACCGCGAACCCCCGAGTCCGTCGGTGCCGGTGAGAGGTCCCGTCATAATACCGATAATGCTGTCCGGTCCCAGCGGGTCGGCGCCGGGCTTCTGCCGACTGAAAATAACCCGGGCACCCAGTCCGTATCCCCCCAGATACTTCCGGCACAGCTCTTCGTCAAGCTCTTCTTCTTCTATCGTCTTTTTAGAAAGGTCAACCCAGAGAAATTTGCCCATGTAACCTCGTGCCATGTGTTACCTCCAAAAAAGCAAAGTATCTTACAGATGGATTTGATTAAGAATGACGAATATCAGCTTTTTCAGGATATCTTATGCCCTGATTAATGTCAAAAAAACTTGAATACATTATATTACCAGCATCGCATCGCCGAAGCTGTAAAATCGGTATTTCCGCTCGATTGCTTCCCGGTAAGCCTTATTGATAAGCTCACTGCCGCCGAATGCCGTTACCAGCATCAGCAGCGTGGACCTGGGCAGGTGAAAGTTGGTAACCATGGCGTCGACCATGCGGAAACGGTGTCCCGGCAGAATATACAGGTCCACCCACCCCTGGAAATGCTCCGGCCGTTCGGGCCTGCCGACCCCTGCCGCCTGCTCCAGCAACCTCACCGAGGTAGTGCCGACACATATGATTCTTCGTCCCTCCGCCTTTGCCACGGATAACTCACCGACGACTTCTTCATCGATTACACCGTATTCCCGATAAATGGTATGCTCGCGGGGGTCTTCCTCGGTAACCGGGCGGAACGTGTCCAGCCCCACGTGCAGCGTCACGAACCGGCAGCGTACGCCCTTATCCTCGATTTTCTTGAGTAAATCGGGAGTAAAGTGCAGACCCGCCGTGGGCGCCGCCACGCTGCCGGCGACCCGGGCGTAGACGGTCTGGTACCGCTCCGCGTTCTCCAGCGGCGTGCGGATATAAGGGGGTAGCGGCACTTCACCCGCCACCAGCAGGGACGATTCATCGGTAAAGCGCACCGTCCTCATGCCCCTGTCCCCAACCCCGATAACCTCTGCAATGATTTCTTCACCGTTTATCTCCACTTCAGCCCCGACTTGCAGTCTTTTGGCGGGCTTTGCCAGCGCTTCCCAGACATTGTCGTCCGTGCGCCTCAGCAGGAGCAGCTCCACCTTGCCCCCGCTGCCGGCCCTCCTGCCCTTGAGACGGGCGGGGATAACGCGGCTGTCGTTGAACACCAGGACATCGCCGTCATTCAGATAGTTGACGATATCATAAAACCGCCTGTGCTCTATGGATTCCTCCCGCCTGTTCAGCACCATGAGACGGGAATGGTCTCTGGGTTCGATGGGTGTCTGGGCAATAAGCCCGGCGGGAAGGTCGTAATCGAAATCGCTCGTTTTCATGAATATTACCCGGGGATTGCTCCCTCCATGATACCGTGTGTCATTAAGAAAGGCAATGTATTGTTTATAAATGGTATAATAGTAGTATGGCACAACAGAGTGAAACCAGGATACCCGAACCGGACGCGTCGGAAGGTATCGCCTGCCCTTACGGTCCGCCCGCCTGGCAGTACGAATGCAACGCGTGCGGGCACAAATTCGAGATGCCGGCGCCGAAGGGTCCCACCGAAGAGAAGAACCGTACCTGCCCCGGGTGCGGCAGTAAGGACATCAAGAGACTGGACATCGTCAAGTCGGAAGCCTGCCCGCCCGGCGGCTGATAGCACCATCAACAGGGCCGTGAGCCCTGATTGCCTTTACCACACCTCATAACCTGCTCTCCAAATAGTATTAACTGTATAAAAAAACGTGTACTATTAAAACAAGAGAGGAACTGGGCTACTGCGGCTGTGACTGTGAGGAATGCAACATATACCGGGCGATGGTATATGGAAAAGAACTGAAACCGGAAACAGTGAAACGGTGGCAGGAAGATGCCGAAAAATACTGGGGCATCGACAAGCTCGACCCGAAACAGCTTAACTGCCGGGGTTGTCGGTATGAGGGAGACGACGTTTTCTACGGCTTCAGGCTGTTCCCTGTCAAAGGCTGCTGTAAAAAAGCGGATTAATTAGCTGCGGGGTATGCCCGGAATTTCAGACCTGTGAGTTACTTGATGTGCCGGAGGGTAGAAAAAACCTCGAGGAAATAGCTGCGGCAGAACAATAATACCGGGCCGCAGGCCTCTATTATCCTATACCCCTGCCCCCATTTATATTTACTTTACTTAGCGGTCTTCGGTTTCTCCGGCGAATTCCCCGGGAAAGATATCCACGGCACCTGATTGAACTTGACTCTCTCCAGTCCGGAGGCCTTGAGCAGCACCCCCGATTTGACTACCTTCCCGGTATCACCAAGGACCCGGTAATGTACCTGGACCTCGCCGGCCATACACAGGCGGTCACTGGTCCACCATCTTTTCTCGGTAATCTGTACCGCCTGGGCTTTGACGGCAAGCAGCATCCGGGAGCGTTTCTCGATGGCCTTCAAGATAAGTCCGCCCTTTACCTTTTTCCAGAACTCGTCCGGTTTCTTAGCCGGATGGATACCATCCAGAAGCTCTCTGGCGGCCTTAACCTGTGACTTAAGCTCATCGATAACAGCGTCTCCGGGTAACTCGTAGAGCTTCTTTTTATCCTCGTCGTCAGATATTTTTTTAAGCTCCGCAACCAGGTCCTCGCCCCGGTGAACCCCTTTCAATAATTCGTTCAACTCCCCTGTCAGGCTGTCGGCGATATCGAGGACTTCATCTCTCATCAAGACCGGGTTCGCCATGAATTTTAGACTTTTCGATTCGAGCAGATAGCCGAGTATCTGGGCCGCTTCCGTATCCGCGCCGAAGACGTTCAATGTGCGGTCGACCCGGAACAGCTTGGCCAGACTGTTGACCGTATCCATCACAAAGCCCAGCGAGTAGGCCGCGGCGGTGGTCGCCGGAACGGCCGCCGTGAGCGGCGAAATAAAACTAAGCGTATCGCCGATGTCTAAACTCGGGAGGGTAGAAAACGCCCGCGTGATGGGAGTCTCGGGTTCTTCCTCCGGCTGCACCGGTTGCGGCGTTGCCCTTTCAATCGTGACATTAAGATGCGCACGCTGTTCCGCCAGTCTGCGCATAAAAAAGTCCGCCTGGTAAGCTTCATCAAGCTGCGCCTCGGTTACAATCACCGCGCCGCCCGGAAAGTCCCGCGCCATTTCCGCTGCGACCGCGTCCAGGAGTATTAGCATCTGTTTCTTACTGCGCAGCAGGGCCGTACCCTCGGTGCCGGCCGCGATGGTAATCGTGCCTTCCTTGCCGGTGGGCAGTTCCATATCCTTCGTCGCCGCTGTAACACCGGCTAGCGTAGCGAACGGCGCCTTGGCTTTCTCCGCTTCAAGGCCGTACTCCGCCGCAACCTGGTTTTTCAGTTCGTCGGCTATCGCCTTGGCGGTTTTCGCCTCCTGGGACTGCACGGTTGTTTGGAGCTTTTGCTGCTCACTTAGAAGTTTCTGCTGCTCACTTAACAGCTCCTGTTGCTTCTTCAGCAACTCTATCCTGTCATTGATTTTTTCAAGCACATCGGCACCATCAGTCTTTTCTTCATCGGTCGTCATAAATCACCCCCCGGTACGATTTTTAGCTAATAAAATGTTAATTGCAGGCTTATTATACATCGGTGAGGTAAATTGTCAAGATGAGCCGGAGAGGTATTTTCACTTTCTCCGGCGGGGGTCGATTTCTCTGAATCAGCGCAAAAAACGAGAAAATTTTTCCAGGGCAAAAAGAGAATCCCCGACATTCGTAGTATGAACACCGGGGATTTTATCTTTTCCTTAAATATTTCTAAAGACCAGCTGCCTGGATGATGTCCGGGACTATCTTCTCCCAGCCGATAGCCATGATATGCACGCCCTGGCAGTAAGGTTTCAACTGCTTGATGATATCGGCGCATATCTGGATACCGGTCTTCTCACGGTCTTCCTTGGGAGCGTCGGTCATCTTCTGAATCAAATCGTCGGGCACGAAGACGCCGGCGACGCTCCGGTTCATATACTTCGCCATACCGGCGGACCGTAGCGGTATTACCCCCGCCAGGATGGGTACTTTGAACTTCTCCACCCTTTTCATGAAATTGGCGAAGTTACCAGCATCGTAGACCGCCTGCGTCTGGATGAACCTGGCTCCGGCGGC
>JAFGPF010000020.1 GCA_016926115.1 Dehalococcoidales bacterium | reverse complement strand
CTAAATCTCTGATAGTATTGACATACATAGAATGTCTAAGTAAATACGGTAAAAGGGGTGATTTACGTGGCAGTAAGACGTGACTTAATAAAAGGAAGTTCCAACTCCCTGCTGCTCAGTCTGCTGGCGCAACAGCCGATGTACGGCTATCAAATCGTTAAAGAACTGGAAACCAAGAGCCATGGCTACTTTAGATTCAAAGAAGGGACACTCTATCCGGCGCTTCACCGACTTGAAAAGTCGGGGTTGATTACCGGCAACTGGCAGTCGCTGTCCAACGGCAGGCGGCGGCGGTACTACCATATTACCGCCAAGGGTGAGGCGAAGCTGGCGCTGGAGAAGACCCAGTGGCAGGACTTTTTAACGGCCGTAAAGTTGATTCTTCAACCGGGTCCGTCCGGCACATAGAGGTTCAGGCAATGACAACGGAACTGATACAATATCTGGAAAGTATCAAGACAAGAGCCAGGCTCGAAAATGCCGACGAAGTCGAGATAATGAATGAGCTCGAAGCTCATATACAGGATAAAATCAGCGAACTTACGAAGTCCGGGCTTAACGAAGCAGAGGCGATAAAAGCCTGTCTGGGAGAGATGGGCGGCACCAGACTGGTCGCCCGCCAGATATACGAAGCCTATAGCCAGGGCAACTGGAAACAGGTACTCCTGACCGTGATGCCCCACCTGCTCTTCGGGCTGCTATTCGTGCTTAACTGGTGGCAGTATGCCGGCTGGGTAACGATAGTGCTTATACTCGTCCTCGCCACGACCATCTACGGCTGGTGGCACGGCAAACCGACATGGCTGTTTACATGGCTGGGGTATACCCTACTGCCGGTGCTGGCGGTGGGTCTCTCGCTGCTGTACCTCCCCAGGGTTTGGTCCCTGCTGGCGCTGCTTGTCTACTTTCCGATAGCCCTGTGGTGGCTCTTCCGCATTATCGTTCAGACCAACAAGCGGGACTGGCTTTTCAGTTCGTTAATGCTGCTGCCCCTCCCGATTATCATCGGCTGGTTCCTCGCGGTATCGGAATCGGGCAAATTCACGGAACACAGCATGGAACTCGTTTATTACTTCGCCCCCTGGATAGGGACGAGTTTCATCGCCCTGGCGCTGACAATCGGCGCTTTCATACGCCTGCGGCAGCGGTGGATAAGAGTTGCGTTGTTAATCACGTCGGGGCTGCTGACGGTAACGCTGATAGTGCATTACACGGTGGGCGAGCTTAATACGTTCACGTTCTTCGGGCTGATTCTGGTGATGTGGGGCGTCCTGCTGATACCCGCCCTGCTGGAACGGCGCCTGAGGAACGGACGTAAGATATCCTTTGATAAAATGCCTTTGGCCAGTCCTAAATAAATGGCTTTGTTACTAAGTCCGGGAGGTACACCACGAATAAAGTCGCCGTAATCACGGATAGTATCTGCTGCCTGACCAAAGAACTCATCGACCGGTATAACATCGAAATCGTTCCGATTAATTTCTTCGCCGGGGGGAATTTATACAAAGATGGTGTGGATATAACACCGTCAAAGGCATATAAATTATTCCTGGACGACCCGGAATCTTTCAAGACATCGGCGGCTTCGCCGGAGGACTGCCTCAAGGCATACCGTAATGTCAGCCAGAGGGCAGAGAATATCCTATTTTGCACCGTCTCGAACAAGTTAAGCATGATGTATTCGGCCGCCTGTACTGCCAAGGAAATGGCTAAGAATGAACTGCCGGAAACAAACATCGAGGTCATGGACACGTACCAGGCAACCCCTTCCGAGGGCATGGTCGCCCTTGCCGCCGCCCGTGCCATAGTCGATGGCAAAGACCTGCCCGAAGTAATCCGCACCGCCGAAGAGGTTAGAGATAAAGTCAGCGCCGTCATATTCCTGGATACCATCCGCCATGTTTACCGCTCCGGGCGGATTCCCAAGGTTGCTTCCCAGATAGGCTCGGTGCTCAACATCAAGCCGATTCTCACCGTTTCCAGCCTGGTGCACTTCGCCGGCATGGCGCGGAACAGGAAGCAGGGAATCGAACGGGTGCTCCAGATGATGAGGGACAGGGTGGGCGATAAACCGGTACATGCCGCCGTGACGCATGCCTACGCGCCGGACGAAGCCGAGAAACTCAGGAAACGGGTCGCCGACGATTTCAACTGCATCGAGCTCTGGCTTTCCGAGTTCAGCCCGGTGATGGGCTACGCCTGCGGTACGGGAACGGTCGGGGTGGCTTTTTATCCAGAAGACTAGAAGGAGCAACAGATGGCACTGAATATCGTGGCTGTAATTATCGGGTATTTGCTGGGGTCGATACCCTTTGCTTATATCGTCGCCCGAATGAAAAAAGGCGTGGACATCCGTGACGTGGGCGGCGGCAACGTCGGCGCTCTAAACACCTACCGCGAGATAGGACCGGTATTCGGCTTGAGCGTGCTGGCTCTGGATATCATCAAGGGCGTCCTGGCGGTAATGGTCGCCCGGTGGCTGGGGCTTTCCGTGGAGTGGCTCTGCATCACCGGTTTTGCGGCGGTGGTCGGGCATAACTGGCCCGTTTTCATCAAGTTCCGGGGAGGCAAAGGGGCGGCGACTGTCTTAGGGGTACTGGTCGCCCTCACGCCCGTAGAGCTGTTAATCGCCGCTGCCATCGTGATAATACTCATCGGCATTACCCGTAACGTCCGGCTGGCGCTTTTCGCCCTCATCCTGACACCGGTGCTACAATGGGTTTTTGATAAGGATATGGTTTATATCTACTGCGCCCTGGCGCTTCTGCTGTTCATCGGAATCAGGACGCTGATAGACCTCAGGATAGAGATTGCAAAAAAGGGGAAACAGAACCTCTTTATCGACCGCGAATACACCCGCTGGCAGACCAGGAAAACGGAATAGAAGCAATAGCATGAAAAAAGTAGCCATCGTCACCGATACCACCGCCTGCGTCCCGCCGGAGCAGGTTGAGCGGTACGATATCGAGGTGGTGCCGGTGCAGCTTATCGTCGGTGACAAGACCTACCGTGACGGTATAGATATTACCCCCACCGAGTTTTATAATATACTGCGCCAGTCCAGGAATCTTCCCACCACCTCCAGTTCCTCGCCGGAGCCGTATCTACGCGCCTATGAAAACGCCAGTAAAAAGGCGCAGAGCGTTCTCTGCCTCACCGAGCCTGCCAAATTCAGCGCCATGTTCGCTTCGGCGCGGGTGGCGATGGACACCGCCAGGGATACCCTCCGCAACGTCACCATCGACGTTATGGAATGTACCACCGCCGCCGCCGGACAGGGACTGGTCGCTATTGCGGCGGCAAAAGCCGCCGCCCTGGATAAGGCGCTGGAAGAGGTAAAGGAAATCGCGAAAAATATCATGTCCAGGGTCAACCTGTACGCCACCCTCGATACGCTTACCTACCTGGTGCGGAGCGGTCGCGTACCGCAGGCCGCAGCCCTGGTCAATTCCATCCTCAATATCAAGCCCATCTTTACCCTCAATCACGCCGGCGCCCACACCGTAGCCCTTCCCCGGACGATGAAAAGCGCCGTGAAGCGCATGCTCAAGCTGATGGAACCGTCAGTGGTAAAGGGACAGCCGCTGCATGTCGCCGTCATGCACGCCGACGCCCCGGCGGAGGCGGCAAACCTCAGGGACAGGATTACCTCGCAATATGAATGCAAGGAAATATATATCACCGAGTTCACGCCGGTCATGGGCGTACATACGGGACCGGGGCTCATCGGCGTGGCTTTTTACGGCGAAGAAACGGTGGCTTAATAATCCCCTCATATTTTTAACCTCACCCCCTCTAAAAGTCTTCGACCTCTATCCTCCCGTAATTTTGCACTAAAATATCTTTTATGTCACCCTCTCGTCCTTCACGAGTGAAGGGCTCCTCAGAATGACTCTAAAAGCGAAGCACCCTCTTAGACGCACCCTTTTTCTTCGCCGCCTAGCCAAACGGACTAAAACCCTCTATAATCTATGGTGTATTATTTTTGAGGGATGAACCGTCGAAAGGAGACCCGAGATGGAGATAAAAGCCGTATCCGGCAACCTTACCGATATCAAAGCCGGCGCCGTAATCGTCAACCACTTTCAGGGGGTGAAGCGCCCGGAGGGCGATGCCGCCGCCGTAGACAAAGCTCTGAACGGGGAGATAACCCGGCTTATCAAGGAAGGCGATATCAAGGGCAAGTCCGGTGAAATCACCCTGCTGCATTGTGCGGGCAAACTCCCGGCGAGTCGCGTCGTCGTGGTCGGGCTCGGCAAGAAAAAGGAGCTTGATATCAACAAGGTACGGGGCGCCATCGCCGAAGCCTGCCGTTACCTGCGGGGCAAGGGCGTCACCGCCGTCGCCACCGGCGTGACAGGTGCCGGCGTAAACGGCATCAAAATGGAGGACGCCGTCCAGGCGCTCTCCGAGGGGTCTCTGCTGGGACTTTATAAATTCAAGCGCTACATCACCAAGAAGGAAAACGACAACGGCGAAATCAAGCTGCTGACGATAGTCGGCGATCCGAAGGCGGCGCTGACCAGAGCCATCGAGAGGGGCAGGATACTGGCGGAAGCGACCGGCTGGGCGCGCGACCTGGTCAACGAGCCGGGCAACAACATGACTCCAACCGATATGGCTGCCGCCGCAGGAAAGCTGGCAAAAAAGTACGGACTGAAAATAGAAGTGCTGGATAAAGTACAGATAAAAAAGCTGGGCATGGGCGGCTTGCTCGGTGTGTCCCAAGGGAGCCAGCAGCCCCCCAAGTTCATCATCCTCACTTATAAAGGAAAAGATACGGATGAAGTTGATATAGCCCTGGTGGGTAAAGGCATCACCTTCGATTCGGGCGGTATTTCCATCAAGCCCTCGGAGAGAATGTCCGATATGAAGGGGGACATGGCGGGCGGCGCGTCCGTCATGGCGACGTTGTCTGCCCTGGCGCAGATTAAGCCTAAAATCAACGTCACGGCGCTCGTGCCCGCCACGGAAAACCTCCCCAGCGGCTCCGCCCTGAAACCGGGCGATATCATCAAGGCGATGAACGGCAAGACGATAGAAGTCCTCAATACGGACGCCGAAGGCCGGCTTATCCTTGCCGATGCCCTGTGCTATGCAAAAAAGCTGGGCGCTAAGAGCATCATCGACGTCGCCACTCTTACCGGCGCCTGCATGGTGGCGCTGGGGACTATCTGCACCGGCGCCTTTACGAACAACCAGGCGCTTGCCGACCGGGTGCTTGCCTCCGGGAAAGCAGTCGGCGATTATATCTGGCAACTGCCGATGTTCGCCGAATACCGGGAGATGATTAAAAGCGATATCGCCGATATCAAGAATATCGGCAACCGGTACGGGGGAGCCATCACCGCTGCCAAGTTCCTCGAAGAATTCGTCGACGGCACGCCCTGGGTACATCTGGATATCGCCGGCACGTACGATACCGATAAGGATAAGGGCCATCAGGTCAAAGGTGCCACCGGCACGCCGGTACGCACCCTGGTAAATCTGGTACTTTCTATGGTAAAAAAATAAAAACGCACATAATGTAAGGAGGGGCAACATGAAAATCAAATGGTTGGGACATGCCGCTTTTCTCATTACATCGGACAATGGCACGAAAATTATCACCGACCCCTATGAGACCAGCGAAGGCCTGAAGTACGGCGAGATTACCGATTCGGCGGATATCGTGACCATAAGTCACGACCACGGCGACCATAATAACGCGGCGGCGGTCAAGGGAAATCCGCAGGTGGTCCGAGACTCCGCCGAGGCCAAGGGCATCAACATCAAAGCCATCGCCACCGCCCACGACGACAAAGGAGGCAGCGAGAGGGGCAAGAACACGGTCTTCTGCTTCCAGGTAGACGGTGTACGCGTCGTCCATCTCGGCGACCTCGGGCACCTTCTTACGGACAACCAGGTGGTGGAAATCGGCAAGGTG
>JAFGPF010000019.1 GCA_016926115.1 Dehalococcoidales bacterium | reverse complement strand
TGCCCCCCTGCCTCAGCTTCATGCGCAGGTGTTCGCCGCCGTTGCCCATGGTACGCCTTTCCAGCACCTCCACGCCCTCGCTCAAGAAAACCGGCACCGGGTTGCCGATGCCGAACGGCGCCAGCCGCTGTGTCGTTTCGTAGGTATCCCCGCCGAGTTCGGAAAGGTCGAGCAGGGCGTCGATATTCAGGTGCGGCTGGAGTTCCACCCCTTCCAGTTCCCCGGCGACCAGCCGCGATAGCTCTTCCTCGAGCTGCGGCAGGTCCTCGGTAGGCATGGTGAACCCGGCGGCGGCGGCGTGCCCGCCATGGCGCGTAAAAAGGTGGCTGAACCTGTTCAGGGCGGCAATAATATCGAACTCCGGGATGCTGCGGCAACTACCGTGACTCACTTTTTCCGCCTTATGAACCACGATTGCCGGATGGTAAAATTCCTCGGTGAGACGGCTCGCCACCAGCCCGGCGATACCCATGGGGTAGTCTTTACTGACGGCGAGGAGCAGCGTGGGCAGTCCCCGGGCGGTGACCTCCTCCCTTGCCTTTTCCAGCGCCGCCGTGGTCAGCTTCTGTCGTTCCTGGTTCTTCCTCGTCAGCCATTCGGCCAGTTCCGCTGCTTCCCGGGGCGACTCCGTCACGAGCAGGTTATAACCGGTCAGACCGTCGGCAAGCCTGCCGGCGGCGTTCAAACAGGGCCCGATTACCCACCCGATACTGTCCGCGCTGAGACTGCCCGGTTCCAGCCTGGTCTGCTTTATCAATTCTTCGATGCCGGGTCGCGGACTGGTATTCATATGATTCAGCCCCTCAATTATCAGGTAGCGGTTTTCCGCCAGCGGCGGCGACATATCGGCGATGGTGCCGATTGCCACCAGGTCGAGGAATTGCGCCAGCAGTTCCTCTTTGCCGAGGTTCCGGTACAGGGCCTGGAGGAACTTGAAGGCCACCCCCACGCCCGCCAGCTGCGTAAACGGATAAGCCGAGCCTTCCAGCTTGGGGTCGATGACGGCTACCGCCTCCGGCAGTTCATCGAGGGGACTGTGATGGTCGGTGATTATAATATCCAGCCCCATCTTCTTCGCCCTTTTCACCTCGGCGATGTCCGTCACGCCGCAGTCGACGGTGATAACCAGGCTGATGCCCTGCTCGTGGAGCTGTTTGAGTCCGGCGGCGCTCAGCCCGTGCCCTTCCGCCTGGCGGTGGGGAATATAGGGGACGGCTTTACCGTCGAGGAGTGTCAGTCCCTGTACGAGGACGGCGGTGGCGGTCATACCGTCGGCGTCGAAGTCCCCGAAGATACCGATTGTCTCGCCGGAGAGGAGCGCCCGGTAGACCCTGGATATCCCCTGTTCCATGCCGGAAAGCAGGAGTGGGTCGTTCATCAGGCTCTCATCGCTGGCTAAGAACGAACTGAAGTCCTCCGGACGGGTAATGCCGCGATTATAAAGGAGCTGGGCCAGCAGCGGGGGGAAGGCGGAGTTGCTGTCCTTCTGCGGAAGGACCGGAAGGCGCGGCAGCAGGTTCCAGCGACTGTGGCTCAAACTTACGCCTCGGCGTACTTCCTCAAGATAAGCACCGAATTATGTCCGCCGAATCCGAAGGAGTTGGTCAGGGCAATATTGACCTCCGCCTTACGGGCGGTATTGGGCACGTAATCGAGGTCGCAGTCGGGGTCGGGAAATTCATAGTTAATCGTCGGCGGGATAATCCCGTTTAATATCGTCATGATGCATATCGCCGGCTCGATGGCTCCGGCGCAGCCGATCAGGTGGCCGGTCATCGACTTCGTGGAGCTAATCGGCACTTTGTAGGCATATTCACCCATAGCTATCTTGATGGCTTTTGTCTCCATGGCGTCGTTAAGCTGGGTGGACGTGCCGTGCGCATTGATATAGTCGATTTCCTCCGGCTTTACGCCGCTCCTTTTCATCGCCATCTGCATCGCCCTGGCGGCGCCTTCGCCGTTTTCCAGCGGCTGGGTGACGTGGAAGGCATCGGCGGTAGCCCCGTAACCCAGGATTTCCGCCATGATATTGGCGCCGCGCTTTACGGCGTGCTCTTCGCTTTCCAGTATGAGAACCACCGCCCCTTCGCTGACGATAAATCCGTCGCGCTCCTTATCGAAGGGACGCGACGCCTTTTGCGGGGCGTCGTTCCTGGTGGAGAGCGCTTTCAGCGAACTGAAGGCGGTGATACCCAGGGGATTGATGAAGGACTCGGCACCGCCGGCAATCATTACCTGGGCGTTGCCGTTCTTGATAAACTCGTAGGCAGCCCCGATAGCGTCGGAACCGCTGGAACAGGCGGAAGTGTGGCACATGTTGGGTCCTTTTACCTCCAGCGCGATGGATATCTGGGCGGCGGCGATGTCCGCAATCATCATCGGCGCCAGGAAGGGGCTGACCCTGTCCGGGCCTTTTTCCACGAGGACTTTAGCCTGTTCGAACAGCGTCGTCAGTCCGCCGATACCGCTGCCGATAAACACTCCGATTTCTTCCTGGTTGTTGGTGTCGATTTTGAGGTTGGAATTCTGTACGGCCTTATATCCGGCTGCCACCGCCAGCTGGGCAAAGCGGTCCATGCGGCGGACATTCTTACGGTCGATGAAGTCCGTAGGCTCGAATCCCTTGACCTCACCGGCGAATTTCACCTCAAAGTTGGAAGCGTCGAAGAGGGTAATATAATCAATGCCGGAATTGCCGGCGATAAGATTGTCCCACGTGGTAGCCATGTCCAGACCCAGCGGCGTCAGAGCCCCGATACCAGTAACTACAACTCTGTTTGCTTTGTTATTAATTGTAGTAACCTCCCTGTATTAGTATAATGGGGAGAAAATTCCGCGGTGGAATTTTATCTATTTTTAACATATTTCGAGTTTATTTTCAAGTCCGTACCCTGATTTTTTGACCCCGCGGGAACGGCAACAGTATAATAGCATACATTACCTATCGTACCCCGGCGATTCAATATATGTCTAATAGAATGAAAAGCCCCAGAGTAGCCCTGGACAGCCTCGGCTGTAAGCTGAACCAGGCGGAGATACAGGCGCTGTCCCGCCAGTTTGCGGGTGCCGGCTACACGCTGGTGAAACCGACCGATAAGGCGGATATCTATATCCTGAACACCTGCACCGTCACGCACGTCGCCGACCGCAAATCGCGCCACCTGCTGCGCCTCGCCCGCCGCCGGAACCCCTCGGTGCGACTGGCGGCCATCGGCTGCTATGCCGAAAGGGCGCCGAACGAGCTTGCCGGAATCGAAGGAGTGGAACTCGTGCTGGGGAACCGGCAAAAATGGGATGTCCTGAAGCTCTTAGGTGACGCGGGCAGTCCTGCCACAACCCCAACTATATTTGAAAAAAGCCGTCGTACCCGCGCCTTTGTCAGAGTACAGGACGGTTGCCGCAACTTCTGCGCTTACTGCATCGTGCCGCTGGTGCGGAGTACCGAGGAAATCGTGCCCATAAAAAGGGCCGTTGCCACGGTCGGGGAACTAGCGGCGGACGGCTGCCGGGAGGTGGTGCTGACCGGCACGGAAATCGGCAC
>JAFGPF010000018.1 GCA_016926115.1 Dehalococcoidales bacterium | reverse complement strand
TGCAGGAAAGGATACTGCCGAATACTCTGGAGTCGGCTGTTATGATGGGGGACATGAGCGACAGCCCGATTATCTTCATCCCGATGCACAAAGGCGACGATATGTTCATGTCCGTAAAGCAGTTCGAAAAATTCTACTGGCCGTCTTACCGGAGACTGCTCCTTGGCCTTATCGAAGAAGGCCTCGTGCCCCAGCCGGTTATCGACGGCACTTACGATAACAAGCTGGAATATATCAGGGACCTGCCTAAGAGTGGTGTCGTCTGGGTTTTTGAAAAGACGGATATGGCACTCGCCAAAAAAGTCCTCGGCGGCCATACCTGCATCGCCGGGAACGTTACCGCCGCCAGGATGTATACCCACGGCCCGGATGAAATAAAGAAATACTGCCGCTGGCTTCTGGATACCTGCGCCCCCGGCGGCGGTTATGTACTGGGGCTGGGCTCCGGGCTCGCCGGAGAAATCGACCCCGCCAATATTCATGCTATAATCGATACGGTTAAGCAATACGGTGTTTACTGACACAGGTTTCAGGAGTACCGGAGAATGATGGACCATAAGCCCCTGACCTCGTTCCGGGAGGCGGTGAAAAACTGGAAAGAACTGACCTCCGAACAGAAGCGGGAGGAAAGGTTCAGGAGATGGCTGGAAGCCCCCGGCGTCAACTTCAAAAACAGGGAAGCCCGGGAACTGTACCGGACGCGGGTGACCCGCTTCATCAAGGCTATCAAGCTGGAGGAGCCGGACCGCGTGCCGGTGATACTGCCCACCGGATTTTTCCCCGCGTATTACGCCGGATATAACCTCCATGAAGTAATGTACGACTACGATAAGCTCAGGAAAGCCTGGCTCAGGTTCATCCAAGAATTCGATATGGACACGTTCACCGGTCCCGGCCTCGCTCTACCGGGGAAAGTGCTGGAGATGACCGGCCACCGGCTGCACAAGTGGCCGGGACACGGCCTGCCGGAAAAAATGTCAATCTACCAATACGTTGAAAATGAGTACATGACGGCGGACGAGTACGATGCTTTCCTGGGTAATC
Organism: Dehalococcoidales bacterium; assembly: GCA_016926115.1. The sequence continues at coordinate 1,726 of JAFGPF010000018.1, read as the reverse complement.
CCTCGGACTTCTGGTGGCGCACGTTTCTGCCGCGTACCGTCGGCGCCCTGAAGCCCCTCGAAAAGCTGATGCCGTTTTCCGGTTTGATGGGCCTGCCCCTGGGCCTTTACGCTTCTATGGCGGAACCGGATGTCGAGGCCGCCCTGAAAACCATGATCGAGGCTGGCAAGGAGACTCTCAGGTGGCAGGGAGTCGTCGCGGAGATAGGTTTGAAATGTATCGAAGCCGGTATCCCCAATCTCAGGGGCGGTGGCATGGGTGGCGCCCCGTTCGACATGGTGGCCGATATGCTGCGCGGCACTCAGGGAATGGTCATGGACATGTACCGTCGACCGGAAAAACTGCATGAAGCCATGGCCGTCTTCGCGCCGTTAACGGTAAAATCGGCGGTGGAAGTCGCGGACGTTACCGGCTGCCCGATTGTTTTCATGCCGCTGCACAAGGGTGACGAGACCTTCATGTCCCCGAAGCAGTTCGAGACTTTTTACTGGCCGTCTTTCCGTGAAGTCCTGCTGGGGATGATTAACGAGGGGCTGGTGCCTTACCCCTTCGCCGAAGGCAGGTACGGCGCCCGGCTGGAAGTCATCGGTGACCTTCCCCGGGGTTCGGTGTTATGGTCTTTCGAGGATATCGATATGGCGCAGACGAAAAAGGTCCTCGGCAAGACCGCCTGTATCGCCGGCAACGTCCCGTCCTCGGTCCTGCATACCGGGACTCCCGGGGAAGTAAAGGAATATTGTCGCAAACTCATCGAAATGTGTTCCCCCGGCGGCGGCTATATCCTGACCGGGGCCGCTGGCATGAACGAGGGTAATCCGGAAAACCTGCGTGCCATGATGGCCGCCGCCCGGGAATATGGTGTTTATTATTAAATTAAGGAGAATGAAATGGAAACTAAAGTATCTACCCCGACCAGAGAAGTGATTATCTCTTACGACCGCCCGACGGTGATTATCGGCGAGCGTATCAATCCCACCGGTAAGAAGAAGCTGGCCGAGGCCCTCAAGAACGGCGACCTCTCCATCGTGAAGAAGGAGGCTACCGAGCAGGTCGCTGCCGGCGCCGCTATTCTGGACTGCAATGTCAACGCGCAGGGCGTGGATGATGTTAAACTGCTGCCCGAAGCCGTGAAAATGGTCATGGGAACCGTCGATGTCCCCATCTGTATCGACAGCCCCAATGAGAAAGCCCTGGTGGCCGCTCTCAAGGTCTACAAGGGCAAGGCGCTGCTCAACTCGGTCAGCGGCGAGAAAGCCCGACTGGAACGCGTCCTGCCGCTGGTTAAAGAATACGGGGCCGCGGTCATCGGCCTGGCCCAGGACGACGAGGGCATCCCCAAGAGCGCCGACCGCCGGGTCGCCATAGCCTATAAAATCGTGGAGGCCGCCGACAAAATCGGTATCCCCAAGGAAGACATCGTCATCGACGTCATGACCTACGCCATCGGCGCCGAGCCTAAAGCGGGCAAAGACGTCCTCGACGCCCTCCGCCGTATCCGCACCGAGCTCGGCCTCAATATGACGATGGGCGCCAGCAACATCTCCTTCGGTATGCCGGACCGCGCCGTCCTGAACAACGCCTGGATAGCCATGGTCATCGACGCTGGCGGGACCGCCCTCATCGCGGACGCCGCCAAAGTCATGCCGGCCGTGCTCTCCGCCGACCTCGTACTCGGTCGCGACCGGTTCGCCCGGCGCTATCTCCAGGACCACCGGAAACGGCAGGC
>JAFGPF010000017.1 GCA_016926115.1 Dehalococcoidales bacterium | reverse complement strand
CTCTGGCCGTTCGGCTGGGGAAGACTGGTGGTGCTGGCGCCGTGGGCAGCCATCGTTTCTTTCTGTGCCATGCGCGGCTTGAAGGTAGACGTCCACAATCCCAGAGAAAGCGTATATATATCCGTCGTGTAGGCGGTATAAGGAGGATAATGCAATGACCGAGAACAAGAAAAAGATACTGGAAATGCTGGCCGATAAGAAGATAAGCATCGATGACGCCTACCGCCTGCTAAGCGTAATCGACACCGAAGGAGGCGGGCAGGAAGGCGCCCCGAGGGTGGAACCGGGTACGAAGACCAGACCCAAGTACCTGCGGGTCTCCATAACGCCCGACCCGGAAAAGGAGAACACGGAGAACGTCGACCGTGTCAATGTCCGTGTGCCAATGTCGTTGATACGCGCCGGCATAAAACTCACCGCCCTGATACCGCCGGAAGCTATGGACAAGGTAAACGGTGCTTTAAAGGAAAAAGGAATCAACTTCGATGTGCGCAGCGTCAAGACGGAGGACATCGAGGAGCTCATCGAAGCCCTGGGCGAACTGGAGGTGGATGTGATAAGCGGCAAGGGTGAGAAAGTTAAAGTGTATGTAGAATAACACCCTTTTATATATGACTGGCGGCGCAACTGCGTCAGGTAACGGGAACCGCAGTTGCGCCGCCTCCCCAATCAAAAAATCCCAAATTCTAAATGCTGCACGGCAGCACGGAGGTGGAGTATGTTTGCTAAAAATTGGACGGAATCCCTGGCGAGAGCCTGCGCCCGGAAGTCCTGGGTAACGGTGGGCATCTGGGTGGTGGCGATAGCCGCGGCGGTCTTCCTGATGAGCAGTTTCCTGGGAGACGCGCTGGTAACCGACGTCGAGCCCACCAATAATCCCGAGTCCAGCGAAGCCCTCGAGTTGATGAACGAGCGACTCGGGATAGACGAGTACGAGGACCTGGACGAGATGATAATCGTGCGGTCGAGTACGCTGACGGTGGACGACGTGGCGTACCGCAGTCACGTGGAGGGTATATACGCCGATGTGATGGCGCTGGGGCCGGATGTCGTCTTCGGCGGGGCAACCTATTACATGACGCAGGACCCCGCGATGGTCTCTCCCGACCGTCACAGTACCATAATCGCATTTACCATGCCCATGGACGCGGACGAGAAGATGGACCGGGTCTATGCCGTCGGCGACCGGTACATTAACGATGATTTCGAAATATTCCACACGGGCAGCGCTTCGTTCATGGCGGACTCCATGAAGCTGGGTGAGGACTCGATGACCACCGGCGAGACCATCGGTATCTCGGCGGCAATCGTCATTCTGGCGGTGGTCTTCGGAGCCATTGCCGCAGCCGTCCTGCCGATTGCCCTCGGGGTCGTCTCCATCCTCGTCGCCCTCGGACTCACCGCCCTGGTGGGACAGACGATGGACCTGACCTTCATGATATCCAACATGATAACCATGATGGGACTGGCGGTGGGTATCGATTATTCCCTCTTCGTCCTGACGAGATACCGCGAGGAGCGCAGCAAGGGACTGGACAAGATGGACGCCATCGGCGCCGCCGGTGCCACCGCCAGCCGGGCGATATTCTTCAGTGGTCTGACCGTGGTGCTGGCGCTTACCGGACTGGTGATTTTCCCGCTTTCCTTATTCATCTCGATGGGCATCGGCTCCATCCTGGTGGTGCTGATGGCGATTACCGCCTCGCTGACGCTGCTCCCGGCCATGCTGAGCCTGCTGGGGGACAAGGTAAACGCCATAAGAATCCCCTTTATCCAGCGCCAGACGGCGAAGACATATGAGTATGCCAACGGGTTCTGGGGAAAAATGACCCGGATAGTCACGCGGGTGCCTGCGTTGAGTCTCATCGTTATCGTGCTTATTCTGCTTGCCGCCGCCTACCCCTTCCTCGATAAAGAAACGGGCATGTCCGGGATAAGCAGCGTGCCGGATTACCTGCCCGCCAAGCAGGGATACAACGTGCTGCAGGAGGAGTTCCACATCGGCATGGACACCCCGACCATCATCGTCATCGACGGTGATATAACCTCGCAGAAGACACAGGCGGGAATAGTCCGGTTGCAGGACAGCCTGGATGCCGACCCCGCTTTCGCGACCTCCTACGTCCTGCCGCAGCCGAACCCGAGTATAGCGATAGTCTACGCCGGTATGGCCGGCGACTCGATGAGCCTGCAATCGATGGACGCGGTACGCACCATGCGGGCGGAATATATACCGCAGGCTTTCGGGGACAGTCCCGTCCGGGTGCTGGTTACGGGCGATACCGCCTTTATGGTGGACTTCAACCAGACCACGGACGACTATACGCCGTTCATCTTCGCCTATGTCCTCGCTTTGAGTTTCATAATATTGATACTGGCTTTCCGCTCCATCGTGATACCCACTACCGCCATTATCATGAACATGCTGTCCGTGGGGGCGGCTTATGGTCTCATCGTGCTGATCTTCCAGAAAGGCGTGGGCGCCGACTTCTTCGGGTTCATACAGGTCGAGACTATCGAGACCTGGCTGCCCCTCTTCCTCTTCGCCCTGCTCTTCGGACTTTCGATGGACTACCACGTATTCCTGTTGAGTCGGGTGCGCGAGAGGTACATGCAGACGAAAGATAACTCGGAGGCGGTATCCTTCGGGCTGCGTTCCACGGGGAGGCTGATTACCGGCGCCGCCCTGATAATGGTGGCGGTGTTCGGCGGGTTCGCCCTGGGCGACCTGGTCATGATGCAGCAGATGGGCTTCGGGCTAGCGGTGGCCGTGTTCCTGGACGCGACATTGATACGGTGCGTTCTCGTTCCGGCGACGATGAAGCTGCTGGGACGCTATAACTGGTATCTGCCGAAGTGGCTGGAATGGATACCGAACGTGAGTCTCGGCGAGCAGCACAGCACGACTGGTGAGCCGAAAGAAACGGTTAAAAAGCGGATACTGGTCAGGCCCGGGTTAAAGACCGTACCGTTACCGGTCGAGGAAGAAGACTAAGTAAAGGGGGAGGTAGATATAGAATGACCGGTCAGGGTGTGAAAAACAAGGTATCGCAAACGGCAAGCTACACCTGCTTCTGCCGTGCCTGCGCGGACGCGGAAAGGGATGAGCGCTTCAAGGGTCCCGACTCTATTGCCAGGGTGTTTATCCCCTTCCTGCCCAAACTGCTGTTCCTGCAATGCAGACCGCTGGGGAATCTGGTGATGAAAAACTTCGCGCCGCGCGGCATCTACGAGTACGTCCTGGCCAGGACGCGGCTGTTCGATGAAGTCTACGGCGGCGCCATCGACGAGGTAATTCCACAGATAGTAATCCTCGGGGCGGGATTCGATACGCGGGCGTGGCGCTTCGCACGGCGTAACCGGGGTACCCGGGTGTTCGAGCTGGACGCCCCCATTACCCAGCAGATGAAAAGAAAGCTGCTGGAGAAAAAAGGCGTCGATACGCCCGGTGAAGTTACGTTTGTACCAATCGATTTTGAGGAAGATAACATCGCCGGGGTGCTCGGTGGGGCGGGCTACCGCTCAAACCTGGGAAGTCTCTTCCTGTGGGAAGGCGTGACCATGTATTTGTACGAGAGGGATGTCGTCGGCACGCTGGAGTTTATCCGCGAGAATTCCGCCGCCGGCAGCCGTGTCTTGTTCGATTACGTGCTGGCTTCCGTCCTCCGGCGGGAAAACACGCTTTACGGCGAATCATCTGTCCGGAGGATGGTTTCCAAGGGTGGGGAGAAGTGGGTCTTCGGGATTGAGGAAGGAACCGCAGAGGCGTTCCTGGTGAAAAACGGATTTAGACTCGTCGGGCATTATACACCCACTGAACTACGCCAAAAATTTCTAACTGCGGGCGACGGTAAAGCGTTCGGTCGCATCAACGAAACGCACTGCATCGCTCATGCCGCCGTTCCCGTGAGGAATTAAATAAAGGAGGGATGAAATGGGTTATTTCAGAATACTGGCGGCGATTCCCGGCTTTTTCCTGAGTTCCTTTTTCCTGATGCTTCTCTGGGGGGCTATTTGCCCCGACTTTGGGATAGCCTCCATCACCTACGTCAAGTCCATGCTGATTACCATTACCCTGTGGCTGGCGGTCGCCCCCCTGGCGGCGGCGGGTAAAAAGTCCTGGCACTAGAGAATATCGGGCTCCGGTGTTATCCGGTCGGGGCGGGGACGGTTCGCCTTCTCCGCCCCGTCTCCTTCACGAAGCAATAGAGCACGAACGCTATCGCGGAAAGTCCCGCCCAGAAGACGAAGGGCAGCCCCTCGCCGATTGCCACCAGGCTGTTGCCCGCCGGGGGCGAAAAAGTATAGCCCATCCGCGTGAAGGCATGGACTATCCCCACGGCGGTACCGGCATAGACCGGCCCGATTCCATCCGTCTCCACAATGACGGTTGAAGCCATTGCCCATATCATGTCGCGGGAGACGCCCGCCAGAATCGCCAGAATCCACACCGCCGGACCGGTGACTGTGGAGAGCAGCCCCACACCGATGATGGTGATAATCAGTCCGGGGAGTACCAGAGCTTTCCTCAGTCCGAGCTTATCGGAGAGAAGTGTTAACGGTATCGCCGCCGCCGTGCCCGCGGCGTTGAGGGCGGCCAGGGCACCGTCGGCTCCGGCAGCCGTCCAGCCGATTTTCCGCAGGTACATGGGCAGGTAGCCAATCACGCCCTTGTTGCACCCGGCAAAGCCCATCATGGCGATGGCGACGAGCCAGACGCCCTTGATTCGTGCTACGTGTGCCAGCGCCTGCCGGGGCGCCCGAATGCCTGCGGAGGTTTCCGGGCGGGCGGGGTCGGGAACGGTGAGGAAGAATATAATGCCCATGAGCACCGAGATTCCCCCGTAGAAGTACATGACGTTCTGCCAGCCGCCCAGCAGCGGCGAAAGTACGGTAGCGCTTAACATCGCCCCCAGCATCATGCCGCCGCCCACGCAGGTGGTGATGATTCCCTGCGCCGTCCCCAGGCTGCGCTCGTGGAACCACATGCTCGTGTTCTTGATGACGATTACCGGCACCGCCTCGCTGGCAAGTCCGAAGAGCAGGGAGGTAATTGCCAGGGTAACGAAGCTGTCCGAGAGTCCACGGGAAGCCCCGAAGAGACCTGCCATCAGGCAGAAGACCGTAAGGACACGCCTCGCGCCGAAGCGGTCGGCGAGCGACCCCGCTACCAGTATGCTGAAAATACCGGCGACGGAACTGGCTCCCCATACTGTGCCAACCTGGACGATGGTCAGTCCGAGTTCCTGCGAGATTTCGCTGAAAAGCACCGGCATGGCCGACATGGCCATGGCGAAGACGACCAGGTTGATGGCGGCTCCCAGGCCGACGACGTACCAGCGTTTCACCGAAGAGCCGTTATAATTCATTTACTTTAGTAATCCGTGGGTCGCTAAATCGTCGGCGATATCGTCGAGCTGTAATCCTTCCAGTCCGGCTCTGGTCAGCAGGCCGGACTCCACGTCCCAGCCGCGGAGGCTGTAGTACTCGCTCTTCATGTCTTCGAATTTATCTCTTTCGATTACCGCCCCGACTTTCGATATTGTCTCGCCGTCCTTGCCCGGTGCCAGGCAGTCGGCGTCGTAGAAGAGATCACCCTGTTTCAGGGGCAGGTTAAAGAAATGTTCCATTATCCGGTCGCCTTCACGCCCCGGTCGTCCCTGGCGGAGCAGTACGGCCCTTTGCAGGTTGAAGATCCTCTCGCCCATCTTGAAAAGTCCCGCCTCGTCAGTCTCTTTTCCCGTAATCGCCGAGAATATCTCGGTTTCCGTTACGGGCGCCGGTCCGTCCCCTACGTAACGGAAGGGAAGGGTCATTGTCCAGCGGAGGTCGCAGAGGACGAGGCTTTCCTTGGCATAGCCGCGGTCCTGGAGCATCCTGGCTGCCAGCGCCTTGCCTTCGTACGTGGAGAAGTCCGCCGCGACGGCGTCTCCCCAAATACGCTCGGCGACCTTACGGAATTCCTCTGTGGTGAAAATCTCACCCACCTTGCCTCCCTCCGCGCCGACCCACATCATCAACATGTTGCAGACATCGTGGAGCTGCTGTATCGTCCGTCTCGGTTCCGTGGCGTAAATAAGGCTCGTCGTGATAAACAGTCTCGGGTCGTAGTCCCTTTTCTCGCCCCCGCTGGTAGCGATGTACGTATTCAGCATTTCCCGGGCTTTCGGTCCAATCGACTCGGCGGCGGCTATAATGCCCCCGGAGAAAAGAGCTCCGAAGCCTTCTTTGAAAGCAATCATTCTGGTTAGTTCTTCTATATATTCGGGGCTGCCGACCTTCGATAGGGGAAGCCCGGTTTCCTTTTCGTTGATAATGCCTTCCTGATAGAGGGCGTCGAGCCACTCGATGAGGCCCTGCATGATGACGGTATCGAGTCCGTAGCCGTCGCAGAGTCTGGTGGCCTGGAGGCGCGAACCGTCCGGCTTGCCGAGGTACCTGGTGACCATCGCTCCATAAACGTCGGAAGCCTGGCAGAGCGATTTATAGATTCTGCCGTCATCACCATCGTAAACCTGGCGGGAACAGCCGATACCACATCCATAGCAGGCATGGTCGCGGGTGAGTCCGGGGACCGCCCATAAAGAGGGCATGGGCACCCGTGGTTTCGTAGTTGCGATGCGTTTTGCCAGCTCGCGTAACGCTTCGGGGTCGGCAGCCACGGGCCTCCTGTCGCCGTAAGCAACGGCGATAGCCTTGAGGTTTTTCGAGCCCATGACCGCGCCGAAACCGCCGGAGCCGGAGGCGCCCCCTTCCGCCAGCACGGTGGCAAAGGATATCAGGTTCTCCGCGGCGGGACCGATTGCCAGTACACTTACGTTTTTACCCAGTTCCGCTTTCAGGCTGTCGCCCGTATCGAAGGTGGTCTTGCCCTTGAGATGAGAGGCGTCCCGTATCTCGACTTTACCATCGTGGATGTATAGATAAGAGGGTTTGTCAGCCCTGCCCTGTACCGCCAGGGCATCGTAGCCGGCGTATTTCAGCCAGGTCCCCCACCCCTCGCCCAGATTGCAGTTGGAGAAGGACTCCGGGTCGCCGAGGGGCGTTTTGCCGCAGATTTTCCAGCGGGCGCCGGCGAAACCGGGGAATCCGGCCACCGGACCGCTGGCGCAGATGAAGCAGTTCTCCGGGTCGTAAGCTTTCACCTGCGGCGGCACCATCTCCCAATAAAGCCGGGTGGCGATACCGTGTCCGCCGATATATTTATCCGCGTAAGGGGCGGTCGGCAGCTTAGTTATCTTTCCGTCCGATAAATCTACCTTTAAAATCTCTCCGGCGTAACCGTATTCCGGCATTAATTCATCTCCCTCTATCAGCTAGTCTTAAGTCCCAGTTCCTTGAGCTTGGCTGGCGTGGGATTACCTTCTTTATCCCAGCCGCGCTCGGCGTAGTATTCGTCCAGCATTTCATCGAGGTCCGCCTGACTGATGAGCTGCCCTTTGGAAGCACCCTCCTTGATGGCCTCCGTCATGAGGCGCTTGGGGAACGTATCATCTTTCCGGCTGAACCCTTCACCCGCGTTGAAAAGCCGAGCTACGTTGTTTATCCGCTCGCCTATTTTTTCGATTTCCTCCGGGGTAAAGTCGGTACCGGCGGCGGCGTTAACCAGGTTGGCGGTATTCTGGCAGGCTATGCCCGGTACCGCCATGTCGAGCAGGAAAGCGCACATCGTAGCGCAGTCGCAGGTAACGCAGCGCACGTCCTGGTTCCACTTGGTAAGTTTGCCCTTGCCTTTAGTAGCCATCCTGTCCACCTGCTCCGGGACCGGAATGTCGAATATCTCCTGGAAGGCGTAGCCCCGGTTATGGTCGGCGCCCGTATAGGCAGTAGCGTAGTTCAGGCCGTGCGCCTTGGCTCCGCGCACGTCGTAGGCAGGCAGCTCCAATCCCTTGACGTGCATGGCATATGCCTCGGAGCCTTTGCCTATTATTTCGGCTGCCTTCCTGGTACCCTGGCACAGTATATCTCCCAGCCCCTCCCGGTATGTAATCTTCCGCAGCATTTCCAGCAGGATGCTGTGGTTGCCGAACTTCAGCTCCATCCCGTTGGTGTCTTTCTTGGAAAGAATCCCTTTTTCGTAAAGTTCCATGGCAAAGCCGATTGCCACGCCGGCGGACATGGTATCCAGTCCGTATTCATCGCACAGCCTGTCTGCGGCGATGACCGCCGGCAGGTAGTCTATGCCCAGCGTGCTCCCCAGCGAGTACGTCGTCTCGTATTCGGGCCCCTCACTCATGTAGCCCGCGTAAGGCCCCGACGTGACCAGTTTTATCTGGCTGCACCCAACCGGGCAGTCGTTGCAGTGGGCTTTGTGTACTATCATTTTAGCCTGGGCTTCATCACCGAGTCCCTTGACCATGTCTATTTCCCCGGTAGCCGACCAGTTTTTAATGGGATAGATACCCATTGCCGAGGTAGCGTCCACGACCATCGGCGTGCCTGATTTTGAAAACTGCGGATAGAGTACAGGGCTATCCTTCATGGCTTTGTTCATCACTTGGCGTGCCTTCTTGAATGCCTCGGCGTTATATATCGCCGGTTTCTTCGTGCCGCGTATGGCGATAGCTTTCAGGTTCTTGGAACCCATCACCGCCCCAAGTCCCTTGCGACCCGCCGCTCGCCGCTCATTGACGATGCATGCCATCGGCACCAGTTGCTCGCCCGCGGGGCCGATGCATGCTATCCGGTAGTTCTGGTCGCCCAGTTCGTCTTTGATGATGAGTTGCGTATCGGTAGTCTGCATGCCGGACAGCTTCTCCGCGCTCCTGAAGCGTACGTTGCCGTCCTTGATGGTTATATAGGTCGGCTTTGGCGCCTTGCCTTCGATGATCATCATGTCATAGCCGGCCATCTTCATCTCGGCGGGGAACTGCCCGCCGGAGAGGGCCATGCCGATTGCGCCCGTAAGCGGCGACTTGGCGACCACCGCCATGCGGCTGGCACAGCTGGCGCCCGTGGCCGTCAGAGGTCCCACCGCGAAGATGAGTTTATTGGCTTCGTCCAGGGCATTTGTGCCCGGTTTCAGTTCGTCATAGAGGTATTTGATGGCGAAACCGGCGCCACCCAGGTAATTTTTGACCGTTGCTTCCGGCAGCTTTTCTTCCTTGAACGATTGCCTGCTTAAGTCAATCCTTAATATTTTGCCTGCGTACCCACCTTTGTACATATGATTGCCTCCTTTACGGTTTTCATTCAGTTATGCGATATCGCAAAGAGCCTTGATGAACGCGTACCTGGTATCTACCGTTTGCTGCAGCCTGTCTAAATCGTCTTCTTTCAGGTGGGCGAACTTGCGCATCAGCCCGGTAAATTCCCTGATAGGGCGGGGATTTGCCGTTACGTGGGTGAGGCGGTACTTGCCGTTTTCGGCTTCCCACAGCGGAAAGTAATTGGTCCTTACGGCCGTGCGGCATACCTGTATCGACTGATTGCTTGCGATTCGCCAGCCCATGTTGCAGGGAGAAAACACGTGCAGATAAACGAAGCCTTCGTTTTTCTTTTCCTTCGCCTTGAGAAGCTTCTTGGCGAAGTCCTCCAGGTGGCTCAATGTGGCGGTAGCCACGTAGGCGGCCCCGTGTAAAGCCATGATAAGCGGCATGTCCTTGGCCGGTGTCGGCTTGCCCTTGCTGGAAACGCCCGCCGGGGTCGTGCTGGTGGAAGCGCCCAGAGGCGTGGTGCTGCTCCTCTGGTAGCCGGTGTTCATATAGCCTTCATTGTCATAGCAGATGTAGATTATATTCTCGTTTCTTTCCGCGGCACCGCTAAGCGGCTGGAAGCCGACATCGGCGGCGCAGCCATCGCCGGTAAAACATACCACGGTGACATCTTTTCCTATCTTGCGGAAGTACCGGGAGATGCCGGTGGCGCTGGAAGCGACCCCGGTCATCAGGCAGCTGTAGTAAGCCAGGTGATGCCAGCTGCCTACATTCTGCCCGTAGAAAACGGGCGCTGAACAACCGGGGCAGCCGACCAGTATCATATCCTTGCCCAGGACTTTCGGGACGAACCTGGCGGTAAGTTCCAGCGTGCAGCCGGGACACCAGGCAACTCCTCCGGCATACTGCTCCTCTTTTTCAATGAAATAATCGAAAACTCTTGATTTTTTCTTTTCCTGCTGTGCCATTTTTTACCTCACTCTTCCAAAGGTATCCATGTTACTTCCTGGTAGGGTTTACCGCTTGCGGCGGCATAAGTATCATCGATGACTTTTTCGATATGCGGTCGGGTGATGTCAAGATTGGCCAGGCCGTCGATATAGCTCAACATGGGCATAATACCGATTTCCGGCGTCAGCGCCCTTAATTCCGTATACATCGGTCCGCAGTTCCAGCCGAAGCAGACGCTGCGGTCGATGACCCCGATGGCCTTCCTCCCTTTCAGGACTTCAACCAGGCGCTGGCGGGGGAAGGGACGGAAAAGCCTTATCTTGACCAGTCCTACATTTATTCCTTCGTTTCTTTTATCATCAACCACCGCCCGTGCCGTTCCGGCGGCTCCGCCGGAGGCTACTACGATTATCTCGGCATCGCCGGTGCGGTATTCGTCTATCTGCCCGCCGTAGCTCCGCCCGAAATAATCGCCGAACTCCTTGTCTATCTCATCCAGCTTGGTGGCAGCCCGCTGCAACGCGGCACATTGTTTATAGCGTAGTTCAACGAAGCCGACTTCAATACCGTGGGTGCCGGCGCCGAGGGGTTTCCCCGGGGTCAGCTTCATACGCTGCGGCTGCTGCTTGAGAGGCTCCAGGAACCGGTCGACGTCTTCCTGGGCGGCGATTTCCACGGCCTGCGCCAGATAGGAGACATAAAATCCATCGTAGTTTACCATCACCGGAAGCTGGATATCGTAGTCTTCCGCCAGACGGAAAGCCATGATAATGGTGTCAAATATTTCCTGACCGTCTTCGACGATTACCTGAACCCAGCCGGCATCTCTGACGCTGATGATGTCCTGCTGGCCGCCGGAGACGGCGAGGATACCGGGGCTTTCGCGGTTGGCAATGGCCATCACCACCGGGACCCTGTAGCCGGCAGCATGCTGGACGGCATCATACATGAAGGAGAGGCCCCAGGAAGAAGTGGCGGTAAAGGTCCTGCCGCCGGAAGCGCTGGCGGCGGCGACCACATTCATCGCCGAGTTTTCTCCCTCTACCTCGACCATCTCGGCCTCAAGAATGCCGTCGGCGTGGAACGCGGAGAGCTGCTCCGCCACCTCGCTCATCGGTGTAATGGGGTATGAAGTCACGACATCCGGTCGGCAGCGCATGGCCGCATAGGCGGCGGCGGCGTTGCCGGTAATCACCTTAACCTGACCTTTTTGTGCTTTCATAGGCTATTTCTCCTTCCAGATAGTGCTTATAACAGCACACTGCCGCCGTTGACGACGATGTAATGACCCGTAATGAAGTCGGAGTCCTTTGAAGCCAGGAACACCGCCGTGCCAACCAGGTCGTTCGGTTCCTCGCGGCGCTTGATGCACTGCATATCGATAGTTGCGTCGAAGGCGGCTTGATTACCGTCCTGTCCCAGGCTGGCTTCGGTTGCCGTGAACCCCGGCCCGATGCAGTTGACGTTGATGCCGGAGGGACCCAGGGCGCGCGCCAGCGCTTGCGTAAGGGCGTATACTGCCGCCTTGCTGCAGGCATAAGCCAGCAGGTTGACGGCGCCGGCGACTTTAAAGACGTCCGAGGCGATATTGATTATCTTGCCGCTGCCCTGCTTTTCCATGAGAGGGCCGATGGCTTTGCAGCAGAGGTACGTCCCCCGGACATTCACCTCGAACAGGCGGTCCCAGTCTTTAACCTCCCAGGCGTCCCACTCGCGACGCCCTACCCCGTAATACAGGGCGGCGTTGTTGAGCAGGATGTCCACTCTGCCGTGGAGCCGCATGACCTCCTCTGCCATTTTTTGCGTGTCTTTTTCCTCGGAAATATCGGTCAGCATGGCAACGGCTTCTCCGCCTTTAGCTTTGATTTCCTTAGCGGTGGCTTCGGCGCGTTCCAGGCTGATATCGGGGAGGAGCAGTTTAGCACCTTCCCCGGCATACCGCAGGGCGAACGCCTTGCCCAGACCGCGACCCGCCCCGGTGATAATGGCCACCCTGTCTTTCAGTGCCGGTGACATGTCTGCCTCCTTATATATATGGGGATATTAGAATTTATAATCTATTTCAGGGAATTTATCAAATCATTGGCCGTGGCCACCCAGCCGAAGACCGATTGAACGTTCCAGACGGTGGCGTCCTGGACATAATGGGGGCCGGTATTGCCGCAGGCGTCCCTGACCAGCAGCGGGAAATAATCGTGGAAGAAGGCATCGCGGAGGGTCGATTCCACACAGACGTTGGTAAACAGGCCGATGAATACGAGGTATTTTATATTGTCTTTCTTTAAAACGTCATTGAGCTCCGTTCTGATGAAACCGCTGTAACGGCTCTTGTTGACGGTGATATCATCCGCTGCGGGAGTAAGTTCATCGACTATTGCCCAGTCCCACGTTCCCTCGGTGAGGAACTTACCTGCCAGTTCCGGGTTCCAACGTTCGGCACCAAGTCCTTTTTCCTTCCAGTAAAACGGCGATTCCGGTCCGAGACCGGCATCTGAATCCAGTCCGTAGGTCATCTGCAGGTAGACGGCCCTAATACCCTTCCCTCGGCACGTTTTAATGACTTTCCGGTCCGTTTCAATAATACTTTCGGACATCGTTTCGTCTAGCTTCCCCCAGTAGTCCATCATACCGCCCTTTTTACAGAATGAGTTCTGCATATCGACGACAATAAGTGCCGTTCTGTCTGTATCCAGCTTTAGCGGTTCTGGTTCTGCGGGAATCGTTACTTCCATGTGAATCTCCTGACAGTAGACTAGAGTTCAATTTCCTTGAGGTCTGGCGCGGGTGTCAGTTCGGTGCCGGTAAGCGCCTGCACCTCTTCGAGCGTCCAGCCGGGGGCTGTCTCCTTGAGGACGAGTCCGCTATCAGTCACCTCCATGACCGCGAGGTCGGTGATAATAAGGTCGACGCAATGCCGGGCGGTGAGGGGATACATGCACTCTTTAACGATGCGCGGTTCTCCGTCCCGGGTAATATGCAGCATGGTGACGATGATTTTACCGGCGCCCACGGCTAAATCCATACCTCCCCCCATCCCCGTGGCGGGTCTGCCCGGCCTCCCCCAGTTGGCGAGGTCGCCTTTTTCCGAGACCTGGTACGCCCCCAGCACCACGATATCTATATGCCCCCCTCTTATCATGTCGAACGCCGCCGCGCTGTCGAAGAAGCACATGCCGGGCAGCGGCGTAACCGGCTGGTCGGAGGCGTTAATCAGCTCGTAGTCCTTTTCCTCGTCGGTCGCCAGGCTGCCGTAGCCCAGCATGCCGTTCTCGCTCTGGAAAAATACGGTTTTGTCGCCGGGAATGAGGTTGGCGCAGAGACCGGGCATGCCGTAGCCCAGGTTGACCACCGCGCCGTCGGTGAACTCACGGGCGGCACGTAATGAGATGGTCTGCTCGTCCAGGCGGGCTTTCATACCTGTGCCTCCACGATGCGGTCCACGTATACGTGAGGCGTAACGATTACCTCGGGGTCGAGTTGACCAACCGGCACGATTTCATCCACTTCGACGATGGTGACCTTCGCCGCCATAGCCATGACCGGGTTGAAGCACCTTGCCGTTTGCCGGTACACCAGGTTTCCCAGTTCGTCCGCCTTATGCGCCTTAATCAGGGCGAAATCGGCGGTAAGGGGCATTTCCAGGATATACTCCCTGCCATCGATGACCTTTTTCTCCTTGCCTGCCTCGACGGTGGTGCCTACCCCCACCGGCGTGTAGAAACCGCCCAGGTTCCCCGCCCCGCACCGTATCCTCTCCGCGAGCGTCCCCTGCGGCACCATCTCGATTTCTATCTTGCCTTCGTTGAATGCTTTCTCGAGGGGAGAGGTTGGTGGCATGCCGCCGAGGGCGGGTACCGACCCGATGAACTTCTTGACCTGACAGTTCTCGAAGAGGATACCGGAGTCCTGGTAGCCGTCCGGCTTGATGCGGTGGCTGAGTTCATAGCCGACTCCTCCCATGTTGGCGATGAGGGTAAGGTCCCTGACGCCCTGTTGAGACAGGGCAACGATGAGGTTAATGGGGAGGCCTCCGTAAGAGCCGAAGCCGCCTATCATAACGCCGGCACCGTCGAAAATATCGGCTACGGCTTCACCGCAGCTGTTGATTATCTTGTTTAACGTCACTGTAAACTCTGAAAGAAGGATAGGTGTAACTGAGACTGATTTTACATCCCCGACAGATTAACGTCAATTTTTCTCGCGTTTTAATAGAATGTTTGACATTAATATTGAGGAAGTGTAATATTCTTAAACGGAACAAGCCAACAGCTTCGGGCGAATTCGGTCTAATAAAAATTTCAGTAAAAAATGCAAGGAGGATTAGTATGGCACATGGCTTTATGGGAAAGATGCTGTGGGTAGATCTTTCCAAGAAAGAACTCAAGGACGAACCGCTTGACGAGAAAATGGGCAGGGAGTTCCTGGGAGGTTACGGCCTGGGAGCCAGGGTTTTGTTCAGCCGGCAGAAAGCCGGAGTCGATCCCCTGGGTCCGGACGCTATCCTGGGTATTACCACCGGCGTTCTCACCGGCACCGATGCCATGGGCGGTTCACGGTACGTCATGGTGGGGAAATCGCCGCTAACGGGGGGATGGGGTGACGCCAATTCCGGCGGCAATGTCGGCCCTTACCTGAAATTTGCCGGCTATGACGCGGTGTTTTTCGCCGGTATAGCGGACAAGCCTGTCTATCTGTTGATTGATAACGGTAAGGCGGAGATTAAGGACGCCTCCGGTATCTGGGGCAAGGACACCTTCGAGGTGCAGAATATTCTGCGGGAAGCGCACGGCAAAGACCTGGAAGTTGCCTGTATCGGACCCTCCGGCGAGCAGATGTCCCTCGTTGCTGCGATAATGAATAACAAGGGACGCGCCGCCGCCCGTTCCGGCCTGGGCGCCGTTATGGGCTCCAAGAAGCTCAAGGCAATTGCGGTGAAAGGCAACATGAAGGTTCCCGTTGCCGACCCCGAGAAGTCAGCCGCGATGAGAAAGAACCACCTGGCGAACATGGGCCCGAACGTACCCTTTATGAGGAAGTTCGGCACGCCGTTTCTCTTTAACATGTGCTGCGAGGGAGATGACGCTCCCTGCAAGAACTGGGCGGGAGTGGCGGTCGTCGACTTTCCCTCTTATAAAGACATCGGCGCTGAAAATGTCGAGCCGCAGCAGCAGAAGGGCTACGGCTGCTGGCACTGCCCCATCGCCTGCGGCGGAATCATGAAGGAAGGCACCGGCGAATATAAGTACAGCGCCGAAGCCCATAAGCCCGAATACGAAACGCTGGCGATGTTCGGCAGCAACTGCCTGAATAACAACCTGCCTTCCATAATCAAAATCAACGATATCTGTAATCGTTACGGACTGGATACAATCTCGACCGGCGCCTGTATCGCTTTCACCATCGAGTGCTATGAAAGCGGGCTTATCACCAAAGAAGACACTGATGGTATCGAAATGACCTGGGGAAATCACAAATCCATCGTGGCCATGACGGAGAAACTGGCCAAGCGAGAAGGCTTTGGTGCAGTTATCGCCGACGGCGTCAAGAAAGCCGCCGAGAGGGTCGGCAAGGGCTCCGAGAAGTACGCCATGCACATCGGCGGGCAGGAAGTCCCGGCGCATGACTCGCGGGGCGGCCCCCAGTTCGCCATCGGCTACGGAGGGGAACCGACTCCCGCCAGGCATACCCAGGGCGGAGAAGGCCCGCTTCCGGCAGGAGCGATGCCCGAGTACGACCCGATGTCTCTGAAGGGACGCGGCAAGCCGCATACAATCGGCGCCAATATTACCGTGGCTTATAACGCCGCCGGAGTCTGCATGATAGTCATCGGCGACGGTTACGGTAATTATGACCAGTTTGTCGAGGCCCTGCAGACTATCACCGGCTGGGATATAACCAAAGAGGAAATTCAGAAAACCGGCGAGCGCATCGATACCATGCGGCAGGCTTTCAATATCCGCGAGGGACTGGCGACTCCGTGGAAGTTCCCGGACAGGATGATGGGCGTACCGCCGAAGAAGGAAGGGCCGCGCGCCGGGATAACCCTGAATGCGGACGACCTCTTTAACGAGTACTATCAGGAAAGGGGTTGGGATACCAAAAGCGGCAAACCCAGCAAGGAGAAATTGCTGGAACTCGGCCTGGATGATGTGGCAAAGGTACTCTGGCCGTAAACAAAAGAATAAATGAATAACATGCGAAGCCCCCGAATTGATTCGGGGGCTTCGTTGTGTATCGGCTCGTAATTAAAAATTTTGGTCAATATTTTAGAGTTTGCGGTCTTTACTATTGTATCCATAGTATCTCTACGTATATAATGCGTGGAGACATTCACTTTTTCAGTCAAGGAAAGCGGGGATAAGGAAATGGCTGAGGAATTCCTGGTAGTAACGGACCTTCATAAAAGTTTTCATGATTTCAAGGCGGTGAACGGCGTCTCGTTCTCCATCAGTAAAGGCGAGATTTTCGGTCTTCTGGGGCCCAACGGCGCCGGAAAGACGACAACGATTCGTATGCTGTCCACGGTGCTGGAACCCGACAGCGGCGATATTACGATAGGGGGACACTCTACGAAAAAAGACGCCGAAGCCGTCCGTAGTATCATCGGGGTATGCCCCCAGGACCTTGCCCTTTATGAAGACCTTTCCGCCTTCGATAACATGGTGTTCTTCGGTCGGATGGCGGGACTTAAGGGCAGCGAAGCCAAAGCCGAGGCCATGGAGAACCTGAAGTTGATGGGACTGGTGGATAGGGCCAAGGGAAAGGTGGCTAAATATTCCGGCGGCATGAAACGCCGTATCAACCTGGGCATCGCCCTTATGGGCAACCCCCGGCTCCTTTTCCTGGACGAGCCGACCGTGGGCATAGACCCGCAGTCGAGGAACAATATTTACGAGACGATAGAAGGACTGCAGGCGAAAGGTATGACCGTCCTCTATACCACGCATTACATGGAAGAAGCCGACCGTCTCTGCGACCGCATAGCTATCATGGACGGGGGCAAGATAATCAGGATGGACACGCCGCGTAAACTCAAGGAGGAAATAGGGCCGCCGGATAAGACCACCCTGGAAGACGTTTTCCTGAATCTTACCGGACGGAGTCTGCGCGACTGACTAAAACATGAAACGAGCTTTTTTTATAGCCTTTAATGAAGTCAAGCTGTACCTGCAGGACAAGGGCGACCTCGCCTTCAGCCTGCTTCTACCGATTGTTACCTTCGCCCTGCTTTACGGCGCCTTCGGCGGGGAGGATACATTTGAGACCACCGCGTACGTCGTCGACGAAGACAGGGGTAATTATGCCTCGGTTTTCCTTGAAAAACT
>JAFGPF010000016.1 GCA_016926115.1 Dehalococcoidales bacterium | reverse complement strand
CCCAGGCGCGTCGGCGGCGCCACCTACCAGGTGCCGGTGGAAGTCCAGCCGGACCGCGGACTTTTCCTGGCGTTGACATGGCTGGTAAACTCCGCCCGCGCCCGCAAGGGCAAGGCGATGATGGATAAACTCGCCGAGGAACTCTCGGACGCGTTCCAGGGTCAGGGAAATACAATTAAAAAACGTGAAGATACGCATAGAATGGCAGAAGCCAACCGGGCTTTTGCTCACTATAGATGGTAAGGGGAGATTTGATTACTAGCAGTGTAAAAGTAAAAAAACCGGTAACTGCGGGAGAAAAAAAAGTGACCAGGGCATTTCCTCTGGAGGATATCCGCAATATAGGAATTATCGCTCATATCGATGCCGGTAAGACCACCGTCACCGAGAGGATACTCTATTATACCGGGCGCACCTACAAAATAGGTGAGGTGCATGAAGGTACTGCTGTCATGGACTGGATGGAGCAGGAGAGGGAACGCGGCATCACCATCACGGCGGCGGCGACCACCTGCTACTGGCGAAACCACCGTGTCAACATCATTGATACGCCGGGACACGTGGACTTTACCGCCGAGGTGGAACGCAGCCTCCGCGTACTCGATGGCGGAGTTGTCGTCTTCGACGCCGTTGCCGGCGTAGAAGCGCAGTCGGAAACAGTCTGGAGGCAGGCGGACAGGTACAAGGTGCCCCGCATCTGTTTCATCAACAAGATGGACAGGATTGGCGCTAATTTCAACCGGACGCTCTCCATGATTGAAACCCGCCTGGGAGCTAATCCCCTGCCGATACAGCTCCCCATCAGTTCCGAGGATACTTTCCGTGACGTAATTGACCTCGTCGAAAATAAGGCGTGGCGCTTTACGAAAGACCCGGACCGGGGACCGGAAGAGATTCCCGTTCCGGAATCTGAAAAAGAAAATATGGCGGAGCACCGTCATGCCCTCATCGCTAAGCTTGCCGAGCATGACGATATTATGATGGTTGCCTATATCGATGGCGAAGAAGTCGCCCCCGAGCAGTTAAGGAAAGCATTAAGACGGGCTACTCTAGAAAACAAAGGAGTGCCCGTTCTTTGTGGCAGCGCCCTTAAAAACATGGGCGTCCAGCCCCTCCTCGATGCCATCGTAGATTACCTGCCCTCCCCCCTGGAAGTGCCGCCGGTAGAAGGCACGGAAACCAGAACTAATAACAAAGTTACCCGCGAAGCCAGCGACGACGCCCCCTTTTCCGCATTGGCTTTTAAAGTCGTCACCGACCCCTTCGTGGGTCGGCTCGTTTATTTTAGGGTCTACTCGGGCAAGGTCAAGGTGGGGGCACAGGTATTTAACCCCACCAGGGGACGGCCGGAACGTATCGGCCGTCTTTTATTGATGCACGCCAATCACCGCGAGGACGTCGATGTGGCGGATGCCGGGGCGATCGTCGCCACGCTGGGACTGAAAAACACCTTTACCGGCGATACTCTCTGCGATTCCTCCAAATCGATATTGCTGGAGTCCATCAGGTTCCCGGAACCGGTGATTTCCGTAGCCATCGAGCCCAAGACACGGGCGGACCAGGACAAGCTGGGCGATTCCCTTCAGAAACTCACCGAGGAAGACCCTACTTTCAAGGTCGCTTATAATGAAGAAACCGGGCAGACCATCGTCTCCGGCATGGGCGAGCTTCACCTGGAGGTAATCGTCAGCCGGCTCATCAGCGAATTCAGGGTGGGCGTCAAGGTAGGCAGACCGCGCGTCGCCTATAAGGAGACGATTACCGAGCCGGTAAAAGTGGAAGGCAAGTTCATCCGGCAGAGCGGTGGACGTGGCCAGTACGGGCACGTCAATATCGAGCTGGAGCCGCTGGAACGCGGCAAAGGCTTCGAGTTCGTCGACGCCATCAAAGGCGGCACGATACCGCGGCAGTATGTCCCGCCGGTACAGACAGGAATCAAGGAAGCCATGGAGACCGGCGTGGTTGCCGGCTACCAGGTAGTCGACCTCAAAGCAACCCTTTACGACGGCTCCTACCACGAGGTCGATTCCTCGGAACTGGCTTTCAAGATGGCGGCCTCCATAGCGCTGCGTGATGGCGTCAAGAAAGGCAAGCCCGTCCTCCTCGAACCCATAATGAGCCTGGAAGTCGTGGCGCCGGAGCAGTTCCTCGGGGATATCATCGGCGACCTTAATTCAAGACGGGGACACGTCGGTAAAGTGGAAACGCAGGAAGAAATGTACGTCATTCACTGCCTGATACCCATGGCGGAGTCGTTCGGCTACGCCACCCAGTTGCGGTCACTTACCCAGGGCAGGGCGACTCACTCCCTGGAATTTCACAGCTACGAACAGGTACCGGCAGACATCAGAGACGAAATCGTCGAAAAAGCTGTAGGCAGGAAATATGGCTAAACAGAAAATCCGTATTAAACTAAAGGGTTTCGACCACCGGGTGGTAGACCAGTCGGCAAGGCAGATACTGGAGGCGGTGGAAAGTACCGGCGCCGTAGCCGTCGGACCGGTACCGCTGCCCACACGCATCCAGAAATTCAGCGTCATACGCTCTCCTTTTATCGATAAGGACTCGCAGGAGCAATTCGAGATACGCACCCACAAGCGTCTTATCGATATCATCGAGACGACCTCCAAGACCATCGATGCGCTGACCAAGTTGAATCTACCATCGGGAGTGGAAATAGACATCAAACTCTAGTTACCTTTGAACTGGTGAAATTATGACTGAAGGAATGATAGGGAAAAAACTGGGTATGACCCAGATTTTCGGTGAGGGTGGCAAGACCGAGGCGATAACCGCCATCGAGGCCGGCCCCTGCACCATTACGCAGGTAAAAACCGTGGAAAAAGAAGGCTACAGCGCCGCCAAGCTTGGCTTCGGCGAAATAAAGAAGGAGAAGTCCGGCAAACGCGGCAAGGGCAAGGATAAACAACCTGTGAAATTCAGATACCTGCGAGAATTTAAAATTGACGAGAGCCAGCCGGTCGAGGCCGGTCAGACGGTTGACGTCAGCCTTTTTAAAGCGGGAGACGTAGTGGATATTACCGGCACGTCCAAGGGCAAAGGATTTGCCGGGGTGGTGAAACGTTATCATTTCCGGGGCGGGCCCAAGACACACGGACAGTCAGACCGCCACCGTTCCCCGGGTTCGGTCGGCTCAACGACCACGCCAGGCCGGGTCTACAAAGGCAAGCGCCTGCCCGGTCACCTGGGAAGCAAGCGCGTCACCGCCGTCAACCTGGAGGTACTGGAGGCAGACCCCGCCCGCAACCTGCTGCTGGTCAAGGGCGCGGTGCCCGGGGGGACCAACGCGCTGTTATTGATAAGAAAGTCCAAGAGAGGAAAGAAATAAGGTGAAAGTCCCGATCTACAACCTAACCGGCGAGGAAGTCCGACAGATAGACGTCAGTGACGCGGTATTCGCCGTGCCGTTTAACGAAGCCGTGGTACACCAGGTAATGGTGGGACTGCAGGCTAACCGGCGCCAGGGAACATCCTCATCCAAGACCAGGGCTAATGTTCGGGGTAGCACCCGCAAGCTGTACCGCCAGAAGGGCACCGGCTACGCCCGTGCGGGCAGCAAAAAAAGCCCACTGCGCCGAGGTGGCGGTATTACCTTCGGGCCTCACCCCAGGGACTTCCGGCAGGAAATACCCAAAAAGATGCGCCGCCTGGCCATCAGGTGCGTCCTCTCCGCCAAGGCGGGCGACGGCGAACTGAAAATACTGGAGGGGTTCGACTTTACCGAGCCGAAAACCAAACAGATGGCGGAAATCCTGGCGGCTCTCGGGATAGGCTCTTCGACTTTAGTCGTGACACCGGAACCGGAAGAAAACGTAATAAAATCGGCTCGCAACATACCGCAAGTCAAGACGATGCCTGCCGGCGTACTGAATATACTGGATATACTCGCCTGTAAAACGCTGCTCATGACCGAGGCTGCGGTACGGGTGGCGGAAAAATTATGGGGCAACGGACTGACACAAGGGGGAGAAGATGCATCTGTACCAGGTGCTAAAACGACCGCTGATAACCGAAAAAAGCACCGAACTGCAAACAAGAAATAAATACGCCTTTGAGATAGCCACCGGGGCTAATAAGCCCATGATTAAGGAGGCTGTGGAAAAGGCTTTCAGCGTAAAGGTAACCGGGGTCAATGTCGTTACCATGCCGAGTAAGACGCGCCGCGTGGGACGCCGGCAGATACTGACCCGACCCTGGAAAAAAGCGATTGTCACCCTTCAGGAAGGGGACAAGATAGAATTCTTTGAAGGTGTTTAAATGAAGGGGGAAGCTGAGTGGCACTAAAGATATACCGACCGACCTCCCCGGGCAGACGGGGCATGAGCGGCTATACCTTCGACGAGATAACCAAGAGCAAGCCAGAGAAATCGCTGCTGCTGCCCAAAAAGAAGCAAGCGGGACGTAATTTCCGCGGCAAGATTACCGTGCGTCACCGGGGCGGCGGCGAAAAACGCCGACTGCGCATAATCGATTTTAAGCGGGACAAGATAGACATTCCGGGTCGCGTAGCCGCAATCGAATACGACCCCAACCGCTCGGCGCGCATCGCCCTCATTCACTACGTCGACGGGGAAAAACGCTACATACTGGCGCCCGTGGGACTTAATGTAGACGACATGATTATGTCCGGCAGTAAAGCCGAGATTAAACCGGGGAACACCCTGCCCATGAACCAGATGCCCTCGGGCACGCAGATACATAATATTGAAATGATACCCGGCAAAGGCGGACAGATGGTACGCAGCGCCGGGGCATCAGCACAGCTGATGGCTAAAGAAGGCAAGTACGTTTTGCTCCGCCTTCCGTCCGGAGAGCTGCGCCGCGTCCCCAGCGAATGCATGGCGACCATCGGCCAGATAGGGAACGTGGAACACCAGAATATCAGCCTGGGCAAGGCAGGGCGCAAACGGCACCTGGGGTGGAGACCCACGGTCAGGGGCTCCGCCATGAGCCCGCGCGACCATCCCCACGGGGGCGGCGAGGGCCGCTCGCCGGTGGGCATGCCCGGGCCCAAGACGCCCTGGGGTAAACCAGCGCTGGGTTATAAAACGCGCAAGCCCAAGGCTTCCGATAGAATGATAGTCAAACGCAGAGGAAAATAGACGGATAGAGGGGTACTATGTCAAGGTCGACGAAAAAAGGACCGGCAGTTGACACCAAGCTGGAAAAGAAGATAGATGCCGCGATTCGCTCCGGTAAGAAAACGGTAATCAAGACCTGGGCGCGGTCGTCAACCATACTACCACAGATGGTGGGACTGACCATCGGCGTCCACGACGGCCGGAGACACGTGCCCATCTATATCAACGAGAACATGGTCGGGCATAAACTGGGCGAGTTCGCCAACACGCGTACCTTCCGGGGGCACGTCGCCAGGTCCGAGAAAGTAACCCAGGTAAGAAAGAGATAGCAAGAAGTGGAAGTTAGAGCCGTAGCGAAAAATACAGGAATACCGGCCAGCAAGGTGCGTCCGCTGGCGGATATGGTGCGGGGCAAGAAAGTCGACGAGGCGCTGACGCTGCTCAAGTTCACGCCGACGCCTAAAGCCAGGGTCGTCGCCAAGGTAGTGAAGTCGGCGGCATCCAACGCCGAGAACAACTTTCAGATAGACCCCGCCGATTTAAAGGTTGTCAGCATTTACGTGGATGAGGCGCGCAGCATGCGCAGGTTCCGGCCCCGCTCGAGGGGACGGGTAAGCCCTATACGAAAGCATAGCAGCCATATTACGGTAATCGTTGCTGAGCAGGAGGGATAATTGGGTCATAAAGTTCACCCGGTAGGTTTCAGGCTGGGAGTCATTAAAGACTGGCAGTCCAAGTGGTACAGCGATACCAACTATGCCGAGTTCGTCCAAGAAGACAACAAACTCCGGGAGGAAATAAAAAACAAGTACCCGGAAGCCGCCATCTCCCTGATAGAAATCGACCGCCAGGCCAAGGACGTCACCATCACGCTGTACACCGCCCGACCCGGCATCGTCATCGGCAGGGGCGGACAGCGCGTCGATGAGATGAGGCAGCACCTCGAGGGACTTGTCGGGAAGAGAATTAGATTAAACATCCAGGAAGTGCGCCAGCCGGAACTGGACGCCTACCTGGTCGCACGCTCGGTAGCCGAGCAAATCGAGCGCCGCGTGGCCTATCGCCGCGCCATGAAACAGGCCATTTTCCGCACCATCCAGGCCGGCGCCAAGGGCATAAAAGTAAGCTGCGCCGGCAGGCTCGGGAACGCGGAAATCGCCCGCCGCCAGACCTCCCACCAGGGGCAGGTGCCGCTCCATACGCTGCGGGCTGACATTGATTACGGATTTACCGAGGCGCATACCACGCTGGGACGCATCGGCGTCAAAGTATGGATTTATAAAGGACAGATATTGCCCGAACTTAAAGTAGCCGAGGTCGAAGAGAAACCCGAGGAAGCGGCCACGGAAGCTCCGACTGCTGAAGCAGCCGCAAAACCGGCAGAAGCTGTAGTTGAAGAAGCACCGGTGGAAAAACCTGAAGAAGTGCCCGCCAAAGCGGTAGCCGAGGCAGCCCCGGCTAAAGAAGCTGAAGAAAAACCAGAGGAAGCCACCGCCGCTAAAGCTCCGGCTGCGGAAGCAGCAAAACCGGCGGAAGCCGTGACCGAAGAAGCTCCGCCTGAAAAGCCTGAAGAGGCTCCGGCTGCCGAGGTGAAAGAACCCGCCAAGCCCAGGGCAAAGAAGATGACAAAGGCGAAAGCCGAAGCTAAGATGACCGAGGAAAAGGCGCCGGCAGAAGAAAAACCGGCTAAGGCGTCAGCCAAAGAGAAGCCCGCCCCCGAGGCGGAGAAACCCGCCAAGCCCAAGGCGAAGAAGACGACCAAGGCAAAGGCCGAAGATAAGACGAACGAGGAAGAAAAACCAGCCAAGCCCAAGGCGAAAAAGGCAACCAAAGCCAAGGCAGAGAAAAAAGATACTGACGTAAAGCAGGATACAGAGGAGGATAAACCCGAGGATGCAGCAGCCTAAACGTGTTAAATATCGAAAAGCGCATCGGGGACGCCGTCGCGGCAAAGCCAATTCCGGCAATGTCATCGACTTCGGTGATTACGGCCTCCAGGCGCTCGAATCCGCCTGGTTAACCGCCGCCCAGATTGAGGCGGCGCGGCGCGCCATCACCCGCCACATCCGGCGCGGCGGCAAAGTCTGGATACGCGTTTTCCCCGACAAGCCGGTCAGCAAGAAAGCGGCGGAAACGCGCATGGGCAGCGGCAAGGGCGCCCCGGACCACTGGGTAGCCGTGGTCAGGGCTGGCAAAATTATTTTCGAAATGGCGGGAGTCGGTGAAAACGTAGCCAAAGAAGCGATACGCCTGGCGGCGCACAAACTGCCGCTGAAAACAAGATTTATTTTAAGAGAAAGCATCACCGTGGGTGGTGAAACGGCGAAGTAGGTCAAAACATGGCTAATCTTGAAGAATTTAGAAATATGAGCAAGGAAGACCTGGAAAAGCAGCTCGAAGAGACCCATCAGGAACTTTTCAACCTGCGTTTTCGCCTGGAAACCAAGCAGCTGGTGAACCACCGTGAAGTACGCAGGGTAAAGAGGAAGATTGCCCGGCTAAATACCCTCATCACGGAAAAGGAACTGGGTATAAGGTAGGTCAGGATATTATGGAAGCAAAACGCAAGACCAGGTTCGGTAAAGTTATCAGCGAGAAAATGGACAAGACCGTGATCGTCGCGGTGGATACACCCAAGCACCACCGGCTGTATAAAAAGACCATCAGGAGGGTCGTAAAATACTACGCCCACGACGAAAAGAACCAGAGTAAAGTCGGCGATGTGGTAAGAATAGAAGAGACCCGCCCCGTTTCCAAGCTGAAGAGATGGCGAGTGGCGGAAATTATAACCAAGGGAGAAATAGCGGATATCAAACCGCAGGAGATTACAAACTAGGATTACGGTGAAACAGACATGATTCAGATGCAGTCCAGGCTCAGAGTAGCCGACAACACCGGCGCCCGCGAGATTATGTGCATCAACGTACTCGGCGGCACAAGGCGGAAATACGCGCGAGTCGGTGATATTATCGTCGCCTCCGTGAAACGGGCCATACCGAATGCCGGCACCAAGAAAGGCGATGTCGTCCGGGCGGTAATAGTACGGACGGCTCATCCCCACCGGCGTCCGGACGGTTCATATATCAAGTTCGACGAAAATGCGGCGGTTATCCTGACGGATAAAAACGAGCCGAAAGGTACACGGATATTCGGTCCGGTGGCCCGGGAACTGCGGGATAAAAATTATACCAAGATAATATCCCTGGCGCCGGAGGTATTATAAAGGCAGAAGCATTATGAAAATCAGGAAAGACGATACGATACTGGTTATCAAGGGAAAGGACAGGGGTAAAAAGGGAAAGGTGCGTTTTGCCCATCCTAAGAAACAGCAGGTAATAATCGAAGGTATTAACTTTATTAAAAAGCATTCCAAAGCCCGGGGCGCCGTAAAACAGGCAGGAATTATCGACCTGGAAGCGCCCGTCGATGTCGCCAACGTGATGCTGCTCTGCGATAAGTGCGGCAAGCCGGGGCGCATCGGCTACCGGAAGCTGGAAGATGGGCGGAGGGTAAGAATCTGCCACGCCTGCGGCGAGGTGATTGAATAAATGGCGAGACTTAAAGACAAATATAAGGAAGAAGTAGTACCCCGCCTGATGGAAATCTGCGGGTACAAGAACGTCATGCAGGTGCCCAGGCTCGAAAAAGTGGTGCTCAATATAGGCGTGGGAGAAGCCATATCCAATGCCAAGTCGCTGGAAGCGGCGGAGCAGGACCTGGTGGCTATCGCCGGTCAGCATGCCCTGACCACACGCGCCAGAAAATCCATCGCCAACTTCAAACTTAGGGAAGGAATGCCCATCGGGCTGAAAGTAACGCTGCGGGGACAGAGAATGTGTGACTTCCTCGATAAGCTGGTCAACGCCGTCCTGCCCCGCATGCACGAGTTCCAGGGAGTCTCCCCTGACTCCTTCGACGGACGCGGCAATTATACGCTTGGTCTCCAGGAACAGATTTTATTCCCGGAAATCGATTATGACAAGATTGACAAGGTGAGAGGAATAGAAATATCCATCATCACCACCGCTGAAACGGATGAAGACGGCAGGCACCTGCTGGAGCAGCTTGGAATGCCGTTCGCCAAGGATGGAGTAAGTTAAATATGGCAAAAAAATCAATAGTAGCCAAAGCCGGACGAACGTCCAAGTACCCGGTTAGACAGTATAACCGGTGCAGACTCTGCGGTCGACCCCGCGCCTTCATGCGTAAGTTCGGCGTGTGCCGGATATGCTTCCGGAAACTGGCCCTAGAAGCCCATCTGCCGGGAGTAAGAAAATCCAGCTGGTAAGCTGAAGAAGGAAAAACAGGTATGACAGTCACAGACCCTATTGCTGATATGTTAACCAGAATAAGGAATGCCCTCATGGTACGGCACGAAAGCGTGCTGGTGCCTGCCTCCAAGATTAAGCTTTCCATAGCCAGAATCCTCAAGGAGGAAGGATTTATCACCGACTACGAAGTGGTCAGGGGCAAACCGCACCGGGCTATCAGGGTACAGCTACGGTATATGGATGATAACAAACCGGCGATATCCGGGTTGAAGCGTGTCAGCAAGCCGGGACTGAGAGTATATGTACAGAAGAGGGAAATACCGCGCGTATATGGCGGACTGGGCATTGCCATCGTCTCTACTTCCAGTGGACTCAGGACGGGGCAGCAGGCCTGGCAGCAGAACTCCGGCGGCGAACTGCTGTGCTATATATGGTAAACAATTTCTGGAGTGATAGATGTCTAGAGTAGGAAAAATGCCGATAACCGTACCGTCCGGGGTGACGGTCGATATCAAGGCCGAGAAAGTCACCGTAAAGGGACCGAAAGGCGAGCTCAGCCGCTCTCTTTCTCCCGAGATGCTCATCAAACAGGAAGGCAATACGCTGACCGTTACCCGCCCAAGTGAGAGCCAGAGGCATCGGGCGTTCCACGGACTGACGCGGAGCCTCCTGGCGAACATGGTGGAAGGCGTCTCCAAGGGATTCGAGAAAACGCTGGATATTGTCGGCGTGGGCTACCGCGCCGAGAAGGTCGGCGAAAAACTGGTTATACGCATCGGTTATTCGCACCCGGTAGAGGTGACTCCCCTGCCAGGGGTGACGCTGAACGTGGAAGGTAACAACCGGATAAAGGTCAGCGGCATCAACAAGGAAGATGTCGGTGAACAGGCGGCGGAAATCAAGGCCATCCGTCCCCCTGACGCATATAAAGGCAAGGGCATCAGGTATGCCGGAGAGGTAATCCATCTTAAACCGGGTAAAGCCGGTAAGGTAGTCGGCGGGTAATTATGAGAAAAGCAACCACCAGAGAGGCAAGAAGCAGAAGGCATTACCGGGTAAGGCAGAAGGTAAGCGGGAACGGCGACCGACCGCGCCTGTGCGTTTTCCGCAGCCTGAACCATATTTACGCCCAGGTAATCGACGACTCGCAGGGGAATACGCTGGTCGCCGCCTCTTCTCTCGATGCGGAAATTAAAAACGATCTAAAAGGAAAAACGAAGACCGAACGGGCCGGACTAGTCGGTACGCTGCTGGCAAAGCGCGCCACCGGCAAGAAAATTAAGCAAGTGGCTTTCGACCGCGGCGGCTTCAGGTACCACGGCAGGGTAAAAGCGCTGGCTGAGGCAGCCCGGAAGGGCGGGCTTAAGTTCTAAGAGAGGACGATGCAGGTCTGATGAAACAACCAATAAGTCGAATTGACCCGGTAGATTTGAACCTCAACGATAAACTCATCGACGTCAACCGCGTCGCCAAAGTGATGAAAGGCGGCAAACGGCTGCGCTTCAGCGCCCTGGTAGTCACCGGCGACGGCGAGGGATATGTCGGACTGGGCATCGGCAAGGCCAACGAAGTACCCGCCGCCATCAGTAAAGGTGGAGCAAAAGCCAGAAAGAATATAATCAAGGTCCCGATGGTCGGGAACACCATCCCGCATGAAATCACTGGGTACTTCGGGGCTGCTAAAGTCCTGCTGAAACCCGCCGCGCCGGGCACCGGCGTCATCGCCGGCGGCAGCGTTCGGGCGGTACTGGAGGCGGTGGGAATCAAGGACATACTGACGAAATCACTCGGCTCGGCCAACCATATCAACGTCGCCAAGGCGACCATGCAGGCTCTCAGCGAGTTGAAGATTCCGGAAGACGAGATAGCCAAACGCAAGGCGACCGTCAGCGCCGAGGAGGCGAAACCCGTTGAGTAAACTGAAAGTTACCTGGATAAAAAGCGGCATCGGCTACGAGGCAAGCCAGAAGAGGACCCTGAGATCGCTGGGTTTTCACCGGCTAAACCAGAGCGTTGTCCATGAAGATACAAACTCTATTAGAGGCATGATTAATAAGGTAAGACACCTGGTTAAAGTGGAGGAAGAGATTGGTCAGACAGAATGATATATCGCCCGCACCGGGTTCCAGAAAAGCCAGCCGGCGGGTAGGCCGCGGCGACGGCAGCGGTAAAGGCACCTATTCCGGGCGCGGCTGCAATGGACAGAAGTCCCGCGCCGGCTACAAGATGCGTCCCGGCTTCGAGGGCGGACAGCTGCCTTTAATCCAACGCCTGCCCCGGAAGCGCGGCTTTACCAATATCTTCCGCACGGAGTACAGCACGGTAAAGGTCGGCGAGCTTAACAGGTTCGACGCCGGCAGCGAGGTGACTCCGGAAACGATAATGGCATCGGGCATCGTAAAATCGCTGGCGAAGCCGATTAAGGTACTCGCCGACGGAGAAATCGACCGCTCTCTGACGGTCAGGGCACACAAGTTCTCGGCTTCGGCGAAAGCCAAGATAGAGGCAGCCGGCGGCACGGTCGAGGAGGTAGAGCATGCGGCAGAGGGCAAGTAGACCCAGACTGCTGCAGGCGATGATCGACGCCTTCAGCCTGCCCGACCTCCGGCGTCGCATCCTGATTACCGTAGGCATTCTGGTCGTATTCCGCTTCGTCGCCCACGTGCCCCTGCCGGGGGTGAACCTGGACGCCCTGCAGGAACTGTTCGAGAGCAATGCCCTGCTGGGTATGCTCGACCTGTTCAGCGGGGGCGCCATGAAGCAATTCAGCGTGGCGGCCATGGGCGTTTACCCGTATATTACGGCTTCCATCATCATGATACTGCTCGTGCCGGTCATTCCGCAGCTTCAGGCGCTGTCGCAGGAAGGCGAATCCGGAAGAAATAGAAT
This sequence comes from Dehalococcoidales bacterium, assembly GCA_016926115.1. Next base: position 53,217 of record JAFGPF010000016.1, on the reverse strand, counting down.
CAACATGATTACGCACTGGCTGACGATACCCCTGGCGGGCCTTTCCGGCTACGGGCAACTGGTACTGCTCCAGCGGGCAGGCGCCGTCAGCAGCGCTGCACCCCTGGCGACCGCCGCCATCGTGTTATCATTGATAGCCGGCACTGTCTTTCTGGTCTGGCTGGGAGAGCTTATTACAGAGTACGGCATCGGCAACGGCATCTCCATTATAATCTTCGGGGGAATCGTCGCCGGGTACCCGCAGATGATACAACAGGGTTTCCTGGCTAAAGGGAATCCCATGGGACTGGTGGTATACATCGTTATCGTGCTCATTACCGTCGTACTTATCGTCATATTTACCGAGGCGCACCGGCGGATACCGGTGCAATACGCGCGCAGCGTTTTCCGCGGCGGTCGTATGTACCGGCAGTCGGGCTCGACGCATATCCCGATGCGGGTAAACAGCTCCGGCATGATACCGCTCATCTTCGCCATGTCGGTGGTGCTCTTCCCGGGAATCGTCGCCAGCTACTTCGTCGACCCCAATCAGCCGGGCTTTGCGGATACCATCGTCAGGTGGTTCAGTCCCACCACTGCCCTGCCGGTAGGTGCGTTTTACTGGATTTTCTACTTCCTCCTAGCGGTAGGTTTCACCTTCTTCTATACCATGGTGACCTATCAACAGCAGGACCTGCCGGGCACTTTGCAGAAGCAGGGAGGCTTTATCCCCGGCATCAGACCCGGCAAGAACACCGCTACTTATTTAAGCGGGGTAATCAACCGTATTACCTGGGCGGGGGCACTGTTCCTGGCGTTCGTGGCGGTAATGCCATTCCTGGCAAGAACAGTAACTAACGTCCAGCAGATACAGCTGTCCAGTCTGGGCATGCTCATCGTGGTGGGCGTGGTGCTGGATACGATGAAACAACTCGAGGCGCAACTGGTGATGCGCCGCTATGAAGGCTTTATCAAATAGGAGTTAAGGTGTATATTATACTTCTGGGAGCCCCCGGGGCGGGGAAAGGTACACAGGCAGTGATGCTGGCGGAGAAAATTAAGCTGGTACAGGTAGCCTCCGGCGACCTTTTCCGGCAGGCGCTTGTCAGCGAAACGGAACTGGGCAATAAAGCCAAAGTGTACATGGAGAAAGGGCAGCTGGTTCCCAACGAGATAACGATACAGATGGTGCTGGAGAGGCTGGCGGCTCCGGACTGCAAGAACGGGGCGATTCTCGACGGCTTTCCCCGGAACCTGGAGCAAGCCAAGGCGCTGGATACAGCCCTGGAAAAACAGTCGAAGGCTATCGATAAAGTAGTATATATAAAAGTCTCCGAGGGAGAACTCCTCAAGAGACTGAGCGGGCGCTGGATATGCCGGCAGTGCCAGGCGCCCTACCACGAGGTGGATTCGCCGCCGAAGGTGAAGGGTGTATGCGACCGCTGCGGCGGGGAACTGTACCAGCGCGCCGACGATAACGTGGAGACGATTAAAAACCGGTTGAAGGTGTACTTCGGGGAGACCGCCCCGCTGATTGACTATTATAAGCAGGCGGGAAAGCTGCTGGAGATTAACGGCGAGGGTACCGCGACCGACATTAACGGGAGAATAACTACCGCCCTGAATTAGAAAGATATCACCCGATGGGTATAGAAATTAAATCTGAAAAAGAGATAGAGAAAATGCGGCAGTCCGGCCAGATTGTCGCCAAGGTGCTGAAACTGTTAAGCGAACGGATTAAACCGGGCATGAAGACAAAGGAACTGGATACAATAGCAGAGAAGGAAATGAAGCGACTGGGAGCCGTATCCTCTTTCAACGGCTATCACGGCTATCCGGCGAACCTCTGCGTGTCCATTAACGACGAGATTGTACACGGGATTCCGGGAGACCGGGTACTGAAAGAAGGCGACGTAGTATCGCTGGACTTCGGCGTTGTCTATAACGGTTTCCACGGGGATGCCGCATTAACGGTCGGAGTCGGCGAGATAAGCGATGACGCCCGGCGCCTTATCGAAGCTACTAAGGCTTCGCTGGAGAAAGGCATTAAAGCCGCCAAAGCCGGGGCGAGACTCGGCGATGTCTCGGCGGCAATCCAGCATCACGCGGAGTCGAAAGGCTACTCGGTGGTGCGTGAATATACCGGACACGGCATCGGACGGGAGATGCACGAGGACCCGCAGGTGCCCAACTGCACCGAACCTCCCTACGGACTCCAACCCGGGTCAGGTCCCGAGTTGAAAAAGGGCATGACCATCGCCCTGGAGCCCATGTTGAACATGGGAGACTGGCATACCATGGTAGCCGGCGACCACTGGACGGTGCATACCGCCGACGGCAGCCTGTCGGCGCACTTTGAACATACGATAGCAATCAATAACAATGAACCGGAGGTGTTAACGAGGTTAGTTAATGGCTAAAAAAGAAGCCATAGAGGTCGAGGGGACGGTAGTCGAGGCTCTACCCAACGCCATGTTTCGTGTCGAACTCCCCAACGGGCACGAGGTACTGGCACACATATCGGGCAAGATAAGAATGCACTATATCAGGGTCCTGCCCGGTGATAAAGTCTTAATAGAACTCTCCCCATACGACCTGAAACGTGGTAGAATAACCTACCGGCTCAAGTAAAATAAAGGTTTGAATTATGAAAGTTAGGGCGTCAGTAAAAGTCAGATGTGAAAAATGCAAGGTGGTGCGGAGGCGAGGAGTGGTCAGGATTATTTGCACCAACCCCAAGCACAAGCAGAGGCAGGGGTAAGGAGGTAACATATGCCACGTATTTCCGGAGTGGACATACCGGTTAACAAGCAGGCGTGGGTCTCGCTGCAGTACATCTACGGCATCGGCCGCGCACAGAGCGAAAAGATACTTGACCAGGCGAATATCGCGCCCGACGTCAAGGTAAAAGACCTCACCGAAGACGAGGTCAACAAGCTGCGCGAAATTATCGATAAGCAATACCATGTCGAAGGCGAACTCAGGAAAGAAGTCAACTTCAACATCAAGCGCCTGATTGAAATCGGGAGTTACCGCGGCATCAGGCACCGCTTCGGCCTGCCGGTACGTGGCCAGCGTACGCGCACCAACGCCCGCACCAAGCGCGGTACCCGCAAGACGGTAGCCGGTCGCGGACAGAAACGCGGCATGGCCAAGAAATAATAATTGAGCTGACAAGGAGGACAGGGTGGCACAGAAGAGAAAAACAAAAACGAGGAGACGTGAACGGAAGGCGGTCCCTACCGGCCGGGCTTACATACAGTCCAGCTTCAATAACACCGTCGTAACCCTCACCGACCCTCAGGGTAACGCCCTCGCCTGGGGAAGCTCCGGCACCGCCGGTTTCAAGGGCTCCCGTAAAGGCACGCCTTATGCAGCTCAGATGGCGGCCCGTGACGCCGCGCGTAAAGCGATGGTGCACGGCTTGCGCCAGGTTGAAGTATATATCAAGGGTCCGGGCAGCGGCCGCGAGGCGGCGATACGCTCCCTGCAGGGTTCCGGCCTGTACATCACCGGAATCAGGGACGTAACGCCCATCCCGCATGCCGGCTGCCGCCCTCCCAAGAGGAGAAGGGTCTAACATGGCAAGATATACAGGAGCAGTTTGCCGTCTATGCCGGCGCAGCGGTGAGAAACTCTTACTGAAAGGCGCCCGCTGCTTTACACCCAAGTGCGCCCTGGACAAACGCCCGAAAGCGCCGGGACAGGGAACTACCCGCCGGCGGCGGAGATTTTCCGACCGCGCGTTACAGCTTCGCGAGAAGCAGAAAGCCCGTTACACTTACGGAACGCTGGAAAAGCAGTTTCGCAAGACCTTCGGCATGGCCGAGAAACAGGCGGGTATCACGGGTGAGAACCTGCTGGTGCTGCTGGAAAGGCGACTTGACAACGTGGTCTACCGGCTGGGATTCGCCGATTCCCGCGCTCAGGCACGCCAGCTGGTGCGGCACGGGCATATCACGCTGAACGGACGCAAGACGAACGTACCCTCCGCCCTAGTCAAGGAAGGCGATACCATCGGCTGGCGCGAGGGCAGCCAGAAAACCGAGTATTATAAAGCTCTCCTGGAAGAAATCGAGTCCAAGCAGGTCCTGAACTGGTTGAGCCTGGACAGACAGAACCTGGTCGGGCAGGTATTGAGCCTGCCCACGCCGGAGGAAATCGACGCCAGGTTCGACGGCAAGGCAGTAATTGAGTACTACTCGCGGTAGTGTGAAATATAAGGAGGCAATTCATTGGCTGGACTATTAGTCCCAAAAATTGAATGTACCGAACAAGAGGAAAACTACGGGAGGTTCGTCGCCGAACCGCTGGAGAAGGGGTTCGGTATCACTCTGGGGAACTCCTTGCGCCGCGTGTTACTTGGATATCTTCCCGGGGCAGCCGTGACTCAGGTAAGAATCGAGGGAGTCCAGCACGAGTTCACGGTTATCCCCAATGCCAAGGAAGATGTCATGGAGTTTCTCCTCAACGTGAAAGAGTTAAGGTTGAAACCCCTTTCCGACCGGAGCGGTACGCTGATACTTGAATACGAAGGCGAGGGACGTGTCTGCGCGTCCGACATCAAACCGTCGGCGGACTTTGAAATCACCAACCCCGACCTCTGCCTGGTAACCATCAACGAGTCCGCGAACAAGCTGTACGTGGAGTTCGACGTAGAACTCGGAACAGGCTTCAGGACCGCCGAGTCCACCGACAACACGCCGGTGGGCACCATACCCGTCGACGCCATTTATACGCCGATTCGCAAGGTTAACTACACCGTCGAGCCGACGCACCTGGGTCGTGAGACCAGCCGCGAACGTTTAGTCCTGGACGTCTGGACGGACGGCACCACATCGCCAATAGACGCCGTCAGCAACACCGCCAGTATTTTAATCGAACAACTTACACCCTTCGTCGAATATGTAAAAATCTCGCAGATGAAAGCAGAGGAGCGCCTCATCCGCATGTCTATTCCCGACGAGAAGTACAACATGCCCGTAGAGCAACTCGACCTCTCCGTGCGTACCATGAACTGCCTGAGACGCAGCAATATCACCACGGTCGGCGAGCTTATCGGCAAAGGCACCAAGGAACTTCTCAAGCTGCGCAACTTCGGGCAGAAGTCCTACCAGGAGATAGAAGACAAGCTCGCCTCGATAGGCCTGTCGCTGAATCCCAAAGTAGAATCAGAAGGTGAAGAGGGAGAAGAGCCGACCTCAGAGGAAGAGACCGTGGAAGAGACAGCCACAGAAGAATCGGCAGCCTCGGTAGAGGAAACAGCCGTTGAAGACGAACTGGTTGAAGAAGCTCCACCCAAACCCAGGAGCAGGAAAAAGGCGACTAAAGCCGCCGAAGAAGAACAAACCGACGAAGGAGAATCTGAGGACGGAGAGCCGCAATCATGAGACACAAGATAGCCGGCAGAAAACTGGGCAGGGTAACCGGACACCGTCGTGCACTGTACCGCAACCTGGTCACGGACCTGCTGAGATATGAGAAAATCGTTACGACCGAAGCCAGAGCGAAGGAAATACGCGGTATCGCCGAGAAGATGATTACGCTGGGCAAGAAAAGCGGTCTTCACTCCTATCGCCAGGCATTGACATTTATAACGGATAAAAAAGTCACCGATAAGGTGTTCTCTGAGCTTGGACCCAGGTACAAGGAAAGACCCGGCGGATATACCCGCCTCGTCAAGCTGGAACCCAGGCTGGGAGACGGTGCTTTAATGGTCCAGCTGGAGCTGGTCGAATAGCGGTGCCCGTAATGTTAAACCAGGTGTCATTCCGGCGAAAGCCAGAATCCAGAGGAGGAGTGGGGGTTGCGGATACGGCAACGGGCACGGTGGTACTGATTGTGGAATATGACGGTACCAGCTATCACGGCTCACAGTGGCAGGCTAACGCACCGACGATTCAGGGGGAGATAGAGAAGGCGTTGAAGAAACTGACCGGAAAGAGAATAAGGATTAAAGCGGCAAGCCGCACCGATGCCGGCGTACATGCCCGCGGGCAGGTCGTCAGCTTCAGTACGGACTCGGCTTTGCCTCTGCATGCCTTTATCGACGGACTGAACCACTATCTGCCTAAAGATATTGCCGTAAAAAAGGCAAACCGGCTCAATGGCACGCTGGATGTCAGGCGTAGAGCCGTCAGTCGCGAATATAAGTATTATATTTATAACAGCCCTACCCGCTCGCCGATGCGGCAGGACTTCTCCTGCCGGGTGGATGGCGAACTGGATATCGAGGCGATGAACCGCGCCTGCCGGGCGCTCATCGGGGAACATGACTTTACGTCGTTCGTTTCCAGCGCCGAGACCGCCCGGGAAAAGCGAACGGTACGGGATGTGATTAAAGCAGAAATAACGAGAGACGGGGACATGATTGTCTTCGATATGGCAGCCAATTCGTTCCTGCCCCACCAGGTACGCAATACGGTCGGCTCGCTGATAAAGGTGGGCCAGGGCAAAATGACGGTCGATGAGTTCTACGAGATGGTCGAGGCCAGGACGCCCGGACTCGCCGGACCGACCGCGCCCGCCGGCGGACTCTGCCTGATGCGGGTGAACTATCCGGCTGACTTCGAGGGAGATGCACGATGAAAACCTATACCGCCAAACCGGCCGATATCAAACGAGAGTGGCACTTAATCGACGCCGCCGATAAGACCCTGGGCAGGCTATCTGTCAATATAGCCCGCCTGCTGATGGGCAAGCACCGCCCCACCTATACCCCCAGCCAGGACACCGGCGACTTCGTGGTGGTGATTAACGCGGACAGGGTGCGCGTAACGGGCAAGAAAGCCGAACAGAAGATGTACCACCGCCACTCGGGGTATCCCGGCGGGTTCAAGAGCATCAGCCTGGAAAAAATGATGCAGGAACACCCCACGCGCGCCCTCGAGCATTCGGTATTCGGCATGCTGCCCCACACGCGTCAGGGCAACCAGATGAGAAAAAGACTGCGGGTCTATGCCGGAGCAGAACACCCGCATGCCTCGCAGATTACGAACGATACGAAGCAGGATACAAAATAAAGGGACAGGGCATTTATGGATAAACAGAGCTATTTTTACGGGACAGGCCGCCGCAAAACAGCGGTAGCGAGGGTCAAGCTGACCTCCGGGAACGGCGCCATCATCGTGAACGGCACGCCCTACGAGGAGCGGTTCCCGTCTCTGGAGCACCAGAAGACGATAGTCCAGCCTTTTATCGCCACCGAAACCACTGAAAAATACAACGCGGTGGTCAAGGTGGAAGGCGGCGGCGTCACCGGCCAGAGCGGAGCCATCTCTCACGGTATCTCCCGCGCGCTGGTAAAAGCCGACGAGCGGTTCAAGCCGATGCTGCGCCAGAACGGCCTCCTCACGCGTGACGCCCGGGCAAAAGAACGCAAGAAACCCGGACTCCGCCGCGCCCGCAAGGCGCCGCAGTACACCAAGAGATAGAAGGTTATTCTACGAATAATTAAGCGCCAGATATATCACTGAATTGTTCAGGAATCTGGTGCTTTTCCTTTTATAATAAATATATACTCTCTCGGGAAGAGTATCAGTCAATAATCTGAAGAATTGCTAATGGTGGGATAAGTATTACACCAAGGCTAAATATCACGATTTGAGCTTTTAGAAGACGCCAAGTCCACTTGCCCAATCTATTGGTTTTATCTCTTAGACTTTCTATACCCTTTAAATCTTCTTTCTCTCTCTTATCGGCTATCCTCATAGTAATCCGAAAGTCTACAAGTCTATTTAAAGCCGTGCTACAACCAACAGCCAGTGAGATAAATATCAACACGATGGATAATGAGAACAGCACCTTACTTGCACAATCAAGTTCAATATACTCACTAAACACTATATTAAGCTGGAAAGCCAGTATTCCGGCAGCCAGTCCTATCAACAGGTTATTGATAAAAGTCAGTTGCTGTATAGTGATACCTTGCCACCTAATAAATGAACCACGTGTATCGTCTGCCATTATTATCAATCCTCCCCTACCCTTTCGCCAGGCGGTCTTTCAGATAGCTGATGACATCCACGGGGGAGGGGTCTACACCGTAGAGTATGGCAAGATAGTAGCTGGTAAAGTCGCCCGTCATTACCAGGCTCATCATCTGGCTCAGGGCGCTCATGCCCTCGCCGTCCACGAACTCGTACGCCACGCTGGAACGCTTAAGAAGCTCGCAGGTAACGTCGTAACGCAGCTTGACGCGGTCGTTGAACAGCCGCGAGCGCAGCAGAATGACCCTGATATTCTGTCCTACTTCCTTCGGAAATGGATAACCGACCGTGGCATTGTGGTTGAGTTCCGGGAATACCTCGTAAAATCCCCACGCCTTGCTGTTCTCGTTGACCTGGGTCTTCCAGCGGTGGGCGGCCTCGGCGGCGATGCCCGCGCCATATATCACCGGCAAATTTCCGTACAGTCGCTGCGCCAGCAGCTTGGCGGGATTACTCTTCAGCGGTGATTTCTCTCCCAGCTTACCCGCGAGTTTTTCCAGCACCTTAACCGTCTCGTCGACGTCCGCCGACTTGTCTTTCACCAGTCCCAGATTCTGGAGCACGCCCAGGGTGGGAAGAAAGCTGAATCCGAGGGCAGCGCGCGGCTGCGCCTTATAATGAATCTTGAAAACCGGCACGTTATTCGCTTCCGCCAGTTCCTCTACCTTGCCGCCGGTGGTCATCGCCAGCTTTTTGGCTTTTGTTTTCAGCGCCGGTTCGAAACCGGAAAGCGTTTCTTCCGTGTTGCCTGAGTAGCTGGAGGCGATTACCAGCGTTTTTTTATCGACGAAAGCCGGCAGTCCGTAGTCGCGGTGAACGATGACGGGAATTTTAGATTCTTCCAGCACCAGGCTGCGGACAAGGTCGCCTCCTATTGCCGAACCACCCATGCCCAATACGATTACCTTATCGATATCTTTATAGTCGGCGGGCAGCTTGAATTCCATGGCTGCCTGCCAGGCCTGCCGGCACTGCACGGGAAGTTCCTTGATACGCGCCAGCATGCCGTCCGGGTCTTGCTGCTGGTAAATTTTTACGTCGTCGAGGTTTGTTTGATCCATATTACTCACCCCTTTTTTAGACTCCTGCTATTTCCCGACCGATTTTCAACAGGCGTTCCACGCGTTCCGGCGAGTCCGTCTCCGTGTAGATACGCAGCAGGGGTTCGGTGCCGGAAAACCTGATGAGCAGCCAGGTATTGTCCTCCAGATTGAACCGGAAACCGTCGGTGGTATCAATTCTCAATACCTTTACATTATCGATACTCTCAGGGGTAAAGTTCCTGACGCGGTCGATGATAGCCTCGCGCTTACCTGCCTCGAACTTTATGTCAACACGCCGGTAGTGATGCGGGCCTACCTTGCTGTAGAGGTACTCGATAAGCTCGGACGGCTTTTTGTCCGTCTTCACCATGAAGTCCAGGAAACAGAGATTGGCGAGGATGCCGTCACGCTCGGCGACATGCCCGCGGAAGCCGTATCCCCCACTCTCCTCCCCACCGAAAATAGCGTTCTCCTTCATCATCATGGGCGCCACGTACTTAAACCCCACCGCCGTCTCGTACACGGGCACGTTAAACAGTTCGCCGAGTCGGTACGTCATGCTGGTGGTGGTTAGCGTTTTGATGATGGGACCGCGCTCGCCGCGAACTTCCAGCAGGTAGAGGCATAAAAGGGCGAATACCTGGAGCTGGGTGATGAATTTACCGTTCTCATCGACGACACCCATGCGGTCGGCATCGCCGTCGGTAGCCAGACCTGCGTCCGCCTTTTGCTTTCTGACCGCCGCCGCAAGACCGTCCAGATTGGGGGGAATAGGCTCCGGCTGGATGCCGGGGAAGAGGGGGTTACGCTCGCCGTTGATTTCGATACACTCGTTATTACCCCCCGCCAGCGCCTTCGCCAGGTAACCTCTTCCGGCGCCGTACATGGGGTCGATAACCAGCTTTAGCCCGGCCCGCCGCAGGCCTTCAAGGTCAACGAGTTTCGCAATCTGCTCGAAATAGACCGGCTCGAGGTCGGTATCCAGTACCAGTCCCTGCTTCTTAGCATCGGCAAGGGGCATACGGTTGAACTTACCGGCGTCGTACGACTTCGAGATAAAGTCGACTATCTTTAAAGTGATAGCATCGGAGGCACTGGAGCCGTGTTCGTCTTTATATTTAAAGCCGTTCCAGATGCCCGGATTATGGCTGGCGGTGATGATGATAGCGCCTCCGGCTTGCTTCGCCAAGACGCCGTAGCTGATAACTGGGGTCGGGGCGGCTTTCTCGCACAGGTAGACCTTGATGCCGTTGCCGGCAAGCACCTCGGCGGCGGCGGCGGCGAAGTCCTCGGAGGCGAAACGTGTGTCGTAGCCGATGACCAGTCCGCGTCCGTCGAGTCCGGCTTCCTTGAGATAGTCCGCCACGCCTTGAGAGCAATGGCGGACGTTATCGAACGTGAAATCCTCGCCGATAATCGCCCGCCAGCCGTCGGTGCCGAACTTTATGGGGTTTGATTTGCTAGCTATTTTACCTCACCCCCCGTGATATTTTACATCTACTATATCATATCTCTATGGGTGGTGGGTGGGAAGAGGTGTGAGGGAATACCACCAAATTACTATTTGTTTCTACGTAGCCTCTCCGCTTCTTTCTCTATCTCCCGCTGTTCCCAATCGGTCTGTCTATTGAAAACGAAGACACCCAGACCGTGGAATATGAGGCCGATGCCCCAGCCGCACAGCGGGAAGAGAAACCAGGCGAACCCGCCTCCGGCGGCAAATGCCCATGTAAGTATAATAATGATATTCACAACGATGTATACGGCGAGGTGTACGAAAAAACCCTTCTTTTCCTCGACCCTCTTCCTGGCAATCTGATAGACTTCTTCTTCCGACATGTGGGACGCCATAAAAAATTCCCCCTTGTGATAGTCTACAATTACGGGATATTTTACGACTTTGCGTTAAGGATGTCTAATCTTTACCCGTCCCCACACCACCCCTCGGTATTATCTATTCCCACCCTGCCGCCCTCGTATCATCCTCTGCTCATCCCGTAGTATCTTCTTTCCCTTCTTCTTCCTTATCCGGTGTGGTCAGGTGTTCTGCGTAGTATTTCATTCCGGCGCCGATAACATCAGCTATAACCACGCCGGAGCCTTTGGCTTCTTCTTTCTTTTCAAGCTTTGTGTTTATTTCTTCCAGTTTGGATATCATCTCCTGATGCTTTTTCTCATCTTCTTTCTTCTCCTGGGCTTGCCCCAGCTGTGCTATTCCTGAAACGATTAAACCCGCCGCAGCTACCAAAAGAGCAATCTGTAATTCTCTGTTCTGGACAAAAAATGACAATATAAAAACCGCAATACCGGTACATGTTATGAATATTCCGATTGCTATACTATAATTCGTCTTCATTTCGTCCCTATCCCTCAATAATCCGTCATTCCCGCGAAAGCGGGAATCTAGATTACTAAAATTCCCTTTTGAAAAAAGGGCTAAGGGGGATTAAGCCCCCTACCTCCCCAGTCCCTCTTTCTTCAGAACGTCTGCCTTGTCCGTTTTTTCCCAGGGGAGGTCGAGGTCCGTGCGGCCGAAGTGCCCGTAGGCGGCGGTCTGGCGGTAAATGGGACGCCGCAGCTTGAAGTCCCGGATAATCGCCCCGGGCCGCAGGTCGAAGTGCTTGTTAATCAGGTCTTTAATTACCTGGTTTTCCACCTTGCCGGTGCCGAAGGTCTCTATCGAGACGGATAGCGGGTGCGCCTTGCCGATTACATAGGCTACCTGTATTTCGAGTCGGTCCGCAAGTCCGGCGGCGACCACGTTCTTGGCGATGTACCGCGCCATGTATGATGCCGAGCGGTCTACCTTGGTGCAGTCCTTGCCGGAGAAAGCCCCGCCGCCGTGCCGGGCGGCGCCCCCATAAGTGTCCACGATTATCTTGCGTCCGGTAAAACCCGTGTCCGAGACCGGCCCGCCGATGACGAACCGCCCGGTGCCGTTGACGTAATATCTGGTATCGCTGTCGACCAGTTCCACCGGCAGCACCGCTTTAATTACATTATTGATAATGTCCTTCTCAATCCGTCCCATAACGTCGTCTCCGTCATCGTGCTGGGCGCCGATAACCACGTTGACGATACGCTTCGGCACGCCTTTGGCATACTCGACAGTTACCTGCGACTTCCCGTCCGGGCGGAGGTATTTTAACACTCCCTCTTTCCTCACCTGAGCAAGCCGACGGCAGAGCTTGTGCGCCAGGGAGATGGGGAGGGGCATAAGTTCCGGGGTCTCGTTGCAGGCAAAGCCGACCATCATGCCCTGGTCGCCGGCGCCGATTTTATCGAGGTCGCCGGAGCCTTCACCTTCTTTAATCTCCAGCGATTCGCTCACGCCCTTGTCGATATCGGTGGACTGCTCCTTGATGGACACCATCACGCCCGCCGACTGGTAATCGAACCCGTATTCCGGCCTCGTATAGCCGATATCCTTAACCACGTCCCTGACTATCCTGGGCACGTCCACGTAGCACTTGGTGGTAATCTCCCCCATGACGATGACCAGTCCGGTGGTGGTGGCGACCTCGCAGGCTACCCTGCCCATCGGGTCTTCCTTCATAATGACGTCCAGAATCGCGTCCGATATCTGGTCGCACATCTTATCCGGGTGACCTTCCGTGACCGATTCCGATGTCAGCATATAATTTGGCGAAGTTGCAAAGCTGTTAGACATATTTCCCCTCCGTTTTATCCGGCTGATTGATTTACTATGTTCCCTCGTCCCAGCTGGCCAGGTATTTCTGCTGTTCTGCCGTCAGCGTGTCGATAGCCACGCCCATCGCCTTGAGCTTAAGCCGGGCTACCTCTTTATCTATTTCCATGGGCACCGGGTGTACCTTGATTTCCAGCTTGCCCCTGTTCTTGACCATGTATTCGGCGCAAAGCGCCTGGTTGGCGAAGCTCATGTCCATGACGCTGGCGGGATGCCCTTCCGCCGCCGCCAGGTTTATCAGCCTGCCTTCTCCCAGCAGGAAAATGCAGCGTCCGTCTTTGAGGGAATACTCCTCGACGAAGCCGCGGATGGTGCGTTTACTTTTCGACATCGCTTCCAGAGCCGGGATATCTATTTCCGCGTTGAAATGCCCGCTGTTAGCCAGGATGGCGCCGTCCTTCATTACCTTGAAATGGGGCTCGTCGATGACGCTCTTGTCGCCGGTAACGGTTATAAAGATATCGCCAACTTTAGCGGCTTCAACAAGAGGCATTACCCGGAAGCCCTCCATGACCGCCTCCAGGGCGCGTACCGGCTCCACCTCGACGACGATAACATGCGCTCCCAGTCCCCGTGCCCTCATGGTAACGCCGCGTCCCGTCCAGCCGTAGCCGCAGACGACTACCTTCTTGCCCGCCCAGAGGATATTGGTGGCGCGGGTAATCCCGTCGATGGTGCTCTGTCCCGTGCCGTAGCGGTTATCGAAGAAATGCTTGGTCTCGGCATCGTTGACGGCAATCATGGGATATTTCAACTTCCCGTCGTTATACATGCTGTGCAGGCGGATAATCCCGGTGGTGGTCTCCTCGGCGCCGCCGATAACGTTGGGGACAAGATCGCTGCGTTTGGTATGAATCGTGGTAACGAGGTCAGCGCCGTCATCGATGGTGATATGCGGCTTGCTGTCCAGTGCGGTATTGATATGCTTGTAGTAAGTTTCATCATCCTCGCCCTTGATGGCATTGGTCGGGATGCCGTATTCCACCAGCGCCGCCGCCACGTCGTCCTGCGTACTCAAAGGATTGGAGGCGCAGAGCGTTACTTCCGCCCCGCCCTCCTTGAGGGTAAGCGCCAGGTTGGCGGTTTCCGTGGTGATGTGGAGACAGCCGGAAATACGGATGCCCTTCAGAGGCTTTTCTTTGGCAAATCTGTCCCTGATGAGCCGGACTACCGGCATCTCACGGTACGCCCAGTCAATGCGCTGCCTGCCGCCCTCCGCCAGAGCCATATCCTTAACGTCGTAGTGTTTACCTGCTGTCATCTGCTACTCCTTATCTTCGGTCGCCACCGGCCTGTTCTTACTCCCCCGAGGTCTGCCGCCCTTGTGAAGACGCGGGTGCTCCGCCGGGCACTCTTCCAGCGGCACCGGGCAGCCCAGGCATGTCTCTCTGCCATGCTCTTTGCACCCGTCCAGCCAGGGCACATGACCGTTGAACTGCCCGGACAGTGGGTGCTCTTTTGCTTTTTCCTTAGACGGTCTACCGGACTTTGCCATAATACTACTCCACTCTCACCAGACAAATCCCCGACTTAACTTAACATTCTAACACAATTACGCCGGAAAATTCGGCGGAATAATATTACTAACGTTTTTTCCGCTTATCCAGGACTCCCGGGCTAGGCGATTCCCCAGTCGCGGTAGCCCTGCCGGATAATCTCGCCATATTCCTGCGAAGGTTGGGACTCGTCCAGCTGGCCGGACTTTATATAGGTTATCACCTGATGCGGCTCATTGTCCTCGTCGAAGACGGTCACATTAAGGTGCTCATAATCCGCTTCGTGACTGTCCAGCTGCCTGAGGCACGCCTCGGACACCTCGTAGATGGCGCCCCGCACTTTTTCGCCCCGGAACGACTTTATGGTAGCCTTGCCGCCGCGCCACTGTCGCGACCATCCGGTAAACACTATTTTATAATTGGGCAGGACCGCCACAAAGAGGGGCTTGCTGTCCGGGCAACGCGTCTGCATCTGCTTTTTATTAAGGTTGCTGGCGTAGGCAAAATAGTACATTTTTCACCTCAAGGCTATTACATTTAGTGACTGTGCCCGTGTCCCGCCGACTCTCCCTGACCGGGAGAGACTTCCACCGCCTGTCAGCAGCCAGGCTCGCCGGGGTGCCCGCAGCAGCTTTGTCTCTTCCATACCTTGATAAAGTTGTTGCGGAAGACCAGGTAAAGCTTCCGGTGCAGCGGCATCGGCGCCGACATATTGGTAAAGAAATCCCGCAAGACCGGCATATGCTCTCCTTACTTATCCGGGTTCAATTATAATACAACCTGATAGGCAATGAAACCTCGGTTGACATCTTTATACATACTGTATAACATAAAAAGTAGCAGCCATAGTTAAATTGGTAACAAAAAAGATGCGGGTTTCGTATCTGATAGGAAGTAACGATGCACAGGTTACTGGCTGTTATCTTGGCGGGGGGTACGGGCGAACGCCTTAGTATCCTGTCTCAGGAACGCGCTAAGCCGGCGGTTCCGTTCGCCGGTAAGTACCGCATCATCGATTTTTCCCTCTCCAACTGCGTGAACTCGGGCGTTTATAACGTAATCGTCCTCACCCAGTACCAGCCCGTGTCCCTTACCGAGCATATCGGCATCGGCACGTCCTGGGGTCTGGTGCCCCCGGACCGGAACGTGCGGCTCCTCCAGCCCTACCTGGCGCGCGAGGAAGGCAGGGACTGGTATAAAGGAACAGCCGATGCCGTGCACCAGAACCTCGACCGCATCGAAGCCGAGGACATTGACGAGGTACTGATACTCAGCGGCGACCACGTTTACAAGATGGATTATTCCGAGATGCTCGAATTTCACCGGGCCAACGAAGCGGATGTCACCCTCGCCGTCACGCGTATGCCGGAAGACGAACTGTACCGCTTCGGCACGGTGGTCACGGATGAAAAGGGACAGATAACCCGCTTCCAGGAAAAGGTCAAGAACCCGCAGAGCAACCTGGTCTCCATGGGCGTCTACCTGTTCAACACCGGCATCCTCCGGCAGTGGCTGGACATCAGGACGGGACATGATTTCGGCAGGAACATTTTCCCCAAGATGGTAGACAAGGGCAGGATGTTCGCCTTCTCCTTCGACGGCTACTGGCGGGATATCGGTACCGTGGACAGTCTCTGGCAGTCCAATATGGAGATACTGGCGATATCCCAGTCTTTCCTTAACGATATCGACTGGCCCCTGTATACCAAGGAAGTGGAAGTCCCCCCGACCAAGGTAGGCGATTCCGCCTCTGTTACCAACTGCCTGCTTTCTAGCGGTTGTAAAATCGACGGGCATATCGAGCGCTCCATCATCTCGCCAGGAGTCCATGTCGCCGAAGGCGCCGTTGTCAAAGACTCTATTGTCATGGACAACACCGTCATCGGCAGAAACAGCGTTATCGACCATTCCATACTGGATAAGGAAATAACTGTTGAAGCCGACTGTCATATCGGCTACGGCGACGATTACCGTATCAACCGTACCAATCCCCAGGTGCTGAGCACCGGATTGTCCGTTGTCGGCAAGCGGACGGTAATCCCCGCCGGCTACAAGATAGGTCGTAACTGCATCATCTACGATAACGTCGTGGAAGGCGATTTTCCCGCACCCGTAGTAAAAAGCGGCGAGACCGTCAAACCCAAACGCAAGCCGATCCGGATTAAAGCCTAGACACACCGGCAGTTCGCACGGATTCAACATAAATTCATCAGAACAAGGGAGTATATGTCCGAATTAAGGCAGGATATCACCACTAAAGAGTGGGTAATACTGGCGCCGGAAAGGGCTAAACGCCCGCAGCAGGGTCAGGCAGAGACTGCGGAGAAAAAGTCCGACGAAGTACCCGGCTGGGATTCCGCCTGCCCCTTCTGCCCCGGCAATGAAGCGGAAACCCCGGACGAAATATACAGGATACCTGCTTCCGATAAGGCGTCCGACTGGGCAGTGCGGGTGGTGCCCAACCGGTTTGCCGCGCTGACGCCGGAAGGGGACACGACCAGGGTAGAGGAAGGACCGTTCTTCCGCAAGATGGGCGGTTACGGCATCCACGAGGTTATCATCGACAGCCCCTCCCATAATACGCCCCCCGCCATGCTCCCTTACGAGCAGATAGAAAAGGTGCTGACAGCCTACCAGGAAAGGTATAACACCCTCAAGGAAAACCCGCAGTTGAGGCACATTATCATCTTTAAAAACGTCGGCTGGGAGGCGGGGACGTCCCTCGTTCACCCCCATTCGCAGCTGGTGGCGACGCCCATCATGGCGCCTTACTATCACCGTAAGTTAGACGTCGCCCACGATTATTACGCCGACCTCGGGCGGTGTCTCTACTGCGACCACATCGCCTGGGACATGGAAAAGGGCAACCGCGTGGTGGCGGATACGGACAGATTTATCGTTATCCACCCCTTTGCGTCCCACACGCCCTACGAGACCTGGATTTTCCCCAAGGTGCACTGCGCGTCATTCGGGCTATTCCCCCGGGAGCAGCTCGCCGAGCTTGCCAGAGTGCTCAAGGACGTCCTGTACTGCCTGTATCGTAAGCTGAATAATCCGGACTACAACCTGGTCATCGATAGTACCACCACCGTGGACGAGAACGACCCGTATTATCACTGGCATATCAGGATACTGCCCAGGCTTACGACCACCGCCGGATTTGAGATAGGCTCGGGCATCTCCATCAGCACGGCGCTGCCGGAAGAAACCGCCGTTGAAATGAGAAAGACCGCCAGGTCCTGCCCCGATGACGTATGTATAGCCTTCAGAGAATGAGAGCCCGCGCGAACAGTCGATACCGTAAAGGAGGATATTTACCGTGAACGATACCATAAAAGTAATTAACAGTAGAAGGAGCGTCAGAAAATATAAAACGACTCCGATAGCTGACGCTGAAATAAAGACGATTGCGGAAGCCGCGATATACGCTCCCAGCGCCATGAACCAGCAGAAATGGCACTTTACGGTGGTACGGAGCCCGGAAATGATAGCAAAGATGAATAACGCGATAAGAGAAAACCTGCTGAATTCCGGCGTCGAATTTCTCGCGGAGAGAGCTAAAAACCCCGATTTCGATGTCTTTCACGGCGCCCCAGCGCTCATCATGGTTACGGCTGAGGAAGACGCCCGATTTACGGAGATAGACTGCGGCGCGGCGGCGGAGAATATCGCCCTGGCGGCGGAATCACTGAACATAGGCTCGTGCTTCATCGGCATGGCGGAATTCCTGTTCGCGTCCGATGATGCCAGTAAAATAAAGCAGGAAATGGGCATCCCGGAGAATTACCGGCATATCATCACGGTAGTGCTTGGTTACAAAGATGTGGAACCGCCGGTCCCGCCGAAAAACATAGACGCAATCAACTATATCTAATAATGGAGTGTCTGCTGTTACTCTATTTCAGTTCCAGCAAACGAGAGAGGAATTGCTCCACCTCTTCGGTAGAGTTTAGATAATATTCTGCGGCGGACGCATTATTTTCCCCACCCACGTACACGCTCCATCCCAGCGGACGCTTAAGCACTTTAAAGGCATCCTCGTCGGTGGTATCGTCACCCAGGTAAACAGTCAGTACGTTTTCCAGCTTCAGGAACGCCAGAATCTCGCGCCGGATTGATTCGATGGCTTTTCCCTTGTCCCAGTCGATGGGCGGCCTGACTTCAAAAACCTTCTTGCCCGAGGTGATTTTTATTTTCCCCGCATCGGCTAAAGACGATACTATCCGTTTAAATATCACCGCCACATCATCCTGCTCCTCTTCACTGACCAGTCGGTAGTGGACGCTCAGGCTCAAGCCCTTATCTTCTACGATGACCCCATCAATGTTTTCAAGCTCCTCCTCCAGCTGCCCCACCAGGTCCTTAATCATCGCCTGACCGAGTTCGGCGTCTGTGCTGACATAGTCGAGGCCAGGACCCTCGATTTCCAGTCCGTGGTTTCCGGCATAGTAAATACCTTCGATTGCCGCCATGTACCTGGTTTCTACCAGCGAACGCCCGCTGATGATACCCACGGTGAAGTCCGGCCTCTGCGCCAAGGCGGTGAGTTTCTCCCTGACCGCAGGCGAGAGTACGGCGTCCCGGGGTCGACCGACAATAGGGGTCAGCGTGCCGTCGTAGTCGGAGAGGAACAGGACGTGCGACAATGTGTGAAAATCGTCCCTAAAAGCCTGCCACGATTTAAATAAGTGCTTCACTAGACCCCCGCAATCGAGATTAATCTGTCAACCATCGTGCCGCCCCAGCGGTAGATGTTATTGCCGGCAACGATTCCCCGCATGTTTTTCATGCGGCGGCGCCTCTCCGCTTCCGGCATCTCAACAGCCTCCTTAATCTTAGTGGCAAACTCGCCGATGTCGTAGGGATTGATGAGTAAAGCATCCTGCATCTCCACTGCCGCGCCGGTGAACTTGCTTAATATCAGTACGCCGTCGCCGTCTACCCTGGCGGAGACATACTCCTTAGCCACCAGGTTCATACCGTCGTGGAGAGAACTGACCACGCAGAAACGCGCCATGCACCGCAACGCGCTCAGGGTATCGTGGGAAAGCTGGCGCTGCATGGGAATGACGGGCTTCCATGTATCGGTACGGTATTTCTTGTTGATTTCCCGGATAAGCCGGTTAATCCTCTGCCCTATCTTCTGATAAGTATCGATTTTCGTCCGACTGGGCATGCCCGCCTGGATAAAGACCACCCTGCCTCTATATTTAGGGTTGTCTTTAAGAAATTTGTCCAGCGCCATGAGCCGCTCCGGTATGCCCTTGGTATAGTCCATCCTGTCCATGCCGACGCCGAGGTACTTACCCTCGAGGCTGTATCTCTTCTTTATGCGTACTATCTCTTTTTCGACGGCTTCCGTATTCGACTGCGCGGACAGACCGTTAAAGTCCACGCTGATGGGGAACGGCTCCACGACCGTCGTGTTGCCCTGCCGTACGATAGCCGATTTCTTACGATCGACCGTAACCTCCAGTCCGCGTTCCACGGAGTCGACGAAGTTATCACAGAACGATCGCGTATGGAAGCCCATGAGGTCGTTCCCGAGCATGCCCTCGAGTATTTCCTTTTGCCAGGGACAGGTGCGGAAACTCTCGTAGGCGGGCCAGGGGATGTGCCAGAACTGCCCCACTGTAAGGTCGGGATTACGCTGCTTGAGATAGCCGGAAAGCAGGGCGAAGTGATAGTCCTGCACCAGTACTACCGCCTTCTGGTTGCCGACTTCATCCATTACCGCATTGGCAAATATCCCGTTGACCTTTTTATATGTTTCCCACCATTCCTCGCGGTAGTCAGGCGGGGTAAAGGTGACATGGCACAGGGGCCAGAGCGCCTGGTTGGCAAAGCCGAGGTAAAATCCGTTCACCTCTTCCTCGGTCAGCCAGACCCGCCGTAGGGTGTATTCCGGTTTTTCCGGCGGAACGGCTATCCGGTTGTGTTCGTCGACTACTTTTTTATCGGCGTTACCGGTGCCCTGCGCCACCCAGGTGCCTCCTGAGGCGCGCATGACGGGATCGAGCGCCTCCGTAAGCCCGCCGACCGGACGGGTACACTTAATCTTACCTTCGGACGTGGTATGAACGTAAGGCTCACGATTGGAAACAACGATAAACAGGCTGTCGCCCAGCTTGGACTTAACCAGCTTATATAAACCTTCTTTATTCCACTGTATGTCTTCCATCATCACCGCCTCCCTGTTTCACAACCATCGTCTATCTGTAGATTAAATCAAGCAATTAAGAGTGTCAAGCTTCGAAATCAGGTAAAAAAATGATGTGATAAATGTCACATACATTATCTGATAGTATTACTATAATTAACTTGAAACTGTATTGTTAAGTTTAAAGGAGTTATCATATGGTTTCTCTGGTCAGATGGAATCCCAACGGTGGTGTGGCGGTGCGGCCTTTCTTCCGTCCCTTCAGACTCCTGGAAGAGGTCGAGGAAATGGCGAGGTCCGCTTTCGAGACCGGCTTGACTCCTAAAATGGACATGTACGAAGAAGAGAAGGATCTGGTAATCAAGGCGGAAATGCCCGGTATCAGGAAGAAGGACTTGGACATCAAGCTCGACGGCGATGTACTCACCATCAAGGCGGAGAAGAAGGAAGAGAAGAAAGAGGGCGAAGAAGGCACGACCCACTATTACCGCGAGCGCAGCTTCGGCCAGTACGTACGGTACATGACCCTTCCCGCCAAGGTTGACGCCGAGAATATTACCGCCACGCTCAAAAAGGGCCTCCTTGAGATAAGGATGCCTAGGGCGGAAGCACCGGAAGTCAAGCAGATAGAAATTAAGACCAAGTAACGCGGAGGAAGCGGCGGTGAATATGGAGCCGGGGAGCAATCCCCGGTTCCTCTTTATTTGACGCTGTTTTTCTTCCGCCCGCTCCGCAGGCGCAATTGCAGCTTCTGGAGCCGGCGGTACTTAATCGGGCGCCACTTGCCGAGGGTGAAGAGCCTGGGGAACAGCGTCTTGCGCGTCTCTTCGATGACAAACAGGCTGCCGCCGGCGACCATCGCAATCCACCACCTGTCCAGCCCGAGCGGCACGGTACGGAAGGCAGTCTGTAAAAACGGTACGTACACTACCGCAAGTTGCAGCATGATAGCCACCGAGACGGCGCCCACCAGCCAGCGGTTGCGAAATACTCCCAGCTTGAAGACGGAGCGTTCGTCCGAGCGGGCATTGAAAGCGCGGAACCATTCGAAGGTAACCATGGTGCAAAAAGCCAGCGTTCGCGCCTCCTCGATGGGCATTCTCGCCTGAGCCCAGTTGAAAATCAGGGTTATGCCCACGCCCATATACACCGCCATTGAAACAATGCGGATTACCTGACCGGGGAAAAGTATGCCCACGCCGGGGTGGCGGGGTGGCTGTCGGAGTTCATCACCGGACTTGGGTTCCAGTCCCAGCGGAATGGATGAAGCTGTATCCGTCACCAGATTGACCCAGATAATCTGCACCGCCAGCAGTGGCGCCTTACCGATAAAGGAGATGCATAAAATCAGCGCCAATAACTCGCCGATGTTGGTGCTGAGCAGTAAGAAGATAACATTACGCAACCTGTTGAAAATCGCCCTGCCCTCGTCAACCGCCGCCACCACCGAGGCGAAATTATCGTCGGCAAGGGTCATGTCGCAGGCTTCTTTGGCGACGTCCGTGCCGGTGATGCCCATGGCGATGCCGATATTCGCCGTCTTCAGGGCCGGGGCATCGTTGACGCCGTCGCCGGTCATGGCGACTACGTGTCCCCTCTTTTTTAGAGCATCGACTATCCTTAATTTCTGAATCGGCTCAATGCGCGCGAAGATGGAGACGCTTTCCACCCGCGCCGAGAGTTCTTCATCAGGCATATCGCGTAGCTCGTTCCCGGTAACCACACCGCCCTCGGGCAGGTCGAGCTGGCGGGCGATTGACTCCGCGGTGACCTTATTATCGCCGGTAATCATAATGACCTTGATGCCCGCCTGCTTGCAGAGACGGATGGCTTCCTTCGCCTCCTCACGCGGCGGGTCCGCCATCCCGGAAAGCCCCACGAACACCAGCTTGCCCTTCAAGTGTTCCTCCTCCAGGTCTTCGAGGTCGGCGGGTAAATCGACATACGCCGTAGCCATGACCCTCATCGCTTCCATCGCCATAGCGTCGTTGGCATGCTGGATAGCCTGAACATCGGCATCTTCAAGGGGCACGATTTTATCGCCCCGGTAGCAGTACTTGCTCAGGGAAAGGAGCTTTTCCGGAGCGCCCTTAACGTAAGCGACCCTCCCGCCGTCACGCGGGTGAAGGGTTGCCATGTAGAACTGCTCGCTTTGGAAAGGAATCTCGTCGAGGCGCGGGAACGCCCTGTCCAGTTTCTCCCGGTTCATCCCCGCCTTGGCAGCGGCGACCACCAGCGCCCCCTCCGTAGGGTCACCGAAAATGCCGTATGATGTCTCGCTTTCCATGGTCAGGACGGAGTCGTTGCAGAGGGCGCCTATCCTCAGATGAAGATCTAAAACAGGCTCGTTTTCCATTGCCAGCTTCTGCCCTTCGTCACGGAACTCACCCTCGGGCAAATAGCCTTCGCCGGTGACCTCCACCCAGCGCCCCCCGATGAATAACCGCCGCACCGTCATCTGGTTCAGGGTCAGCGTCCCGGTCTTATCGGAACAGATAACCGTGGCCGACCCCAGCGTCTCCACCGCCACCAGCCGGCGGATAACGGCGTTGCGGTGCGCCATGAACCTCATGCCCATCGCCAGCACCACGGTGACCACCGCCGGCAGCCCTTCCGGAATCGCGGAGACGGCCGCGGCAACCGCCAGCAGGAATACCTCCAACCATTCCATGCCCTTGAGCAGCCCGACGACTACCAGTAAGACACAAATACCGAGGAAAAGCCCGATGATATATTTGCTGAGTTTACCGATGCTCTTTTGCAGCGGTGTTTGTTCCGGCGTCACTTCCTGGATGCCGGTGGCTATCTTGCCCATCTCCGTAGCCATGCCCGTCCTGACGACCACCGCCGCGGCCCGACCGTAAGTGACCACCGTCCCCATGAACACCATGTTTTTACGCCCGGCCACGGTCAGTTCCCCGGGGATTGCCCCGGTGTGCTTGTCCACCGGCACCGATTCGCCGGTAAGCGTGGCTTCGTTGACCTTGAGGTTGGAAGCCTCGATGAGCCTGGCATCGGCCGGGACCTTGTCGCCGGAGTCGAACAGCAGGATATCTCCGGGCACGATATCGCGGGCGGATATGTTCGCTACTTTACCGTCACGGCGTACCGTAGCCTGCGGCGCCGTCATGCGGATAAGGGCTTCCATCGCCTTTTCCGC
This sequence comes from Dehalococcoidales bacterium, assembly GCA_016926115.1. Next base: position 29,682 of record JAFGPF010000016.1, on the reverse strand, counting down.
GCGCGTTTCCTGCATGAACCCGATGACGGCATTAAGTATAAGGACACCGAGGATTACCCAGGCGTCCATGAAATGCCCGACGACAAACGAGATTGCCACGGCGACGAGCAGCACGTAGATAAGAGGACTCAAGAACTGCCTGAAAAAGACCAGCACCGGTGGGGTCTTCTTCCTACCTTCCAACTGATTGGGCCCGTGCTGGAGAAGCCGTGCCTTGACCTCGTCATCCGTCAGTCCGGCATGCCTGGAGTCTTGCGCCTGAAGGACTTCTTCCGGGCTGTAGTTATACCAATGCTCGTTCATACCTTAAATAATAGTAACATAACGATTTCAGGGGATACCAGCGTACAATGAAAAAGGTTTATTGGTTGATTAGCTCTTTTACCGTCATGTCGCCGCTCTCCGGCGGAAAATATCTCAAAAAAGCATCGAAATACGGGTCGTTGCCGTGGTCGGTCATCGTCCGGCTAATCGCCTCGGATACGGTCAGGTTTTCCGGGCACAGGTGGCCGAGGAGGTCCAGCATGACATCGTCAACGTACTCCAGGGTTACTACGTTGCTCCAGCCGATGTACGCCGAAGCACCCTTCTCCACGAAAGCTGCCGGCATGTCGTCGTAGCAGTAGCTCTCACAACCCATCGCCAGGACAACGGTGCCGTCGTACGTACCGTCGCACTCCTTAAGAAAGTCGGTATTGACCGCGAAGACCAGCGGATAGTCCTCCACCATCACCGCGTTGGACACCTTGTCGGTCAGTTGCTCGGTGATGTACCTGTTGGTAGTATAGTTCTCCGCCGTGAACAAGTAGGTCGTCGGCAGGGCCTTGGCTCCCTCTTCCTCAAGGCTTATCAGTATCCCGGAATGCACCCGGAAAATGATGAGCTTGTAGCCCAGCGAAGGCAGTTTACGGTAGAAATCCACGGTAATTTCAGCGCCCTGCCACACATCGACCTCAAAGCCGTAAGATTCCAGGAGCCGGGTCGCCTCGGAGATAAAGGCGGGATTCGCCTCGAGGATATGGAGCTGGTCGATAATACCAGCCGTGTCCGGACCATCGCTTTCCGGCACAGGCTCCCCGCACCCCGTGAACACAATCAACGCCGCCAGCGCCGGGAGCAGCAACAGTACCTTAAAAGAATGCTTCATAACTCTTACATCAAAGTATAAGGTACTCGGAGCGATTACTCAATGGCTGTGGCTGTGTTCGTGGGTGGTGTCCCCACCCACCCATAAAAGAGGAAAGACGATATCGCTGACGCAACAGGGGAGCCATACCGAAAGGAAGAGAAACATGAAAATAAACGGCAGTAAAGGAATCCAGTCGGCAATTCCGAAAGCAGTGAAGCTGAACAGAGAAGCCCAGGTACTTAATAGTACATGACCCATGTGAGGAAACCTGGTATTGGGTTTCCAGACGGCAATAGCGATGCCGATGATAGCGGCAGCATTGACGACTATCCATTTGGAGACGCCTATATAAGGCATCTTCCCAGTCTCGATAAAGGGGATGTGAAACTCCATGGGAATGTTCAGTGTTTCCCCGCCCAGGTACGGGATTATAACGTCACTCAATGTGGCGATACCTATAGAACCCGTATAGCCGATAATTATCGTAATCCAGAGCTTGCTTTTTTTATTGTTCAGACGGTACATCGATGCAGTTACCAGCGCGCTCAAGACTACATGTAGTGGATGAAGGCTATAAAAGAGAGTATTCGAGATTTCTCTGGGGGCGTTCGAGAAGTGGACTATTACCATTACAATGATGCCAGCCACCGCACCCAGAGCGGTAAAGGGGATGTGGTGCAGCAGTTCTACGCCGATTCTCTTAATCATTAACTCCCCGCCCCGCCGGGGCTTTCTCCCGGCACTTGCGGCACTGCCCCACGAATTCGAGCAGGTGTCCGTTTATCTTAAAGTTGGTTTCCTCGGCAAGCCGGCGTTCCAGCCCGCCGAGGTCGCAGTCTGTAAAATCGATTACCGTGCCGCAGTCCGAGCAAATCAGGTGGTGGTGATGCTCGGCGGGACGCCTTATCAAATAACTGCGGCAGTTCCCGCCGGCGTGCATCTCACAGATGAGGTTCAATCCGGCCAGTATCTCGATGGTACGGTAAACGGTCACCAGCCCGATGTCCGGGTGCTCGCGTTTGACGCGTTCGTGGATTTCCGCCGGGGTGAGATGTTCGTGGTTATTGATAATGGCATTTATAATGGTGCGGCGCTGCTGGGTGACTTTATAACCACCTTCCCTCAATGCGTGCTCAATTCTCTTTTCCGTATAGACCATTTTTACGCTACTAATTGAAAATGTTTTTCATCTATAAGTGTAATACGGCGGAAAAGGGTTGTCAACAGTCGCCGGTAATTGTGAAACTGTTATAAAATGTGGTAAAATTGTAACTAAAGATACATTGTAATGTATTGCGTAAGTGTTATGTAATATATTGCGTTTATCTATACAGTTCTGTTATAATACTGTTGTAATGCGTGGATAATATGGAAAAGATTCTGCAATTACTATCCGGCAACGAGGCCCTGGCGCTGGGAGCCTATCACTCCGGCGTGCAGGTTGCCGCCGCTTACCCCGGCACCCCCAGTACCGAGATACTGGAAAACCTGGCGCGCTTCAAAGACATCTACGCCGAGTGGTCCACCAACGAAAAGGTGGCTATGGAGGTAGCGATGGGTGCCGCCTACACGGGCGCCCGTGCCATGGTTTCCATGAAGATGGTGGGGCTCAACGTAGCCAGCGACCCCTTCATGGCGGCGTCCTACACGGGCATCATCGGCGGGCTGGTGATAATCTGCGCCGACGACCCCCAGATACACAGCTCCCAGAACGAGCAGGACAACCGCCACTACGCACGGATGGCCAAGATACCGATGCTTGAACCGACCGACAGCCAGGACGGATACGACCTCATGGGCTATGCCTTCGAAATCAGCGAGGAGTTCGATACGCCGGTAATGCTGCGCACCACCACCCGTATCTCGCACTCTAAATCGGTTGTGGACTTAAACCGCACGCGGAAAGTCAAGAACCCGAACCCGGCTTTCTTCTTCAACCAGCAGAAGTACATCATGCTGCCGGTAAATGCATTACCGCGACACGCCCTCATGGAAAAACGCATGCTTAAGCTGAAGGAGTACACCGAGACGTTCCCGCTGAACCAGATATCATGGGGCAAGCGCGACCTCGGCATCGTGACCAGCGGTGTCGCCTACCATTACGCGCGGGAGGTCTTCCCGGAAGCCTCCTTCCTCAAGCTGGGGATGACCTGGCCGCTGCCGGAGAAGATGATTAAAGACTTCGCCGGACAGGTCGATAAGCTCATCGTCATCGAAGAGCTCGACCCGTTCCTGGAGGACAATATCAAGTCGATGGGCATCGAGGTCACCGGCAAGGAGTTTATCCCACTGGTGGGAGAACTGAATACCCGGATAGTTGCCGACAGTAGTATAGGCGTTGGACTGATTCCCGAGTCGGAGAAAATACTGCCCCCCGCCGAAGGCCTCCCCAAGCGCCCTCCCCTGCTCTGCCCGGGATGTCCCCATACCGGCATCTACTTCGTCCTGAACACCCTCGGGCAGCGCACCAAGCTGCTGAAATCTAAGGACGACGGACCGCAGGAACCGAAATTAATAATTACCGGCGATATCGGCTGCTACACGCTTGGCGCCTACCCACCCCTCGCTGTCCTGGATACCACCGCCTGCATGGGCGCCGGTATCGGGCAGGCGCTGGGCATGGCACGCGCCGGCGTCAAGAGCAAGGTCGTGGCAATCATCGGCGACTCCACCTTCATGCATTCCGGCATTACCGGACTGGTGGATGCCGTCTATAACCAGGGGCATATCACGATTATCATACTGGACAACCGCACCACGGCGATGACGGGCCACCAGGAGCACCCCGGCACGGGCATATCCGCGCAGGGAGAAGAGACCTTCGCCGTGGACATCGAGAGCCTGGCGAGGGGTATCGGCGTCAAAGACATTAAGGTAATCAACGCCTTCGATATCAAGGCATTAAGGAACGGCGTCAAGGACTCGCTGGACAGAGAAGAAGTATCCGTAATCATCGTACGCGGCTCGTGCGCCATGCGCATCCGGAAGCGCGCCAATCCCCGCAAGATTGACGTTGAAAAATGCACCCAGTGCAATTACTGCCTTAGCCTCGGCTGCCCGGCTATCCAGAGTGCCGACGGACAGGTATTCATCGAACCCACGCTGTGTGCCGGGGACATCTGTACGATATGCGAACAGCTGTGTCCCCAGAAGGCGATATCGGTATGAACAATAAAAAGATGGAGAAAATAGACCTAATGGTTACCGGGGTAGGCGGCCAGGGGGTCGTCCTCGCCAGCGACATCATCGGCGAGACCGCCCTGGCGGCCGGGTTCGACGTCAAGAAGACGGATACGCTGGGCATGGCGCAGCGCGGCGGGAGCGTGCTCAGTCACGTACGGCTGGCGCCCAAGATATGGTCGCCGCTTATCAAAGACGGCACGGTCGACCTTCTCCTTGCCTTTGAAAAGCTGGAGGCGGCGCGGTGGAGCCATTTCCTGCGTCCGGGCGGCATCGCCATCGTCAACAACTACGAGCAGCCGCCGCTCTCGGTATCGCTGGGACAGGAGAAATACCCCGCTGACGGCGATATCGCCGCGGCGCTGAAACGCCGGACCGACCAGGTCTACTTCGTCGACGGTACCGCACGAGCGAAAGAACTGGGCAATGTCAGGACGCTCAATATCTTCATGTTAGGCTGTTTTTCAGTGTTCTCTCCGCTAAATGCGGAGACATGGCGGGAGAGTATAGCCCGGCGTATGCCGGAGAATATCCGCGAAATAAATCTTACTGCCTTTGAAACGGGCAGAAAGGAAATAGAAGGTGTCCGTATCAGCAAGAGTTAAAAAGGGCATGGAACTTGGGTCGTGGATAAGGCGGATGTTCGAAGAAGGCATCGCCATGAAGAAGAAGTTCGGCGTGGAGAATGTCTACGACCTCTCACTGGGCAACCCCATCATGGAACCTCCCCCGGAGTTCAAGCGTGAAATCAAGCGGCTGGCGGACAATCCCTTCCCGGGCATGCACGGCTACATGGAGAACGCCGGCTACCCGGAGACCAGGGCTGCGATAGGCGCTCAACTCACCAGGGAAACGGGCATCAAACTCACTGAGAAGGATGTAATCATGGCTGTGGGTGCGGCGGGAGCAATCAACGTCGCGATGAAAACGATACTCGACCCCGGCGACGAGGTAATCGTCTTCCTTCCCTGGTTCGTCGACTACTTCAACTATATACAGAACCACGACGGCGTCGTCAAGGTCGTTCCCACCGATGATAATTTCATGCCCCGCCTGGACGAACTTGAGAAGGCAATCGGCCCCCGGACGAAGGCGGTCCTGATAGACTCCCCCAACAATCCCACCGGAGCGGTCTATAGCGAAAGCCTGCTGGCGCAGATGGCTGAGGTACTGCGTAAGAAAGAGTCCGAATACGGCCACGCGATATTCATCATCAGCGACGAGCCGTATAAAAAGATAATCTACGACGGGTTGAAATACCCCTCACCCCTGAACGCCCACCGGCACAGTATCATAGCCACCTCCCATTCCAAGGACCTGTCCATACCCGGCGAACGTATCGGCTACGTTGCCCTGCACCCGGATGCCGAGCACCATGATGAGCTTATCACCGGTTTCGTCTTCTGCACCCGTGTCCTGGGATTCATCAACGCCCCGGCTTTCATGCAGAACGTGGTGCGCCACCTCCAGGATGTCACCATTAACGTTTCGGAGTACCAGCGTCACCGCGACTTTATCTACAATAACCTGGTGGAGATGGGCTACAAGGTTAATAAGCCCCAGGGCGCCTTCTACATCTTCCCCAGGTGCCCCATAGAGGATGATGTCGCTTTCGTGCACGAACTGCAGAACGAACACCACGTGCTGACCGTACCCGCGGTGGCCTTCGGCATGCATGGCTACTTCCGCCTGGTGTACTGCGTGGACGACCGTACGCTGGAAGCTGCCATGCCCGGCCTCAGGGCGCTGGCGAAGAAGTACGGTCTCAAGTAATCATTTGACGCCGGTTTCAGGATGTACTAAAATGGGCTGTCTTTTTTCCCGGGGATGAACGTGTTCTTTTTCAACCATCATATGAAAAGCATGAAACAGAGCAAGCGTACTACCATGACCAGGCGGACACGGGCCGGGTGTGCTAACGGTTCGGAGGTAACATGAATAAACCTCACCAAGCAATCGTTAAGTATGCCGGGCCCGGAGAAAAACTCACGGGCTTTATTATTTTCAAGGAGAACTGAAAATGCCGGATATATTACATGACCTGTCGGACCAGGCGTTGATTAAAGCCATCGAGGAGAATATGTACGCCATGACTCCCCTGTCTCACGGATGGCCGCGGACGGAAGTGTACACCGGGGAGGATGTTTCCTGGTGCCTTACGGATGTTGCCTTTCCCACCTGCAATCCTATAATACACGTCAATTTAGAGCCAGAGGCGGTAGATAGCCTTCTGGAAACACTTATCACCAGGGCCCGCCGCAGGAAAATCAACCTGCACTGCTGGGTCACGGACGATACCAGACCAGCAAACCTGGGTGAATATTTAACCGCTCATGGTTTTACTTCCGTGGGAACAGGTGCCGGCATGGCAATCGACTTATCGAAGATGAACGAGGCCGACCGGTCACCCGCCGGTTGCCGCATCGTCGAGGTTGGAGACGACGACTCCCTGGAGACATGGTGCCGTGTCAGCGGCACCGGGTTCGGAATCCCGGAACCCGCGATACCGTCTATTGTCGAGTACTTTACCACGGATATCAAACTAAACCAGCCCCTCAAGTTCTACTTGGGTATACTCGACGGCAAGCCGGTGGCTACCTCCATGTACTTCCTCGGCGAAGGCGTCGTCGGTATTTATTTCGTCGCCACCCTGGAAGAAGCCCGCAACCGGGGAATCGGCTACGCCATTACCCGGAAGCCCCTCCTGGAAGCGCGGGAGATGGGATATCGGGTGGGTATTCTCCAGGCTTCTGAAGTGGGTAAACCCGTTTATCTTAAACTTGGATTCAAGGAATACAGTCGCATCGGTTCTTATTCCTGGATATACCAGCCGGAATAAAAAAGACACGTATGGAAAAGCAGTACGTCACCAAAATTAACCACCTTCCTAGTGTTGCTTTTTTTGAAAATAATATGGTATACTACCGCTGGACAAAACGCCCCATACCTAAATACGTTGTAGTCTGAACACAAAAACACCTAATGAGCGATAAAGATAGTCAGGGGACCAGTTGCTAGCTAACTACGGATTAATCGGACTGTTTTTCATTGTCGTCATACTTTTCTCCCTCGTAATGGTGGTTCTCCCCATTATCCTCAGGTATTTGAAAATCGTCCCCGGCAACCCCAATCCCATCAAGAACTCCATCTTCGAATGCGGCATGGAGACCATCGGGAAGACCTGGGTTCAGTTCAACTTCCATTATTACTTCTACGCCCTTATTTTCCTCGCCCTCGATGTCCTCGTCGTTTTCCTCTACCCCTGGGCGTCACAACTACGGTCTCTGGGGCTTTTCAGCCTGTGGGTAGTCCTGATACTCGTCTTTATCGTCCTCGTCGGCTATATCTACGCCTGGAAAAAGAAGGTCCTTGAATGGAAATAAGCAGCGACAAAGAGTATATTTACACGTCTTCCGACCTCGATAAGCAGGAAGGACAGCTTATCGAAGAGGTAAAGGCAGGCGCCCGGGAGACCATCCCTGACCCCGATGCTTGGCTGGAAGAAGAGGTCAAGAAAAATATCATGCTGTCCTCGGTGGACGCCGTCTTGAACTGGGCGCGGCGCTCCTCCCTGTGGACGGCGATATGCTTCCCCGCCTGCTGCGCTTTTGAATTTATTGCCGCGGAAGGTCCGCGATTCGATATGTCCCGCTTCGGCATGGAAATCCTGCGGGCTTCCCCCCGCCAGGCCGACCTCATGATTACGGCGGGCACGCTTACCTGGAAAATGGCACCCGTCGTCCGGCGTATCTACAACCAGATGCCGGAACCTAAGTGGGTCATCGCCATGGGCGCCTGTGCCATCAGCGGCGGCATCTTCCGCTCGTCTTACAACGTAGTGCCGGGCTACAACAAGATAATCCCGGTGGACGTCTACGTGCCGGGCTGCCCTCCCCGCCCCGAAGCCCTCATCTACGGCGTGCAGCAGCTCCAGAAGAAAATAGCCAGAGAACACCGGATATTGGACCTGCCCAAGACACTGTTAAAGGAAATTAAGAAATGACGGTAGCCCTCTCCGGCAAAGACATAGCCGCCCAGCTGGAAGAGAAGTCCCCGGGAAGCGTTGTGGAATCCGGGACGGAAAGCATCGTGGTAAAAAACGATTCTCTCCTGGCGGTAATGGAACACATAAAAAATACCGCAAGCCTGGCGTTCGATTATTTTAATTACGTCACCGCCGTCGATTATTACAGCTACTTTGAGGTGGTTTACCAGCTTTTATCAACGAAGCACAACCACTCCATCGTTATCAAAACAAGGTGCTATGACCGCGATGACCCGTCCGTTCCCTCGGTAATCAAGTTGTGGCAGGGCGCGGACTTCCAGGAACGTGAGGTCTACGACCTCATGGGTATTAAATTCGAAGGGCACCCGAACCTGAAGCGCCTCTTCCTCTGGGACGGATTCCAGGGACACCCGCTGCGAAAGGATTACATCCAGTGACCACGACCGAGATGATGACCCTCAAGACCGAACCGTTCGTGCTCAATTTCGGGCCGGTGCATCCGAGTACCCACGGCGTGTACCGCATGCGGGCGACCCTCGACGGCGAGGTCCTGCTGGACATAGAACCGGTGGTCGGCTACCTGCACCGCGGCATCGAGAAACTGACCGAGGAGCGCACGTATTCCGGCATTATCCCACTCACGGACCGGCTGGACTACATCTCCCCGATGAGCAACAACCTGGGCTACTGCCTGGCGGTAGAAAAGCTGGCGGGCATCAAGGTGCCGGAACGCGGCGATTACCTGCGCGTTATCATCGCGGAACTGCAGCGCCTGGCCAACCACTGTATTGCCGTCGGCTCGTTCCTCAACGACTGCGGCGCCTATTACACTCCCTTCATGTACGCCTTCCGCGAGCGGGAAAAAATCATCGACCTGTTCGACATGGTCTGCGGACAGCGCCTTACCTATAACTACATGAGAATCGGCGGCGTCAGCCAGGACATCCCGGATGAATTCCTCCCCGCGCTGAACAAGTTCGTCGAACAGATGACCCGCTGGGTCGACGAATATGACATGCTGCTCATGCAGAACGAGATACTGCTGGCGCGCACCAGGGGCGTGGGTATTCTTTCCAGGGAAACGGCCATCAATTGCGGCATCAGCGGTCCTGTAGCCCGCGGCAGCGGTGTAGATTGGGATATCCGCAAGAAAGACCCGTACTCCGTCTACGACCGCTTCGAGTTCGATATACCGGTCGGCGAGACCGGCGACTGTTACGACCGTTACCGCGTGAGGATGGAGGAGATGCGCCAGAGCCTGCGTATTATCCGGCAGGCGATGAGCGATATACCCGCCGGACCCGTCCGGGCTGACGTACCTCACCTGGTACGCCCGCCCAAAGGCGAGGCTTACGCCCACCTCGAAGCCCCCAAGGGCGAACTCGGTTATTATCTGGTATCGGACAACTCCATCGCCCCCTACCGGTGCCATATACGACCCACCAGCCTGATTAACCTGACCGCCCTGCGCGAGATGGTCAAGGGATGGAAGGTCGCCGACCTTATTGCGATTTTTGGAAGTATTGATATCACCATGGGCGAGGTTGATAGATAGTGACAACGCCTGATTTATTAGTAAAAACCATGCCGATGGCAGCCGTCCCGCCGGACTGGCCCGGGGGCTACTGGTGGCACTGGTTGTTTTTTACCGTTGTCCTCATCGCTTTCGTGCTCATCATGGTGATGGGCGTCATCTACATCGAGCGCCGGGGACTTGGCAGAATGCAGTCGCGGCTCGGCCCCAACCGCACCGGGCCTTTCGGTCTGCTGCAGCCGGTGGCGGATGCCGTCAAGGTCTTATTAAAAGAGAATATCGTGCCGGACAGCGCCGATAAAATCGTCCACTGGCTAGCGCCGGTCGTGGCTTTCGCGCCCGTATTGATGCTTTTCGCCGTGGTGCCGTTCCAGGACGGGGCGCTGCTGACCGACCTTAATATCGGCATACTCTACGTGGTGGCAATCAGCTCCGTCGCCACGGTGGGCGTCTTCATGGCGGGGTGGGGCTCCAGCAATAAATACTCCCTGCTCGGCGCCATGCGAAACGTCGCCGCCGTGGTCAGTTACGAGATGCCGCTGGTGCTGTCCATCGTTGGTATTATACTGCTCGCCGGCACGATGTCCATGAACGGCATCGTCCAGGCGCAGGGCATCCCCTTCATCCTGTTCCAGCCTCTCGGCTTCTTAATCTTCTTTGCCGCCGGCTGCGCCGAGATTAACCGCAGCCCCTTCGACCTGATGGAAGCCGACCAGGAACTGGTTGCCGGATTCCACACCGAGTACTCCGGAATGAAATTCGCCATGTTCTACCTTGTAGAGTACGCCGAGGCAATCGCCATCTCCGCCATCATCACCACGCTTTTCCTCAGCGGCTGGAAAGGTCCCTGGCTGCCGCCGTGGCTCTGGTTTATCGTCAAGGTGATTATCGTCTTCTTCCTCATGGTCTGGACAAGGAGTACCTTCCCGCGCGTACGCATCGACCAGCTTATGGCGCTGGCGTGGAAGTTCCTCTTCCCGCTGGCATTAATTAACCTGTTCATTACCGCCATCCAGGTGCTCATCTGGCCAGATGCGCTGCCCTGGGTGTTAATCATCGTTAATATCGCCATCATGGTGATACTGGTGGTGTCATGGTCTAAATTCTTTAAGTTAGGATGGGGACGTGCTCAAATTTGAACGTTACGGTATAGGACTGGCTAAAGGCATGATGGTGACCATCCAGCATTTGCTGCGTCACCCAACGGTCAGCCAGTATCCGGAACAGCGGCTGAATATCTCACGCCGCACGCGCGGCAACGAGCTTATCTGGAATCGCGAGAAATGCACCGGCTGCGCCACCTGCGCCAAGACATGCCCCCAGGGAGCCATAGAAATCGTCACCTCTACCAACCTGGCGGACAACAAGTACGAGGTGGAAACGTACCGCGTAGACACCGGCTACTGCATCCAGTGCGGACTGTGCGTGGAAGCCTGCCCGTACGACGCCCTGTTCATGGGTTATTCCTTCGAGCGGGCGAAATACCGCCGCGGCGACCTCGTACAGAGCAACGACGAACTGCTGGAATCGCCGGAAAGGCCCGCCAGCGGTTATTACCATCCTGAAATAGCGGAGAAATTACCCGAGCAGACCCTGCTCATCGATAGAATAGTGGAGAAGAGAAAATAGTGGGACTTACGGCTGCATTCTGGATAATGGCGGTTGTCGTCGTGGTGGCGGCACTGGGCGTGATATTCCTGCGCAACGTCTTCCGCGCCGCCCTGTCGCTCGTCCTCTGCTTCATCACGGTGGCGGGACTGTATATTACCCTAAGCGCCGATTTTCTGGCGGCGGTGCAGATTCTGGTGTACGTTGGTGCAATATCGGTGCTGATTATTTTAGCTATTATGATGACCCGGGAAGTCCAGCAAGGCAGCCCGACGAACCGCATGAGACTGCCCGCCTTCATCGTGGCGGCGGTGCTGCTGGGAATTATGATTTATACCGTAACTACGACTTCGTGGAATATAGCCGCGGAGTCGCCGCTGACGCCCACGACCGTTCCGCTGGCGACCCAGCTTTTCAGCGAGAATGGCTTCATCCTGCCGGTGGAAATAGCAGCAATGCTGATACTGGCGGCGATTCTGGGAGCTATCGTTATCGCGAGGGAGAAATAAACAGTGACGATAGGACTTGAGCATTATCTGATACTGTCCGCGGTGCTTTTCTGCATCGGACTTTACGGCGCGTTGACCAAGCGTAACGCCGTGATAATCCTGATGTGTATCGAGCTGATGCTCAACTCGGTGAATATTAGCCTGGTGGCGTTCTCCAGCTACATCGTGCCGCAGCTGCTGACGGGGCAGATTTTCGCCATCTTCGTGATGGTGGTTGCCGCCGCCGAGGTAGCGGTGGGGCTGGCGATTATCCTGGCTATCTACCGTGGCATGACAGACATAGACGCCAATAATATCAACTTGATGAAATGGTAACGGGGAGTTAGAGAGGGGCGGAGCCCCTCTCCCTGAAAACCTCCCCCTCCCTTACCAAGGGAGGGGGATACAGGGGGTAGGTTCGGTGGGGAGGATAATAATTTAAAGTAAATATATTTATGCCGGGTAAAAAGGAGAGTAATATGAAAAACAGTGGTGGATTTTTCGGGGCTTTCTGGTTCGCCGGCTGGCTTTTCACAGGGGCTTTCGCCAACCTGGTATGGTGGAAATGGATTCTGGGCGTCGTGGTCTGGCCCTTCTTCCTGGGCGATTCCGTATTAGGTATGTAAAAGAAGGAAACCACATATGTGGATAGAAGTTAAGAAAACCAAAACACTGGTCATTGCGGAGATGTGGAAGGAATGCTTCGAAGGTGAAGGCGTTCCCACCCGCATCATGCCCGCCTCCGGCTTACCGGAAGGCCGGGAACTGACCGAATATACCGTCCTGGTTCCCAAGGACAAAGAACACGTGATTAAGGATATTTTAAGGAAGCTATGATACCCTATCAGTTAGTCTGGCTGATTATGCTGATGCCGTTGTTCTCGTTCATCATCAACGGGCTGATAGTCAGACAGTTTGTCAGGAAAGAGTCGAAGGTCTACGGCTATATCACCATCCTCTCCATAGCCACGTCGGCGGCGTTTGCCATCTGGGCGCTGTTTTCCCTGATGTCGGTGGACTCCCACGAACTCGCCGTCCCCGACGTTACCTGGGTGGTTATCGAGAACGGCGTCACCATCCACCTCGGACTGATAGCCGACCAGCTTTCGATTGTCATGGCGGTTACCGTCTCTATCGTCAGCCTGATGGTGCAGATATACTCGCTGGGCTACATGCACGATGACGAGGCGGGTTATTACCGTTACTATACCTTTATGTCGCTTTTCACATTCTCCATGCTGGGACTGGTGCTTTCCGATAACCTGCTGTTCACCTTCGTCTTCTGGGAGATGGTCGGTCTCTGCTCGTACCTCCTGATCGGATTCTGGTACCACAAGAAGTCCGCCGCCGACGCCGCCAAGAAAGCCTTTATCGTTACCAGAATCGGCGACTTCGGATTCCTGGCGGGCATTTTAATTCTGTTCTTCAACACGGGCACCTTCGATATTCACGGCCTGCACGAAATGGCTATCGCCGGTGTTATCGGAGGCTCGGTGCTATCGTGGGCGGCTGTCGGTATATTTGCCGGGGCCGTGGGCAAGAGCGCCCAGTTCCCGCTCCACGTGTGGCTGCCGGACGCCATGGAGGGCCCGACACCCGTCAGCGCCCTCATCCATTCCGCCACTATGGTCTCCGCCGGCGTTTTCCTGGTGGCGCGCACCATGCCTCTCTTCGTCTGCTCGACGCAAGCGATTACGCTGGTTGCCGTCATCGGCGGATTTACGGCTATCTTCGCCGCCACGATGGGCTTGGCGGCCACTGATATCAAGCGCGTGCTGGCGTACTCCACCATCAGCCAGCTGGGCTATATGATGCTCGGTCTGGGGGCGGTCGGCATGGTCATGGCGGAGGAGGGACACCTCAGCGTGGAAATCGCCAAGGCAGGCGTGGCAGTGGGCATGTTCCACCTCTTCACGCACGCCTTCTTCAAGTCGCTCCTCTTCCTCGGGGCGGGGAGTGTCAGTCATGCCTCCGGCACCTTCGATATGCGACTGATGGGCGGTCTGCGCAAGACGCAGCCCTGGACGTACGCCACGTTCCTCATCGGCAGCTTGAGCCTGGCGGGCATCTGGCCCCTGGCGGGATTCTGGAGCAAGGACGAGATATTAGTCAGCGCCCTGGAAGCCCAGCCGGTGCTGTTCTGGCTGGCAATGATTACCGTGTTCCTGACGGCTTTCTATATGTTCCGCGCCATCTTCATGACCTTCCACGGCGAGTACAAGGGCGGCGCCACCGACGACGGCGTCGACCACAGCCACACGCACGAGTCGCCATGGGTAATGGTAGGTCCGCTGGTATTCCTGGCTATCCTGGCTATCGTCGCGGGCTGGTGGAACCTGACGGGAGGCTTCAACGACTTCCTCGGTCATCACGGCGGGCACGCGGCGGAGAGCTTTATCGCCGGACTGTTCAACCCCTTCACCCATGTCCTGCCCGTGGCGGCGCTGGTCGTGGGACTCTTCGGCATTTTCATGGCATATGTGATTTACTGCGGCAAGTGGATTAAAGCGGAAATGATGGGCAAGATATTCGGTCCGCTTTACACGCTGGTCTTCCGCAAGTATTACTTCGACGAATTTTACGAGGGCATCATCGTGAAGCTGCTGGCGATGAGATATCTATTTACCGGCTTCACGTTATTTGACAACAAAGGCATCGACGGCGCCGTCAACGGCGTGTCCGACACCATCATGAGCGGCGGCAAGGCCATCCGGCGAGCCCAAACGGGCCAGTTACAGCTCTACGGACTGTTTATAGTAATCGGCGTGGCGATTATCGGCATTTGCGTGTACATATTCGGATAAAAGGGGAAGCTTGAAGGGGTGAAACCCTTAAATAATACTGGAAAGTTACAGGGAGACAAAATAGTTGGATTTTAACTGGTTATCGACCATACTCTTCCTGCCCGCGGTGGGGGCGATAGTCATCGCCCTGTTGTCCCGGAAGAGCAGTGACGCGATTCTCAAGCGTGTCGCCGCCGTCTTTACCGGTATCCCGCTGGCGTTGGCGATAGCTCTCTTCGTCATGTTCGACCGTTCCACGGGAGCGGTGGGGATAATGCAGTTCGAAGAGAAATACACGTGGATTTCGGCGCTCAACGCCCATTACCACTTGGGTGTGGATGGTCTGAGCATGCCCCTCGTACTGCTGACGACCCTGCTGGGGTTCCTGGCGGTGTTCATCTCATGGAAGGTACATGACCGGCCGCGTGAGTTCTTCGCCTGGCTGCTCCTGCTGGAAACCAGCATCATCGGTGTTTTCGTCTCCCTCGACCTGCTGCTGTTCTTCATCATGTGGGAGATTGAAGTCATCCCCATGTACTTCCTGATAACCATCTGGGGTTCGGGACGCCGCGAGTACTCGGCTATCAAGTACGTCCTCTACACGTTATTCGGCAGCGCCTTTATGCTGGCGGGTATTCTCAGCCTGTACTTTACCACCGGCAGCTTGAGCATCGTGGACATCGGCAACCAGGGATTGGGCATGGTACAGACGATGATGCCGGTGGGAGCCATCTTCTGGCTGCTGTTTATCGGCTTCGCTGTAAAGCTGCCGATGTTCCCGCTGCATACGTGGTTGCCGGACGCCCATACCGACGCCCCTACCGCCGTCAGCGTGATGCTGGCCGGCGTGCTTATCAAGATGGGCGGCTACGGGATGATGCGACTCTGCGTCAGCATGTTCCCGGGTCCCGCCCAGGACTACGCGCAGATATTGATTATACTGGCGCTTATCGGCATTATCTACGGCGCCGCGGTAACCCTGATGCAGACCGATATCAAGCGGATGATTGCGTACTCCAGCATCAGCCACATGGGCTACGTGCTGCTCGGCATCTTCGCATTAGGTCAGGTAAGTCTGACCGGCGCCGCCTTGCAGATGTTCAGCCACGGCATCGTCACCGGACTACTCTTTGCCATGGCGGGACTGGTGATACACAATATAGAAGTACGCGACCTGCGTAAGCTGGGCGGACTGGCGCGGCAGGTGCCGGTCATCGTCGCCGTCTTTTCCATCGCGGGACTGGCTTCACTGGGACTGCCCACCACCAGCGGCTTCGCCGCCGAGTTCCTCATCTTCCTGGGCAGCTTTACCAGCACCGTCGTGCCCTACACGCAGGTCTACACGATTATCGCCATCATCGGCGTCGTCCTGACGGCAGGCTACATACTCTGGATGCTCCAGCAGGCGTTCTACGGGCCGGTGAAGGAAGAATATAACGGCGTCAAGGACGCCGACGGCATGGAAAAGTTCTACATGTTCGTCCTGGTGGCGGCGATTATGCTGGTAGGCATCTACCCCGCCATTCTGACGGACTTATTTAAACTGGGAGTTTCACCCATAGCTGCCCTGTTCGGCGGCTAGAATATATAAAGGAGAGCAAGATTTGAATCTGGGCCTGTTCATACCGGAGATAACTCTGGCGGTGTTTGCCGTGCTGGTAATCCTGCTCGACCTGTGCGTCAAGCAGAAGAACCTGCTGCGCTCGGTGAGTCTGGCGGGACTAGTCATCGCCGGCGGCGTTTCGGTGGCGATGTGGGGCGGCAGCTACAGCCCGCTCTTCAACAACATGCTCGCCGTGGACGACTTCGCCCTGTTCTTCAAGCTGCTCTTCGCCGGAATTGCCTTCCTGGTTATCCTGGCATCCGCCGACTACGTGGACAAGTTCGAACGCTTCCAGGGCGAGTACTACGCCCTGATACTGCTCTCGACGCTGGGCATGATGTTGATGGCGGCCACCGCCGACCTTATCTCACTGTACATCGCGCTGGAACTGACCAGTATCTCGCTCTACGTGCTGGTGGGCTTCCTGAAAGACCGCAAGTCCACCGAGGCATCGCTGAAATACCTGCTGCTCGGGGCTATCGCCTCGGCGGTGCTGCTCTACGGCATGGCGATGGTCTTCGGCATCACCGGGGAGACCCAGCTAGGAGCCATCGCCCAGTCCATACAGTCGATGTCGCTGGACAGCCTGCTGGATAGTCCGGCTCTGCTGATGGGCATCGTCATGCTCATAGCGGGTTTCGGCTTCAAGATTGCCGCCGTGCCCTTCCAGATGTGGGTGCCGGACGTATATGAAGGCGCCCCCACCCCGGTTACCGCCTATCTTTCCGTGGCCAGCAAGGCGGCTGGATTCGCCCTTATCTTGCGCGTCTTCTATTCCGCCTTCGGCATTCCGGACTGGTTGAGCATGAACTGGGGCGTGATATTCGCTGTGCTGTCGGTTATCAGCATGTTTATCGGGAATATCGTCGCCATCCCCCAGACCAATATCAAGCGTATGCTGGGTTACTCCAGCATCGCCCAGGCCGGCTATCTGATGGTGGGTCTGGCAACGCTGGGCTTCGCGGCGACATCGAGCGTCCTGGGACAGAGCGGCATCCTCTTCTTCCTCGCCAGTTATTCGCTGACCAACCTGGGGGCATTTATCGCCGTTATCGCTATCACGAACAAGATTAACAGCGACGAGATTGCCGACTTCGCCGGAATGGGCAAGCGGGCACCGGTAATAGCGTTAGCCCTGACCTTATGCCTGATTTCACTCGTCGGCATGCCTCCCGCGGCGGGATTCATGGCCAAGTTCTATATCTTCAGTGCCGCGGCGCAGAACGACCTGCTCTGGCTGGTGATTATTGCCGCCATCAACAGCGTTATCTCGGCTTATTACTACCTGCGCGTGGTCAAGGTGATGTGGTTCGGGGAGGCGGCTTCCGGGGAGAAGGTGCCTTCCAGCGGCGCGCCGCGCCTGGCTCTGGTACTCTGCTGCCTGGGCGTCCTGCTGCTGGGTATCATCCCCGGCCTGCTCATGAAGGTCGCCGAGGCCGCCGGCAAACTGTTCGCCTTCTAGCCCGGCGTCACACCTTTATTTACGCGCGATTACCGACTGAAATATGAAGGGGAACCTGCATCTTATGCTGTAGTCGGTGATTTCCAGCTGCCTCAAGACCGCCCTTATTTCGTCCGGCGTATAGGCGTTCTTCATCGCTTCGAACCCTTCATCGTCAACGGGCAGGAAGCGCAGCCAGCCCTGCCTTTTAAAGTCGTGAACGTATAATATGCCCCCGTCCCCCACCGCTTCCCACAGATTGCGGATGGCTCCATCCAGCGGCCGCCAGTCATGCAGCGAGAACGAGGTAAAGACGAAATCGAACTTGCCTAGTTTCTGTATGAAGTCGCGGTCACTCACGTCGCCCACCAGGTAGTCGATTCTACCTTCGAGCATATTTTCGGCGATATACTCTTTGCCGACTTCCACCATGCCCGGCGAGATATCAACTGCGGTAACGGAAATATCGGGGTACTTTTGCGCCAGCATTACTGATAAAAACCCCGGTCCCGCCCCCATCTCTAGGAACCTGCCCGTCGTCTTGAGAAATCCGACATCCTTTATTATCCCCCCGTACATCATCCCGGCGTATTTTTTGTGCCCCTCGGCGTACTGCCGCGCCCTCTCCACACCCCAGATTTTCTCTTCTTTGTGTTCAACCTCGCTGACCATTTCCTGCCTCCCCTTCACGACATGTTTCCTTGAGTTTTAAATCGACCATCGTGTCTATGCCGTAATGCGCCGCCCGCCTCAGCTCTTCCAGAGCTTCTTTTTCCGTACCGCCCAGGCCGGCACTGGCCAAAGGCTGCCAGACGACATAATAGCTCTGTATTGTGTCGTCGTATTCGATTTTTATACCGCTGTCCGGCGCTATCATCACGACATATCCTCGCTTGATTTTCTTTATTCAACAGAGACTAGTGCTACCAGTCCCTCCGCTTGCCCGCGACCGCCGCCAGGGGCGCCACGGCCAGCCACAACGTGATGGTTATCAGCATGGATGTCACGTAGTTGATATCCGCCGTGATGCCGATTTTCGGCGCGACGGCGTCCCAGAGAAACATGAAGAAGAGTGAACTCAGGAAAAAGCCCGGAATTGCCGCCATTATTCTGAAATAACCCATTTTATCCCTCCCGTATTTTTATTCTTCCAGTATGGACTCGATATCGTCGTAAGCCTGGATGAGAATACCGCGTATCCGCTGCATCTTCTCGGGATCCTGCCCGCGAATACTCCGACCTAACAGATCCTCCAGCGCGTGGTACTCCTTCATCACCATGACCATCTTGCCGATGTTCTTGAAACTCCACTTGCGCTTCATCTGGCTTCTCACGCCGTTGGTCTTGTTCTTCTGTTTCGCCAGGAAGTCTTTCCCCTCCTCCGTGATGGAATAGACCTTCTTCCCCTCCTGCTCCTCGGATACGGCGTGCCCCATTTCCTCGAGCATCTGGAGGGTCGGGTAGATTACGCCGGGACTCGGCTTGTAAGTGCCGTAGGACTGCTCTTCCAGCTCGCGTATGATATCGTAGCCGTGCCGGGGCGTATCCTTTATCAGGTCCAGGATAATATACTTAAGGTCGCCCTTTTGAAAAGAGCTTCCCCGCCGGGAGCCCCGGTAATACCGGTCTTCGTTGTATCTATGGTGTCCAAACATGGTAGACTCCTTAATGCCGATTCTTCTTTTTTAAATATATCTAATACTATCTAGATATATCTAGATATATATTATAAAGATACATCTTTTGTTTGTCAAGGGGTTTTCAGTAAATATTTTAGGGGTGTCAGGAAATCTTTTTTATCCGCCGCCGAGCAGGTGACTCAGCAGGATTCTGAAGGCAATAGCCAGCAGGATGACCGCACCGATTACCTCCGCCCTCCTGCCGATGAGCCGGCTGGCTTTCCTGCCCAGGATGAATCCTGCCGCCGTGGCGATAAACGCCACCACGCCGATGGTCGGGGCGGCAACAGCAATACTCAACTCGATGAAGGCAAAGGACAGTCCCACCGCCAGGGCATCGATGCTCGTGGCTATAGACATCGTAAGAAGCAGCAGCCCACGGGTAATGTCCACCGTTTTTCCCTCGCCCCGTTCGGGGCGTAGGGACTCCCACAGCATCCTGCCGCTGACAATCGCCAGCAGGATAAAAGCCACCCAGTGGTCGTAGTCCGCGATGTATTCCACCACTGTCCTCCCCGCCAGCCATCCCAACAAGGGCATCACCGCCTGAAACAGCCCGAACATGAAGGCGACGCGCAATATCTGAATCCGGGTGGGATTTTTATTGGAAACACCGCCGCCCAAGGCAACGGCAAAGCAGTCCGCGGAAAGACCTATGGCAATGAGGATAATGGAAAGAAAGTCGCCGCCGTTCACACTCCAAGTATGCCACAAATTGAGACAATTCTCCAGATTGGTTAAAATGAGGGTATAGTATCTGCTCAGGAGTCAGTATTGGCTTATAAAATCACCGAGACCTGCGTTAAATGCGGCGCCTGCGTGGAGAATATCTACTGTCCGGGTTGGGCTATCCTCATAGACGATGGGCCGGATTCCGGCAACCACGGACTGGAGGTACCTTAATACGAGGTACCTTCCTCTCAACCGCGTGGCACCGTAGTACTAATTCGCCTGCCGTTCCCCTACTAAAGGACTATTCATATGTATCTTAGGTACTAGTACAATGAGAAAAGAACATACCTTAATATTTAATATGGAGGACGTTTCACTTGCCCGGTTATCCCCGGATAATGAAGAAATTCCTTACAATGACAGCCGCGGTATTACTGGCCGTTGTGCTGGGTACTACCGCAGCGGGACTGCAACCTATGACGGCATCCGCCGCCGATGGACCGGACCTCATCGTGCATAGCATCACCCTGTCCCCTCCGGAGCCGGCGCTGGACGATATGGTAACCATCACCGTAACCGTCAAGAACCAGGGCAATGCCTCTTCCAACAACAGCCACGTAACCTGCTACGTCGATAACACCGTCCTCGCTACTAATCCCATCAACTCGGTCGTCGCCGGCACCTCGAAATCCACCTCATTCACGTGGCAGGCTCAGATAGGTTCGCACATCATCAAGGCAGTAGCGGACTCCGGCGGAGCCGTGGCGGAGACCGACGAAACCAACAACACCGGGACGTATAATATATCGACACTGGCTCCCGACCTCGTTGTGCAGTCGATTACCTGGGAACCCGCGGAACCGTCCCGGGGCGACCCTATCGTCTTCACCGTTACTATCCTGAATCAGGGCAATAGCCGGGCAAAAGCCAGCACCCTGAACCTGTTTATCGACGGTAATTCCCGCGGATACCAGGATATTCCCGCGATAAACCCCGGCGAGACCACCACCAGGACGCACAACTGGGTCGCGCTACTGGGGCAACACGCCATTAAGGCAGTCGTCGACCATAAAGACCAGGTCAGCGAAGGCAACGAGACTAACAACGAACTCACCGCCACTTTCACGACCATACCGCCGGATCTGGTGGTATCGGAAATCACCTGGGACCCGGAAAACCCGTCCAGAAATGATACCGTCACCTTTATTGTTACCGTAAAAAACCAGGGCGGCGGCCGCTCGGACCCGTGCCACCTGGCCTATTTCTTTAACGGCGAATACCAGTCCTCGCTGGCGGTATCATCACTGGAAGCAGAAGCCTCGGAAAATGTAACATTCACCTGGACGGCGCGGGAAGAGGAGCATGAAGTCAAGGCGAGTGTCGATTTCTACGGGAATATTACCGAGAGTGACGAGAACAATAACGAACTTACCGTAAGCCTGCTGACCGCAGCCCCGGACCTTATTATCGAAGATGTAACCTGGCTGCCGGAAGATGCCGCCAACGGTGATACCGTAACTTTCACAATTACCGTTAAAAATCTGGGCACCGGTAAAGCCGCCGCGTCACGCATCGCGTATTATATCAGCGGCGGCTACCAGGGCTACCAGAACATTGAAGCTATGGGGCCGGATGCCACACAAACCGCCACGATACAGTGGCTGGCTTCCACCGGAACGCATACCGTGAGTATCGCTGCCGATTGCGACGGCATGCTCACTGAAACCAATGAAGAAAATAACAAACTGACCAAGACCATCCCCATCATTCCCCCGGACCTGATTATCTCCGAGATTTACTGGGAGCCGGAGAATCCCGATATCGGCGAAACCGTCACGTTTACCACGACCGTCAAAAACCAGGGCGGCGGTAAAGCAGATTATTTCTACGTCGCATATTATGTAGATGACATACTCCTGACCATGGACAGCGTAACCAACCTTGTCTCCGGCCAGTCTGAAAACGTCACCTGCACCTGGCCATCCCAGAACGGCCATCATGACTTTAAGGCAATCGCCGATTCCAAGAAACAGGTAATCGAATATAACGAAGATAATAATGAAAGCACGGTCACCGTCGCTCCTAAAATGCCGGACCTGGTTATCGGTACGGTGACTTGGACACCGGCGGATATGCCCGCGGGTGAAGAAGTTACCTTCAGCATCGCCGTAGAGAACCAGGGCACTCTCGAATCCGGCCCGTCGCGCGTAAATTATTATATCGACGGCTCGTACGTCGGTTTCGCGGACATAGGGCCGCTGGAAGCAGGCGCGGTATCGACCGAGATATTGGTCTGGGGCGCCACCGCCGGTTATCATACTATTGAGATAGTCGCCGACTCATCGGATGAAATCACGGAACTCGACGAAGAAAACAACCCCAAGGTGATAACGTTACCGCCCTCCGACCTCCTGATACAGGACATTACCTGGTCGCCGTTGGACGCATCTATAGGTGATATCATCACCTTTACGGCTACTTTCAAAAATCAGGGCGGCAGCAAGACACAGGAGGCACAGGCTACCTGTTACATCGACGGCCTGCCCGTCGATACGCTGGAACTGCCGGAGATAGAGGCGGCGGCTTCCGCCACCAGGTCTTTCGAGTGGGTCGCCAGGTCGGGCTTACACACCATTTTAGTCATAGCCGACGAACACAACCGTGTTACGGAGACGGACGAGACCAACAACGAAAAGGAGATAGGTTTTACCACGATGACTCCCGACCTGGTTATAGAAGACATTAGCTGGCTCATGGACTACCCGCTGATAAGCGACGACGTGACCTTCACCATCACCGTCAGGAACCAGGGCAGCGATACGTCCGGTGCGAACCGGCTGATGTACAATATCGATGATTCGTCCGAGATATTCAAGGATATAGAGCTAATACCGGCAGGAGAAACAGCCAGCATAACCTTCAACGCACTTCTCGAATCCGGACCGCACACGATAAACACCGCCGTTGACTTCGATGACGACGTGTCAGAACTCGACGAGACAAATAACGAAAAGGAACTTGAGTTCTCCACCAGCTCACCGGACCTAGCCATACCCACCATCACCTGGCTGCCGCTGGGCGCCGTACCCGGTGATACGCTGACAATTACCGCCCAGGTGGAAAACCGGGGCAAAGAATCCGCCGTCAACCCGCGCCTAGTCCTGCAAATCGACGGTTCGCCAGCGGGTACGATCGATATGGGTGAGATAGCCTCCGGCACTACGCTGACGGGCGAATTTACCTGGACGGTGGAAGCGGGAGTGCATGAAATCAGCGTCTTCGCCGATATGGACGGTCTTATCTCCGAGACTAACGAGATAAATAACTCCAAAACGCGCACTTTAACCATAGTTGAACCTGCGGTGCCCGTAAAGAAGGCCGTCGACTTATCAGCCAATTCGGACGATGACGGTCTGATAGGCGGCAGCTGGTGGCTGTTCTTCCTCGTGGCGGCAGTGCTCGGCGGCGGGGCGTTCTATGCAGCCCTGAAATCATTCAAGAAACGCTAGAGTCTTTTCACCGCCTCGGAGCGTCCCACTATAATTATGCCCCGGTAACACCTTGACAACTATCTCGTTTATTTGTATAATGAATGAACGTTCATTCATATATCACCGTAGGACACAATGAAGAGAGAAGATAGAAAGAAGCGGGTAACCATGCAGCGCCGGGAGCAGATACTGGAGGCTGCCCTGCTCGTCTTTTCGCAGCGCGGTTACGACCGGGCGACCATTCCCGACGTGGCGCGCGAAGCCGGCGTTGCCGTCGGCACCATCTATAACTATTACCCCGGCAAGCGCGACTTGCTGGTAGCCATTACCAACAAATACATCATCGAACCTTTCAGTAATATCACGAAGAAATCTCGTACTAAAGACGATGCCACCCTGATAACTCAATTAATGGAGAACCGCCTGAACTTCGGCCTCGAAGGCGTTAATAAGTTCCTCCCCCTCTTCGGCGAAGTCCAGCGCGACCCCGAGATACGCCGCAGCTACGCCGAGAAAGTAGTCAGACCGGTCATGGCCATGATGGAGGAATATGTTACGTCGAGGGTAAAAAAAGGCGCCTTCCGCGATGTCAACCCGAAAGTCGTGACCCGTGCCATCGGCGGCATGGTTGTCGGCTTTATGCTTTTATACCAGATTGAAGGTGAAAACAGCCCGGTAAAAGATATCGACCGCCAATATCTCGCCGCCGAGCTGGCGGGGCTGGTGCTCCGGGGAATGCAAAAGACCTAAGTATCTTCATTTACACAGGAGGCTCCCGTTGAAAAGAATCGCCGGTTTCATCTACGACCACTCTAAACTTATCATCGCCTTCGTCATCATCGTAAACCTCGTTTCGCTGGCGTCCTTCTTCCGCTTTAACCTGGATACGGACTTCCTGAGCTTTTTCTCCAAGGGGAATCCCGTTGCGGACGAATACCACGAATTAAACGCCAGGTACGATAGCGGCGAATCTATCTCTATATTCATCGAGCATGATGGCTCCCTGCTCGATAAGGCAAACCTGCTGGAAGTCTTTCACCTGCAAAAGGAGATAAACGCCATCGACGGCGTGGCGATGGTCCAGGGCTTTATTCCCCCGGAAATCATGGCGGGGGCGGGCATTATCGGAGTCAATGAAGCCTATATAGAGGAAAATTACGAAGCACTCAGAGACTTCATCGAAAACAAGTATTTCATGACCGACCAGTTTCTCACGGAGGATACACGCAACGGCGTGCTTATCGCCAGTGTTTCCCTCGATGTCGATACCGATGCCATAGTGGACACCCTCAAGGAGATTGTCGAGGTTAATCCCCTGAACCTCTCGCTGGCGGGCAATGCGGTGATAAAGGACACCATATGGGGATACCTCATCACGATACTCTGCATACTCCCGCCCTGCGCCATCGTACTGGTGCTCCTGGTCTTCTACTTCGTTTTAAGGAACTTCCGCTTCGCCGTGCTGTCCCTGGTCCCCGCCGGACTCGCGGCGCTCTGGACGTTCGGCACCGTGTTCTGGAGCGGCCAGGACCTGAACCTCATGACCGTGCTCAGTCCCCTCTTCATCCTCGTCATGGGCTCGGCTTACGGACTGCACTACACGAGCCATTTCCTGGACAATATGAGTTCACATACCGACCGCCGCGAACTGACGATTACCACCCTGCAGATGGTGGGCACGCCCATATTCCTGGCGACTATAACCACCATGGCGGGGTTCGCCTCGCTCGTCTGGACGGAAGTAATACCCATGCGCCACATGGGCATCTTCGTCACGGTGGGTATCGGCTACGCCGGCTTCATCGCCCTGTTCTTCCTGCCGGCGGTGCTGTCCCGGATGAAGCTGCCGGAGAAAGCCCCGGAAACGAAATACGCCTGGCTGAATAACTTTATCCTCAAGGCGTCCCGTCAGAGACTGCTGGTCTCCCTTATCTTCGTAGCCGTGCTGGTTGTTTCCGCCGTGTACATACCCAAGCTCCAGGTAGAGTCCGACCAGCTGACTTTCTTCAAGGAAAGCTCGGAGATAAGGCAGATATTCGACCGTGTAGAAAAGACCTTCGGCAGCGCCATACCCCTTACCGGCGAGATTGCTTCCCCGCAGGGGCAGGCTGCCCTGAACGACGTCGTATTTGCCGGCAGGGTCCTGGAAACGGAGAGGGAACTGGAAAGCCTGCCGGGTATTAAGAAGGCGACCTCTGTCTTTGATGTCATCGTGGGGATTAACAACATGGCTACCGGCACGAACGCCTACCCCGCCAATCCGGCATTCCTCAAGATGCTGCTCTCCCAGATAGGCACTCAGGAAATGGGCTCCTGGGCGTCTGATGACGGCTTTAAGCTGATGGTGACCACGGAGGGGCTGGACACCGAAGATATAGCCCAACTCGACAGGTTCGTCAGCGAGCATAATGATACGATTAGGATTATCACCGGCATGCCGGTGCTCTTCAACGAGATGAACAAACTCGTGGTCAGGAGCCAGTTCCAGAGCCTCGGGCTGGCATTCGTGCTGATTTTCCTCATGCTCTGGATAACCTTGCGGCGGATTACCGCCGCGCTCGCGGGCCTGCTGCCCATCGCCCTGACTGTAGCGGCGATACTGGGTATGCTGGCGATGACCGGATTCAACCTCAATATGATGAGCGCCAACCTCTCCGCTATATCAATCGGCGTGGGAGTGGACTATTCCATCCACCTGCTTTCGGGGATATATTACTACCGCAACCGCGGCATGAACCGGGAGGAGTCCGTCAAAGCGGCATTGACTACGGTATCCCGTCCGGTACTCGCCAACGCCTTCGGGCTGGCTATCGGGCTTTCCGCCCTGTTCTTTTCGCCGCTGCGCATCCACACGCAGGCTTCGACGGTCATGTGGGTGGCGATGGTGGTATCTTCGATGGCGGCGCTGCTGCTGGTGCCGCAGTTCTACGCCAAGAGAAATAAGAAAAAACTTGAGCCTTAAACGTTATTCGAACCACTGCCCGGCAACCATATGTTCGGAGTCGAAGACCATTCTTACGCCTATCTTGCCATTTTCGTACGTAGCCTTATAGTGAACGTGAGTATAGCCTTCCTGCTCTTCCACGGACAGAAACTCTATCGATTTATAAGCGCCGTACTGGTCTTCTATCAGCGCCGCCGCGTTATCCAGTATTTCCTGCGTCACCGCCGCCTTAAAGTCGGGATTACCGTAACGGGTATATTTCTCCAGGTCCTTCTCGCTCAAGCCCTGTAAAATTACTTCCGTCGCCGCTCCGGCATACTCCGGCTCGCCGGGGGCTTCCGGCGTTTCTTCATCCCCACCGCAGCCTGTTACTAAAGCCAGTAAAAGTATCACCGCAATCATACCGGTTAGGACTTTTATTAGTTTTCCGCGCATATTTACACCTCCCGTAAGGCTGTATTTCCATAGCAATTCTACCATAAAGGGACTTCATGCTCACAGCTAATCTCTCACATACAAACTTAATGAAATATTTATGAAGTTTTATCTAACCATTACACTTTTTTATGTCATTTAAGATAGTTTTTATGCCGTTCTTAATAGTCGCCGCCTATTATATAAGTATAAACACCGATACAGTTGTACGGAACCGAAAAATGATAGAAATCAGATATCAGGACAATTTTGAGTCAGCCGAAATAGCCGGGCAGACAATTGCGGAAGCCCGCGAGCTGTATAAAGCCGCCTTCGACATCCCGGACAAAGCCAGGGCGGAATTGAACGGCAATAAGGTCAAGATCGCCGACGAAGCAGAAAAGGTTCTCTGTGACGATGACATCCTTTCGTTCGCCCTGCCCCACAGAAGTAAAGCAGCTTACCTGGTCGGCGCCCTGCTGCTGGCGATGACATTCACCCTCGGGGCCTTCGCCTACGGCTATACCTTCGACAACGTTACGCTCGGTGGCACTACCTCCGACGCGAATTTCGCCGACGTCACCGCCAATACGTCGAGTACGCCCACCTGGGTTGCCCGCGGCATGGAAAACAAACAAGTCGACCCCGGTACGCTTTTCGATATCGATACCACCTCCTCGAACTATACCGGCGATTTCGTGGCTACCGTAGCATTTGCCAACACCAATAAACTGTCCAAGATTTACAGGTCGCTGGTTTTATCGCTGGAAGTCCGCGACTCCCTGGATAACATCATGGATATCAATGCCGACGGCAACGCCGATAGTAACGACGTTACCGTTCTAACACTGAACAACGCCTCCGTTGAGTTCATAATTTCCCAGAATACGGCCGATACATATACCATACAAATCAAGAGCGGCTATTATGCCTGCAACGCCTACGGAAGCAGCTGGGGGGCCGGCTACGGTACGCCAGAACTGTTCTGTGAAGTCGTCCAGAAATAGCGATACACACTGGTGTAAAACCAAAACGCCCCGACCGTATGAGCCGGGGCGTTATTATTAGTCGCGTGATTTCAGTCTGTTATTCTACTTTACCGAACTTCTCTTCCAATGCGGCTTTGTCCCATATCTTGCCGGTCGTTTCCTTCGCGTCGAGTCCGGCTAACATCGCGGGGTATTTTTGCCAGATTATCGGCTCCTCGAAGTCGCTGGTATCCTGACCTTCCATGAAACCCATGACTACGTCGGTCTTGACGAAGTACGGCCGGATGCACGTTATCGAGATGCCCTCCTCCCGCCGCATCTCCCGCGCCAGGCCCAGCGTAAAACGCTCCACGCCGGCTTTGGTGACGCCGTAAGCGACGTTCATGCGTATCTGGTGGGCGAGTATCGATGACACGTTGATAATCACGCCGCTCTTCTTTTCCAGCATGTGCGGCAGGACCACCTTGGAACAGAGGAAAGTCCCGTCCAGGTTCACCGAGAGAACCAGCCGCCATCGGCGGTAAGGCAACTTAAGAAAGGAGTCCTGAGAGGTAACGCCGGCGTTGTTCACCAGCACATCTATTTTACCGAACTTCTCTATTGCCTTGTTGACGATTTCATTAACGTCTTCCTCGATGGTGATATCCCCGCCCATGGTCAGCGCATTAACGCCGAGGGCCTCTATCTCTTTGGCGGTCTCGTCCAGCTTGCCGTCGTCGGTGACGCGGTCGCATACTACCAGGTCGGCCCCTTCCTCGGCCATGCCGAGCGATATCGATTTTCCCAGGCCCTGCCTAGCACCGGTAACCAGTACCACTTTTCCCTTCAAAGACATCTCATTGCCTCCTTTTTATTTTAAGTGACAACTCTCATATAACAAGTAGCAAACCACCCCCTCCCCCATTTCGTCACTTCGTACTTATCCCTTCCTTGCCACTTGTTACTTCTTTATGTCAGCATACCGTAATCGAGCGGGAAGATACCAGCCGTCTGGTTTTCCGCAGCGTCGGACGCCAGGTAAAGGGCAATCGCCGCCACGTCGTCCGGCTCGCCGAACCGCCCTATCGCGGTCTGGCTCAGCATCCTGTCGTTGACCCCGGGCATCTGGAGGAACGGGTCGGACAGCCGACTGTGCACCCAGGCGGGAGCGATGGCGTTGACCCTGATGTTCCACTTGCCCCACTCCTTGGCCATGACGCGCGTCATGTGCATGACCGCCGCCTTGCTGATACAGTAAGCGCCCAGCGATTCCTCCACGCGCACGCCCATGTAGGAGGTGATGTTGATGATACTGCCCCCGCCCTGCTCTTTCATGATGGGGGCGATTTCCTTGGCTAAAAAGAACGGGCCCTTGACGTTGACGTTCATCACCGCGTCCCACTGCCATTCCTCCATATCGGTGAGGGGCACCATGAAACTGGCGCCGGAGCTGTTCACCAGGATATCGATTCTACCGAACTCCTTCATCACCTGCTCGACGAACGGCTTGGTCTGGTCCATCTTGGCGATGTGCGAAGCCAGCGGCAGGACCTTGCCCTTGGTCTTGGCCGTGATTTCCTCGGCGGCGGCATCCAGGTTTTCCTGCTTCCGGCTGCTGATAACGACGTTGGCACCGGCCCCGGAAAGCGTCTCGGCGATGGCTTTGCCGATGTCCCCGGCGCCGCCGACCACTATGGCAACCTTGCCGTCGACACGATACTTGTTAATATCCATGCGATTCT